>JAFRQL010000032.1 GCA_017428655.1 Bacillota bacterium | reverse complement strand
CGGTTATCCCACCTCCAACTACGAGGGGATCAACGTCGAGGCAATGCGCTACCGCAACGGCGCCATAATGGCGGCCTCCGACAGAGAGAACGGCCTTGCTGAGGACATCGATTACGTGGGCGGAGTACCCGATTCCGGAACTCCCCACGCTATCGGCTACGCCAACGAGTCCGGCAAGCACTTCGCCAGAGCCTTCATTAAATACACTCCGACCTGGGCCAGGAGCTTCATGCCTCCCAACCAGAACGAGAGGGACAAGATCGCCCAGATGAAGCAGATCCCGGTCAAGGAACTGATCAAGGACAAGAACCTCCTCTTCGTCGACGACTCCATCGTCAGAGGTACTCAGCTGAGAGAGACCGTAGAGTTCCTCTACGACAACGGGGCGAAGTCCGTCCACATGAGGTCCGCCTGTCCCCCGATCATGTACGCCTGCAAGTTCCTCAACTTCTCCCGCTCCAACAGCGAGATGGAGCTTCTCGGACGCAGGATCATCGTCGAGCTGGAAGGCGAAGAAGGCCTCAAGTACATCGACGAATACAGCGACGGCACCACCGAGAGGGGCAGAAAGCTCCGCCAGGCCATCGCGGATAAATTCCACTTCTCATCGCTCGAGTTCCAGTCCCTCGAAGGGGTCATAAAGGCCATCGGCCTGGATCCCTGCGAGCTCTGCACCTACTGCTGGAACGGAAAGGAATAGTCATCAATGAGAAGCAAATCCAGATCCGAAGCCTACGCGGCTGCGGGAGTCGATATCGAAGCAGGCTATGAAGGCGTAAAGCTGATGAAAAAGCACGTGGAGCGCACCTTCATCCCCGGCGTCGTCTCCGATATCGGAGGCTTCGGGGGGCTGTTCGCTCCCGACGTCAGGGGCATGGAGGAACCGATCCTGGTCTCCGGCACCGACGGCGTAGGCACCAAGCAGCGCATCGCCCAGCTGATGGGCAAGCACGACACGGTCGGCATCGACTGCGTCGCCATGTGCGTCAACGACATAATCTGCTGCGGCGCCAAGCCGATCATCTTCCTCGATTATATCGCCATCGGAAAGAACGACCCGGTCAAGGTCGCAGAGCTGGTCAGCGGAGTGGCCGAAGGCTGCGTCCAGGCCGGCTGCGCCCTCATAGGAGGGGAGACCGCCGAGCATCCGGGGACCATGACCGCCGACGACTACGATCTGGCGGGCTTTTCAGTGGGCATCGCCGACAAGAAGTCTATCATAGACAATAAGAGGATGGAGCCGGGAGACGCGGTCATCGCGCTGCCCTCCACCGGCGTCCACTCCAACGGATACTCCCTGGTCCGCAAGGTCTTTGACGTGGAGAACATCGACCTCAAGGCTCCGGCAAGAGAGGTCATGAAGGACAAGCAGGCAGCTGAGCTCCTGGGGGATACTCCCATCGGAGAGGTGCTGCTCACGCCGACCAAGATCTACGTCAAGCCGGTCCTCAAGGTCCTCGAGAGCTGCGACGTCAAGGGGATCAGCCACATCACCGGAGGAGGCTTCTACGAGAACGTTCCCAGGAGCATCCCCGACGGCCTTGGCGCTAAGATCAGGGTCTCGGACGTAAAGGTCCTGCCCGTGTTCAAGGCAATCCAGGCCGAGAGCGCGGCTAAGGGCTTCGCCATCTCCGACAGGGATATGTTCAACACCTTCAACATGGGCGTAGGCATGGTGGTCATCGTCCCCGCCGCCCAGTGCGAAAAGGCCGTTGAGATCCTCAGGACCGAGGGCGTCGAAGCATACAAGGCCGGCGAGATCGTAAAGTCAGAGGACAAGATCATACTGGAGCAGTAGATGGAACGCAGGACCAGGATAGCAGTGCTGGTCTCCGGCGGAGGGACCAATCTTCAGGCCCTCATCGACGCCGAGAGGAGCGGCATCATAAAGGACGGGGAGATCGTCCTCGTCGTGTCCAACAGGAGGAGCGCCTACGCTCTTGAAAGGGCGAAGAACGCCGGCATCGAGGCGGTCTTCGTCAGCAAGAAGGAGGCGGGGGGCCAGGAGGGCTTCGAAGCCCGTCTGAACAGCCTTTTTGAAGAAAGGTCCGTTGACCTGATCGTCCTTGCCGGTTTTCTCGCCATACTTGGACCGGAGTTCACCGCCCGCTGGGACCACAGGATCATAAACATCCATCCCTCCCTCATACCGTCCTTCTGCGGCGAGGGCTTTTACGGGCTCAAGGTCCACGAGGCCGCTCTCGCCAAGGGAGTCAAGGTCACCGGCGCCACCGTCCACTTCGTCAACGAGGTCCCCGACGGAGGCGAGATCATATTGCAGAAGGCCGTCGAGGTCATGGAAGGGGATACGCCGGAGATCCTTCAGAGAAGGGTCATGGAGCAGGCCGAATGGAAGCTGCTCCCGGCGGCTGTCCAGCAGGTCAGCGAAAAGCTGAGAAAAGAAAGAGCAGAGAGAGGGGAATGACACCCATGGATATCTACAAGATCAACGATATTTCAGAGCTCATAAAGGGCAATTCTTACGTCGGAAGAGGCATCATCTCCGGCATGACCCCGGACGGGACCAAGGCTGTCTCGGCCTATTTCATCATGGGAAGGAGCGCCAATTCCCGCAACCGCGTCTTCGTGAAAAAGGGAGACGAGCTCTTCACCGAGCCCTTCGACGCTTCCAAGGTGGAGGATCCCAGCCTGATCATCTACGCGGCCGTAAGATCCTTTGAGAACAGGCTCATCGTCACCAACGGCGATCAGACCGACACCATCTATGACGGTCTCGCCGCGGGAAATACCATGAGCAGGGCACTGGAGAGCAGGCAGTTCGAGCCCGACGCTCCCAACCTCACCCCGAGGATCAGTTCGGTGGTGACCTTTGAGAACTGCGGCATGAGCTACGAGATGAGCATCCTCAAGAGCATCGACCCGGAGGGCACCGACTGCGCCCGCTACACCTTCAGCTATCCCGCCAAGGCCGGTCTTGCTCACTTCATCCACACCTACGTCTGCAACGGCGATCCCATCCCCACCTTCCAGGGCGAGCCCGAGAGGATAATGACCATGGACTGCATCGACTGCTTCACCGAAAAGCTCTGGGACGCTCTCGACGAGAACAACAAGATATCCCTCTACGTCCGCTACACCGATCTTAAGACCGGCGCCTACGAGGACAGGATCGTCAACAAATATCAGTAGTCAGGAAGAAAGAAAAATGAAAGAATTCGAACTCAAATACGGGTGCAACCCCAATCAGAAGCCCGCGAAGATCTATATGGCTGACGGAAGCGACCTTCCCGTCGAGATCCTCAGCGGCCGTCCCGGATATATCAATTTCCTCGACGCTCTCAACTCCTGGCAGCTGGTAAAGGAGCTGAAGGAAGCCCTCGGACTTCCCGCTGCCGCGTCCTTCAAGCACGTCAGCCCCACCTCCGGAGCGGTAGGGACCATCCTTCCCGAAAAGCTCAAGAAGGCTTGCTTCGTCAGCGACGTCAAGGGCCTTGACGATTCACTCCTCGCCTGCGCCTACGCAAGGGCGAGAGGCACCGACAGGCTCTGCTCCTTCGGCGACTGGGTCGCTCTCTCCGACGTCTGCGACGTGACCACCGCAAAGCTCATCAAGCGCGAGGTCTCCGACGGCGTCATCGCTCCCGGCTACGAGCCCGAGGCTCTCGAGATCCTCAGGGCCAAGAGGAACGGCACCTACAACGTGGTGAAGATCGATCCCGACTACGTGCCCGAGGTCCAGGAGCGCAAGCAGGTCTTCGGCGTCACCTTCGAACAGGGAAGGAACAATTTCAAGATCAACGAGGCTCTTCTGGAGAACCTGGTCAGCGAGAACAAGGTCCTGCCCGACAGCGCCAAGAGAGACCTGATCGTCGCCCTGATCACCCTCAAGTATACCCAGTCCAACTCGGTCTGCTATGCCGTGGACGGACAGGCTATCGGCGTAGGAGCCGGTCAGCAGTCCAGGATCCACTGCACCAGACTTGCCGGAAGCAAGGCAGACACCTGGTTCCTCAGACAGGCCGACAAGGTCCTGGCTCTCCCGTTCAAGCCCGGTCTCGGCAGGCCCGACAGGGACAACGCCATAGACGGATACATCAACCAGAACGAAGAGGACCTCTGCCAGGACGGAAACTGGGAGAAGTACTTCACCGAGAAGCCCGAGCCCTTCACTCAGGAAGAGCAGAGAGCATATCTTGATTCCATCACCGGCGTAGCCCTTGCGTCCGACGCCTTCTTCCCCTTCAGCGACAATATCGAGAGGGCGAAGAAGAGCGGGGTCAGCTATGTGGCGGAGCCCGGCGGTTCCATCAGGGACGACGCCGTCATCGACTGCTGCAACAAGTACGGCATGACCCTTTCCTTCACGGGCATGAGGCTTTTCCATCATTAGTCAGTTATAAAGGAGCATCAATGAAACTTCTCGTAGTGGGCGGCGGCGGAAGAGAGCACGCTATAATCAAAAAACTTAAAGAGAACAAGACCGTCGAGACGATCTACGCTCTGCCCGGCAACGGCGGCATCGCGGCCGACGCGGTCTGCGTCCCAGTAAAGGCCACCGATATCGACGGCATCGTGAGATTCGCGGTGGAAAACAACGTAGATTACGCGGTCGTGGCGCCGGACGATCCTCTCGTCATGGGAGCTGTCGACGCCCTCGAGGAAAAAGGCGTCAGATGCTTCGGCCCCACCAAGGCTGCCGCCATCATCGAAGGCAGCAAGGCCTTCTCCAAGGATCTCATGAAGAGGTACGGCATCCCCACCGCCAGGTACGAGATCTTTGACGACATGGCCAAAGCCCTGGAATACGTGAAGACCTGTCCCATACCCACCGTGGTAAAGGCCGACGGCCTGGCTCTCGGAAAGGGCGTCATCATCGCCCAGACCAGAGAAGAGGCTGAAGAGGCCGTAAGGTCAATGATGGAGGACAAAAAATTCGGAAAGAGCGGCGAAAAGGTCGTCATCGAGGAGTTCCTCACCGGTCCGGAGGTCTCGGTCCTGTCCTTTACCGACGGCGAGACCGTAGTGCCCATGGTTTCGTCCATGGACCACAAGCGGGCAGGGGACGGGGACACCGGCCTCAACACCGGAGGCATGGGTACCGTAGCTCCCAACCCCTATTACACCAAGGACGTCGCTCAGCGCTGCATGGACGAGATCTTCCTCCCGACCATAAGGGCCATGAAGAAGGAGGGCAGGACCTTCAAGGGATGCCTTTACTTCGGCCTGATGATCACCGAGGACGGGCCCAAGGTCATCGAATATAACTGCAGGTTCGGCGATCCCGAGACCCAGGTGGTCCTTCCCCTTCTGGAGAGCGATCTTCTAACCGTTATGACCGCGGTCACCGACGGAAAGCTGGCTGAGACCGAAGTGAGATTCAGCGATAAGTCGGCCTGCTGCCTGATCATGGCCTCAGAAGGCTATCCGGTCTCTTATAAGAAGGGCTTTGAACTGACGATCCCCGAAGAGATCGCGGACAACGTATACGTCGCAGGGGCGGTGCTGGAGGACGGAAAGCTGCTGACCAGCGGAGGCAGGGTCCTCGGCGCGGTGGCTGTAAGGGACAGCCTGAAAAAGGCGGTCGATGCGGCCTACGGTATGGCCCGTCAGATCAGTTTTGAGAACGCATATTACCGCAGTGACATCGGAGCAAGAGCGCTGAAGGCGTTGGAGGGATAAAATGGTCCACAGGATATTCGTAGAAAAGAAGGAAGGATTCGCTGCAGAGGCTGAGGGCCTGCTCTCTGAAGCAAGGAACCTGCTCAATATCAAGGGGCTCGAGAAGGTGAGGGTGCTCAACCGCTACGACGCCGAGAACATCAGCAGCGAGCTTTTCGACCATTCGGTCAGGACGGTCTTTTCGGAGCCTCAGGTGGACAACGCCTGCGAGGAGCCAGATCTTGAGGGCGCCGTGGTGTTCGCTGTAGAGTACCTGCCCGGCCAGTTCGACCAGAGGGCGGATTCCGCTGCCCAGTGCATCCAGATCATATCCCAGCAGGAGAGACCTCTCATAAGGTCCGCCAAGGTCTACGCCCTTTACGGCGACCTCACCGATGAAGAGGTCGCGGAGATCAAGAAGTATCTCATTAACCCGGTGGAGTCGAGAGAAGCTTCCCTTGAGAAGCCCGATACTCTTGTCGTAAACTACGATATCCCCACCGAGGTGGCGACCCTGACCGGCTTCACCTCTCTTGACGAAGAGGGACTGGCCGCCTTCATCAGGGACTACGGCCTTGCCATGGACCTGGGCGACATTAAGTTCTGCCAGCAGTATTTCGCGTCTGAGCACAGGGATCCCACCATCACCGAGATCCGCATGATCGACACCTACTGGTCTGACCACTGCCGCCACACCACCTTCGGCACCATCATCGACAGCGTGACCTTCGAGGATGAACTGCTCCAGAAGGCCTACGACCACTATATGGAGGTCAGAAAGGAGCTGGGAAGGACCAAGCCCGTCTGCCTCATGGATATCGCAACCATCGCGGTGAAGTATCTCAAGAAGGCCGGAAAGCTGGATAAGCTGGACGAGTCCGAGGAGATCAACGCTTGCACCGTCAAGATCAACGTGGACGTGGACGGTGTCACCGAGCCCTGGCTGCTCCTGTTCAAGAACGAGACCCACAACCATCCCACCGAGATCGAGCCCTTCGGCGGCGCGGCCACCTGCATCGGCGGCGCCATCCGCG
>JAFRQL010000031.1 GCA_017428655.1 Bacillota bacterium | reverse complement strand
GCGAGCCTTTCGGAGGAAGAGGTCAGCAGAAGATATCTGGCCAGGTCGAAATATCTTCTTATTTCCTCCGTTCCCAGCGTGCCCCCCTGCTCTGCCGCAAGGATGGTGCAGGCCGGGACCAGTCCCTTCCATTCTTCAGTATTTCCCGAGATCATCAGTTCCCTTACCGCGGAGGCCGAGGCGATGGATCCGCAGATCTCCCGGCTGTCATGGCCCGCTCCGGCTCTCTTTACCGCGTGGAACGACCAGTCCGCCCCTGATGAGACCGAGGCCTTCATATACTCAAGAGCAAGAATGTCATTGGGAAGGGTCGGTATGGAGATGCCGAGCTCCCCGCAGGCAGCCTCATACGCCGCGGGATAAGAGACGCCCTCCGCCAGGTGGGAGGATATGCGTTCATCGATGAGATCCGACGAGGAGACCAGCTTCTCCGCGGTCCGTCTCAGATCATCGGAGCTTCCGTTCTCGCTCCCGAAGCACAAAAAGTCTATGCATCCCAGTCCCTGCAGGGTCCTGACGCCTCCAAGAGCGAATTCCCTGGCGCCCTGGCCCGCATGATAGGCCGGAAGCTCCAGCACCAGATCCGCGCCGCAGCTGACCGCGCACCGGGCCCTTTGGAACTTGTCCATCACCGCGGGACCTCCCCGCTGGACCAGATCGCCGCTCATAACGCAAACGACAGCATCCAAAGAAAGATCTCTTCGGATGCTGTCCAGAATGTACTTATGACCGTTATGCAGCGGATTGAATTCGCAGATTATGCCGGCTGCCTTCATCGACTATTTGTTCTCGTCCTTCTCCATCTGGGACTTGTAGATCTGGTCCTTGACTTCGTTGCGGCTGGCTGAGAGGTTGGAATTGATCTTCTCGAAGGTGTGCTGCAGCTCGTCGAACATATCGGTGAAGTAAACGCCGTAGAGCTGGTCCACCTTCTCCTGAAGGTTGTAGAGCATGTTGTCGGTGTAGTCGAGGATGCTCATCTTCATGATGGCGGAGTTCTCGCTGGCCTTCTTCAGGATGTCCTCGGCCCTGGTCTTCGCCTTCAGGGTGATCTCGTCGTTCTCGATCAGGGCGTTGGCCTTGCCCTCTGCTTCCTTGATTATGGACTCGTATTCGGACTTGGCCTCGTCCAGGATCCTGGTCCTTTCGTTTCTTATATACTGGGCCTGCTGGATCTCATCGGGAAGCTCGAGCCTGATGTCCTTTACGATCTCGAGGATCTCGTTGGGATCGACCATCACCTTTCTCACTACGGGCACAGAAGGCGCCATCTGAATGACTTCTTCAAGTTCGTCCAAAAGCTCCAATACGTTCATTTCTTTTCCCCCTTATAATACTTTTTCATCAGCGGAAGGACTTCCTTCGGGACCCAGTCGGATACGTCAGCCCCGAGCATGAAGTTCTCGCGTACGATAGAAGACGTGATATATGAATACTGAGGCGAGGTCATCAGGTAGAGCGTCTGGACCCTGCCCTTGTAGAATTCATCGTAGATCTGAGATAGCTGGATCTCATAACCGAAGTCGGAGCTTCCTCTGAGCCCTCTGATGACGGCGTCGTAACCGTTGGCCAGAACGAAGTTGGCCAGATGGCCTTCGAAACTGATGACGTTGGCGTTCTTTATATCCATGGTGCATGCCCTGATCATGACCATACGCTCTTCGGGCGTGAACATGGACTGCTTGGAATAGTTCTTTATGACTCCGATATCCAGCTGTTCGCAGAGGGGAGCGGACCTTCTGATCATGTCCAGGTGACCTACCGTCACCGGATCGAAGCTCCCCGCGATAAGCACCTTATGCATCTTCGCTCACCTTCTTCTGATAAATGGTGACGCCTATGGCGCCGTACCTGCGGGACCTGATGGCGGTAAGACCGTAGGCTTCTTCCGGCAGCACGTCTCTGTGGGCATGCTCGCACACGACGATGCCTCCGTCCCTGAGGTTGCCCTTCTCCTGGATCGTCTGAAGCGCGGGAAGTATGCACCCGTCCGCGTAGGGAGGATCGAGGAGATATATGTCGACAGGTTCGTTGATCCTCTTGATGTTGGCCTTGAAATCGCCGCTGAGAAGGACCGCCCTGTCCATCACTCCGCAGATATTGATGTTCTCTCTGGCAAGGGCCAGGCTCTCCCTGCTGTCGTCGGAAAAGAAGACCCTTCCGGCTCCCCTGCTGATGGCCTCGATGCCCAGATTGCCGGAACCAGTGAAGAGATCCACCGCGACGAAACCGTCATACATGAACGGTATGAGCATGCTGAACATGGCCTCCTTGACCTTGTCGTTAGTGGGCCTGATGTGATCGCCTTTGGGAGACCTGAGCCTTCTTCCCTTGAGTTCGCCTGCGTTGACTTTCAATTATGTGGATGACCTTTCGTCTGGATGTGGAGCGGTCCTCTGCATGATCGCTCGTACTCATCATATATTAGCATTTCTGCCTGGGAAAATAAACAGGAAATGATAAGATAGCAGGCCTTCGGATATCAAAAAGACCGGCCCGAAGGCCGGTCCTGATGAACTATATCAGCGAACTATATCAGCGAAGAGATCTCTCCGCAGCGTCTACAACGTGCTTTACCAGGACGCTGGTAGTGACGCTGCCAACGCCTCCCGGAACGGGGCTCACGACAAGGCAGCGGGGCTCCACCTCGTCGTAGCGGACGTCGCCGCAGAGCTTCTGTTTTTCCTCGCTCCAGCCGATGCCCACGTCGACGATGACCTGATCGCCGCTCTCTCTGAGGTACTCGGCTCCGATGCTCTCCATCTGGCCCGAGGCCGCGATGATTATATCAGCCTCCCTGGCTATGGAGGGAACGTCAACGGTCCTGGTGTGGCAGATGGTGACGGTGGCGTTCCTCTGCATGAGCATCATGGCCACAGGCCTTCCGATGACCAGCGAACGGCCTATGACCACCGCCCTCTTTCCCTTGAGCTCGATGCCGTAGTGGTCGAGAAGCTCGATGGCTGCCTGAGCGGTACAGGGAGCGAAGCCTTCTCCGGAGCCGGTGAAGACCCCGGCAAGAGACCCGTCGGTGCAGCCGTCCACGTCCTTTGCGGGGGACAGCATCTTTCTGGCCTTTTCTCCGTCCAGCTGGGACGGAAGAGGCCTGAACATCAGTATGCCGTGGACCGAAGGATCGTTGTTAAGATCCTCCAGCGCCTTATAAAATACCTCGGGAGAGACGTCCGCGTCCAGCACCACGTGCTTTACTTCGGCTCCCACCTGTTCGCAGCGCTTGACGGCTCCCCTCTCGTAGGAAAGATCGTCGTCCCTCTCGCCGACCCTTAATATCGCCAGGGTCGGGACAACGCCCTTTTCGCGCAGTGCAGCGGCCCTTGCCGCCGTCTGTTCGTTGACCGCCTTGGCGGCGGGAGCGCCCTTGAGAATGATCTGAGCCATGATGACCTCCTAGAAACTCTTGTAGACCGAATCGAAGATCCTGTC
>JAFRQL010000030.1 GCA_017428655.1 Bacillota bacterium | reverse complement strand
TTTCTTCCTCTGCGTCACCGGCATCCTCTGCCTCTGCGATCTCTTCACCTTCAGCAAGGGCTCCTGGGTAGGGCTGGTGGTGGCGGTCATCCTCTTTTCGGTTTTCGTGGACAAGAGGCTCATCGCCCTCATGGGCGTGGGAGTCTCGGCAATACTGGTCGCCGCCCCCTCCATAACCAACCGCATCGCCTATCTTTTCACCAGCGAGTACGCCGAGAGATCGTCCCTTGCGGGAAGGTCCATGCGCTGGAGATTCGGCCTCAACCTGCTGCGCTTCAACAACAAGTGGCTGGGCTACGGCCTTGGCAGGTTCGGCGGTGCGGTCGCCATGAACAATCAGGTCCAGGACAAGATCGACGGGTTCACCTATTTCTACATGGACAACTATTACATGAAAACTCTTGTTGAAATGGGCATCATCGGTCTGATATTCTTTATATTGCTTCTGGTGGTCCTGCTCATCGCGGGCTTCAGGTCTGCGGGCCGCTGCGGAAGGGAGCTTCCGTCGGACAGGGCTCTGGATCCCCTGGTAAGGAACGCCGGAAACGACAGGATCATATGCGCCGGGGTGCTCTCGGGGCTCTGCGGCGTGCTGGTCCACTGCTATTACGAGAACATCTTTGAAGAACCGTACATGATGGCCTATTTCTGGGGCCTTGCCGCGGCGCTGCTCTATCTGGGGCTGTACGCGCCGGCTCAGGGAAAGAAGGCGGAGGAAACCGATGAACAGCGCAGCTGAGCGCGAAAAGATATACATACTGGGGATACCGGTGGACCGGGTGACCATGAGCTCCGCCCTTGAGATCTTCAAGGGGATGCTCCGAAAGGATCACTGCGGGATCATCGTCACCCCCAATTCGGAGATCGTCCAGAACGCGACGAGAAACGAGGAACTGGCCGAGCTCATAAGGGGCGCCGATCTGGTGATCCCCGACGGGATAGGCCTGGTCAAGGCGTCGAAGATGCTGGGCCAGCCCCTGACGGAGAGGGTCACCGGCATAGACTTCAGCTTTGAAGCCTTAAAGGTCATCGCGGAGGAGGGTAGGAGCGCCTTTCTCTTCGGAAGCAAGCCCGGGATCGCGGAAAAGGCGGCGGAAAAGCTGACGGAGCAGATCCCCGGCCTCGTCATCGCGGGGACCAGGAACGGTTATTTCAAGCCTGAAGAGGAAGAGGCCATAGCGGAAGAGATCGACGCCTCCGGCGCGTCCTTCCTTCTGGTGGCTCTGGGCTCCCCCAAGCAGGAGCTCTTCATGGAGAAATATAAAGGAAGATTCAAAAACGTCAGGGCTGCCGTCGGAGTCGGCGGAAGTCTGGACGTCTGGTCCGGGACCCTGGACAGAGCCCCGAAGTTCTACAGGGACCACGGGCTCGAGTGGCTCTACAGGCTGATCCAGCAGCCGTCAAGGATAGGAAGAATGGCGGAGATACCGCGTTTTTTGATAAAGGTCTTGATCACAAGGAGGAAAAATGCAAACAGAACTTAAAGAGGTCGCTGCCAAGATACGCAGGGACATCATCGAAGAGGTCTACAGTGCACAGTCCGGCCATCCCGGCGGGTCGCTGTCCTGCGCCGACATCCTTACCGTTCTCTATTTCAAGGTCATGAACATCGATCCTAAGGATCCCTGCGCTCCCGGAAGGGACAGGCTGATCATGTCCAAGGGCCACGCGACTCCCGCTCTTTACGCCGCCATGGCCGAGAGGGGATATTTCCCGACCGAAGAACTGACCACCTTCAGAAAGATCGGTTCCCGCCTGCAGGGCCACCCCGACATGGAGACCCTTCCCGGCGTCGATATGTCCACCGGTTCTCTTGGCCAGGGCATCTCCGCCGCGGTGGGAATGGCGCTGGCCGGTAAGCTGGACGGCGCGTCCTACAGGGTCTACGCGGTCTTGGGCGACGGCGAGCTTCAGGAGGGCCTGGTCTGGGAGGCTGCCATGGCAGCCGGCCACTATAAGCTGGACCACCTCTGCGCCATCGTCGACAACAACGGTCTTCAGATCGACGGACCCAACGACGAGGTCATGACCGTCGAACCCATAGGGGACAAGTTCAGGTCCTTCGGCTGGAACGTCATCTGCTGCGACGGCCACGACACCGATCAGCTGGCGGAAGCCTTCGAGAAGGCAAAGGCCTTCGAAGGAAAGCCCAGCGTTATCATCGCCAGCACCGTCAAGGGCAAGGGCGTCAGCTTCATGGAGAATCAGGCAGGTTGGCACGGCAAGGCTCCCAACAAGGAGCAGGCCGAGAAAGCCGAGAAGGAACTGGGAGGTGAAAAGTAATGGCAGACATGATCGCGACCAGGGACAGCTTCAGCAAGGTCCTTGTGGAACTGGGAGAAAAGGACAACAACATCATCGCCATGAACGCCGACCTTTCGGCGTCCACCAAGACCGACGCTTTCGAGAAGAGATTCCCCGAAAGGTTCATCAATGCGGGCATCGCGGAGTGCAACATGCTGGGCATGGCAGCCGGTATGGCCCACTGCGGAAAGACCGTATTCGCCAGCAGCTTCTGCATGTTCGCCAGCGGAAGGGCCTTTGAGATCATCAGGAACTCCATTGCCCACACCCACGCCAACGTCAAGATCTGCGCGTCCCACGCGGGACTTGCGGTAGGCGAGGACGGAGCCACCCACCAGAGCGTCGAGGACGTCGCCATCATGCGCGACATCCCCGGCATGACCGTCATCAGCCCCGCCGACGACGTCTCCGCAAGAAAGCTCATCAAGGCCGCCGCGGCCGTAAAGGGTCCCTTTTACATCAGGCTGGGAAGGGCCGCGGCCCCCGTCGTGTATCCCGAGGATACCGAGTTTGAGATCGGAAAGGCCGTGACCGTCCTCGAAGGATCCGACTTCACCGTCATCTCCAGCGGCTGCATGCTCGAGACCGCCCTTGCGGCTGCCGATATCCTCAAGGAAGAGGGCATCAGCGTAAGGGTCATAGACATGCATACTATAAAGCCCATCGACGAGGACGCCATCGTAAGGGCGGCAGTCGAGACTAAGGGCATCGTCACCGTAGAGGATCACTCGGTCATCGGAGGCCTGGGATCCGCCGTGGCCGAGGTGCTCTGCGCCAAGGCTCCCGCAAGGCTCAGGACCGTGGGCATCAGGGACTGCTTCGGCGAGTCCGGAAAGCCCGCCCAGCTCTACGAGAAGTACGGGCTCACCGCAGCCGACGTGGCAGCCGCCGTCAGATCTCTGAAATAAGGCAGGCAAAGCTTAATTCCATATATTGACATTTAACGTTAAATATAGTAAAATCCCTCCATAAAAGGAGGGATTTTATATTGGAAGACAAAAACAGGATAATGGTCATCCCGGCCTTTCCGGGGGCGGGAGCGACCTTCGTCGCGTCGTCTCTTGCGGTCTTTGCCGCGGACAGCGAAAAGGAGAGGGGAAGAAGGGAGAAGGGGCTCCTGCCGAAGGTGACCCTGGCCGAGCCCGCCGCGTCGGAGCTCTTCTTTGCCTCGGGCATGGAGGAAAGGTTCATAAACCGCCGGTTCTCGTCCTTTACGGAGGCAGTCGAAAAGGGGGAGAGCCTCAAGGGCATCTGCAACTCCAGGCACGGTGTGAACTGCCTTTTCAGGGTGCCGGGAAGGGACGGAGCCCTGGGGCTTGCGGGACTTTTCAGGCTCATCAGCTCGGCGCCGGGCCAGACGGTGATCTTCGACTGCTCGTCCATGGATCAAGAAGTCCTTCAGGACGCCGCGGCGGAGGCCGAGAGGAGGGTCCTGGTCATCGATCCTCTTCCGGTCAGGATCATAGAGAGCGGATCCTTCATCGGAAGGTTCCTGCTTCGCTTTCCCGATACGGTGGTGGTCGTGAACAAGATGAACAGCGGGGTCAGAAAGGCTGAGGTGAGCCGGTTCCTTGGGAGAAAGTCCTTCATATCCATGCCCCACATCCCGCCGGAGATCGTATACAAGGCTCAGTACGGCTGCCTTTTCCCCGCGGAGATCGAAGAGGGCAGAGCTCTGCTGGCTCCGGCTCTGGAAGAGCTCAGACAGGCGCTGTGACGGGAACGGCGCATGGATCTATCAAAAAAGGCTCTGAATAACATTGTTAATTAATAAACGTTGATAAAACGGAGAAAACGAAAATGTCAGAAATAATTTCGGCGTTTTTGCTCAAACTCCGGATCTTTGATTTTGCATTTCTGCCGATCTGTCGTACAATATCGATGACGGCCTGCGTGGAACATATCCCCGCAAGCGTTGAAATTTAAGGGATAAACGATATATCATCCGCAGAAGGAAGGATGAAGCACGCAGTATATCACATATCGTAAGTCCTGCATAAGCGCCGTAAATTTTTCGGCGCATTGAAAGTTTTTACTGCATCGGAGGCAAAATGAAATCTAAAGATCTTGAGAGATACGGTATCCATGACGCGGCGGAGATCGTCCGCAACCCGTCCTATGAGGAGCTCTTCGCGGCGGAGACCGATCCGTCCCTGGAAGGCTATGAGAAGGGCGTCCTGACCGAAAGCGGGGCGGTCAACGTCATGACCGGCATATATACGGGCAGGTCCCCAAAGGACAAGTTCATCGTCATGGACGAGAACTCAAAGGACACGGTCTGGTGGACCTCTCCCCAGTTCCCCAACGACAACCATCCCGCGTCCGAAGAGACCTGGAAGGCGGTGAAGGACATCGCTGTCAGGGAACTCTCCGGAAAGAAGCTCTACGTTGTGGACGCCTTCTGCGGGGCCAACGCGGACACCCGGATGGCGGTCCGCTTCATCATGGAGGTCGCCTGGCAGGCCCATTTCGTGACCAATATGTTCATAAAGCCCACGGCGGAGGAACTTAAGACCTTTGAGCCCGACTTCGTAGTCTATACCGCCAGCAAGGCAAAGGTCGGGAATTACAAGGAACTGGGCCTCAACTCCGAGACCGCGGTGGTCTTCAACATCACCAGCAGGGAGCAGGTGATACTGAACACCTGGTACGGCGGCGAGATGTAGAAGGGCATCTTCTCAATGATGAACTACTACCTTCCCCTTAAGGGCATCGCCGCCATGCACTGCTCCGCCAACGCGGACCTTAACGGTGAGAACACCGCCGTATTCTTCGGCCTCTCCGGCACCGGAAAGACCACTCTCTCAGCGGATCCCAAGAGGCTCCTCGTAGGCGACGACGAGCACGGCTGGGACGACAGAGGCATCTTCAACTTCGAAGGGGGCTGCTACGCCAAGGTCATAGACCTGGACAAGGACGACGAGCCCGAGATCTACGCGGCGATCAGAAGGAATGCCCTTCTTGAGAACGTCACCGTGGACGAAAAGGGCGCGGTGGATTACCACGACAGGAGCGTCACCGAGAACACCAGGGTCTCCTATCCCATAGACCACATCAAGAGCATCGTGAGGCCCGTATCGTCGGCCCCCGCGGCGAAGAACGTCATCTTCCTCACCGCCGACGCCTTCGGAGTCCTTCCTCCGGTAT
>JAFRQL010000029.1 GCA_017428655.1 Bacillota bacterium | reverse complement strand
TTTTTTCTTTTTTCAAAGTTTTTTTCGTGCTCACCTCACGAGGAGGGGTCGTTTTCTGAACGCTCCGTTAATATACCAAAAGCCCTTCACGTTGTCAACACTATTTTGAACAAAAAAACGCGATTTTTTGAAAAACCGCGTTATACTGAATTTTCAAGCGTTAAGGACTCTTTTCATCTGCTTATAGCCGTAAGTTAGCCTCAGATTTCAAAGTGAATGTTCGGGAATTTGCGTACCGCCCCTCTTCCCTTTTACCGGCCTGTTTTTCATACGAGAAAGCCGGCCCGAAAGGGCCGGCTTTGGATCGATATCACGATATATTAGAGGATGATCTCCACTACGTCGTTGTTCTTGAGGCCTGCTGCGTTGGCTTCATCGGTATCCACGTGCATCTCGGCAGTGTGTCCCTCGCCGCTGCGGATGAGGACGTTGTCAAATACGAGACCTCTCTCGCCGCCTACCCTTACGCTGACCATCTGCGTATCCACTACGCCGGCTTCCTTAGCCTGGTCCGCGGTGAGATGGATGTGCCTTAAGGCCGCGATGGCGCCTTCTGCGAGCTCCAGTTCGCCGCAGGGTCCTACCAGCTTGATGGGGGCGGAGCCTTCCAGCTTGCCGCTCTCTCTTACGGGCACGCTGATGCCCAGCTGCCTTGCGTCGGTGAAGGCCAGCTCGATCTGGGACTGCTTTCTGACCGGTCCGAGGACTCTGACGCCCTTGAGGGTGGTCTTGGGTCCTACGATGTCGCACTTCTCTTCAGCCGCGAACTGGCCGGGCTGCTTGAGGTAGTTCTTGACGGTGAGCTGATGGCCCTCGCCGAAGAGGGTCTCCAGGTCTGCCTGGGAAAGGTGGATATGCTTGTTGGAAATGCCAACGGGAACAGTGTAAGCCATTTTATACTCTCCTTCTTAAAATAAATATAATGTGCCTATATTATAACCGAATCACTCGGTCTTTACCCAGGAAATATACGGAAGATTCCTGTATTTTTGATCTATGTCCAGTCCGTAGCCTACGATGAACTTGTCCTCCACCTCGAAGCCCACGTAATCGGGCCTGAGGGAGACCTTCCTTCTGGCGGGCTTGTCCAGCAGGGTCGCGATGCGAAGAGACCTGGGCTCCCTCTTTAAGAGATAGTCCTTGAGATAGCTCAGGGTGAGGCCCGAGTCGATGATGTCCTCAGCGATGATCACGTTCTTGTCCTTGATGTCGGAATCCAGGTCCTTGAGGATCCTTACCACGCCGCTGGTTTTGGTGCCGCCGTAGCTGGATACGGACATGAAGTCGATGGCGACGTCGAGATCGATCTTTCTCATGAGATCCGCCATGAAGGGTACCGACCCCTTGAGTATGCCGATGAGGAGGATGTCCTCTCCGCGGTAATCGCGGGAGATCTCCGCGCCTATCTCGGCGACCCTCTTCTGGAGCTGCTCCTCGCTTATCAGGACCTCTGAGAGGTCGTATTTGGTATCAGACATTGTTTTCGTTATCCTCCTCTTCGTTTACAGTAAAATCGACGTCTATGACGTCCCTGCCCCTGAACTCCTTTCCGCTGCTCCCGGAGGGCACGGCGTAGCGGTCCAGCTCCTCCCTTAAATAGTAGAGGATGAAGAGCCACAGCACCGCGTCGTCGAGAAAGCCGAACACGGGGATCACAGGCGGTATGAGATCCACCGGCAGTATGAGATATATGAAGCCGAAGACCACCAGGGCCTTCTTTCTCATGGGGACGGTCTTATCCTTAAGGAAGGACGGGATCGCCCTTATCCTTCTTCCTAGCACAGCGAACCACAAAAATCTCATTGCAGCAGGCTCTCCATACAGCCGAGAAGCCGGTCCTGCCCGGTCTTTTTCAGGGCGGACACGGGTATTATAACATCGCTCTCGCCGGTGTTTAAGGTCTTCGCGATCAGAGAGAGAGCCTTTCCCTGCTCGTTCCTTGAGACTTTATCGGCCTTGGTCGCGACCACGATGCCCGAAAGGCCGTTGTAGCGCAGGTAATCGTACATCTGGACGTCCTGAGCGGTGGGCTCATGCCTGATGTCGACCAGCTGGATGACCTTCTTTAGATTGGGCCTGGCGGAAAGATACTCCTCCATCATCCTCCCCCAGTCCTGGGAGACGGACTTTGAGACCTTCGCGTAGCCGTAGCCGGGAAGGTCCACGATCCTGAAGCTCCCGTTGATCAGGAAGAAGTTGATGGTACGGGTCTTTCCGGGGCTGCTGCTGACCTTGGCAGCGTTCCTGTTGTTGGTCAGCAGGTTTATCAGCGAGGATTTCCCCACGTTGGAGCGGCCGGCAAAGGCTATCTCCGGCAGATCCTCCGCCGGATACTGGCCCTTCTTCACCGCGCTGCAGAGGAACTCCACTCTGGTGATCTTCATATGAGAGCCTCTTTCAGGGCGTCGTCAGCGGTGTCGAGCAGCACGAACCTGAGGTCGTTTCTCACGGTCTCGGGAAGATCGTCAATATCGGCCTTGTTCTCCTGGGGCAGGAGTATGGTCTTCACGCCCATCCTGTGGGCCGCCAGGACCTTCTCCTTGATGCCGCCCACGGGAAGGATCTTGCCCCTGAGGCTGATCTCTCCGGTCATGGCGACGTCCTTTCTCACCGGTCTTCCGGTAAGGGCGGATATTACGGAGACGCACATGGTGACGCCTGCGGAGGGACCGTCCTTGGGGGTCGCCCCTTCGGGGACGTGGATGTGGATGTCCTTGGTCTTGTAGAAATCATCCTGGATGCCCAGCTCGGCGCTCCTGGAGCGCACGTAGCTTATGGCAGCCTTGGCGGATTCCTGCATGACGTCGCCCAGCTGTCCGGTCAGCACGATGTGGCCACTTCCGGGAAGGGCCGCGGTCTCGACGAAGAGGGTCTCTCCGCCTACGACGGTCCAGGCCATGCCGGTGGCTACGCCTACCTCGTTCTTTCCCAGGAGCTTGTCGTAATGGAAGCGCTTCTTGCC
>JAFRQL010000028.1 GCA_017428655.1 Bacillota bacterium | reverse complement strand
GCGTAGGGCAGGCCGCTTTCCTCCTGCATGGGCAGGGCGTCGCAGTCTCCTCTAAGCAGCACTGTCTTTCCGGGCTTTTCGCCTTCGATATAGGCCAGGACTCCGCCGTCGGGAACGTTGTCATAAGGGATGCCCATGCGGGTCAGTTCCTTATGTATAAGGGCTATGGTGTTCCATTCCCTTCCGGTGAGCTCCGGATGAAGGTGCAGCTCTCTTCTTACGGAACGGACGAAATCGAACGTCTTTAAGCTTTCGCTGAAAATGTCAAACATCTTCGTCCCTCCCTATTTGTCGTACCTGGGAGGCGCGGGGCGGTCTATGAACTTCATGATGTCGTCGGCGTTCCCGGGGAAGGGCTCGAAGGCGATCTCAGGCAATCTTTCGAGATACTCGTGGGCGACTTCGCAGAAGAGCGCGGCTCCGTAGGGCAGGCAGTCCTCGTCGACCTCGAAGCCCGGATGATGGTGGTCGCTTATCATGCCTCTGGCAACATTTCCGCAGCCTACGTCCGCCTGGGCGGAGGGGCATACGACAGACATGAGGGAAAAACTCTCGCCGCCCATGCCAGCTTTAGTCGGGCCCCAGGCTTCTTCTCCGTAAAGGGCCCTGACGCAGTCGGCAGCGATGGATCCGACTTCATCGTTGTTCACCAGAGGAAGGCTGGGCCCGAAGAGGGTCTTGAACTCGGCCTTGCAGCGGTAGAGCTCAGCCATCGCGGTCACGATCTCTTTGATGCGCTTCTTGAAATGCAGGCCGACCTGCGCGTTGTAGAAGCGGACGGTGCCGGTAAAGAAGAGCTTTTCGGGGATTATGTTGCGCTTGGTGCCTCCGTCGACCACACCTATGTTGTAGGTCAGAAGGTCGGTCGGAGCGACCTCCTTCATGCGTATGTCCTTGAGGGCGTTGGCGATGGCGACGAAGCAGTCTATGGGATTGTTGGAGAGGTCGGGTCTGGAACCGTGGCCGCCCTTGCCGGTCAGTTCGATCTCAAAAGCCACATTCCCGGCGGAATGGGGACCTCCGGAGATCTCGATCTTTCCGGTGGGGACGGACGAACGGCAGTGGATCGAAAAGGCCGCGTCGGGATGTATATCGTGATCCTCGAAATACTTGAGGACGTAATATATGTTCTTTCCGCCTTCTTCACCCCTCTCAAAGAGAAGGAAGACCCTTCCGGGGAGCTCGCTCCTGCGCTCGTTCAGTACCGAAGCTGCGCCGAGAAGCATGGCGACGTGGGAATCGTGGCCGCACATATGGGCGATGCCGTCGACGGAGCTTACGCAAACCTTGGGCTGACCTCCTCCGTTGACTTCGTTCTCTTTCATGGGCAGGGCGTCAACGTCGGCTCTTAAGAGCACGGTCTTCCCTTCGGCTCCGTCGTTGATGATGCCTAAGACTCCGCCGTCGGGGATGTTGATGTACTCAATACCCATGCGCTCCAGCTCGTCCCTGATGAAGCGGACGGTCTCAAATTCCCGTCCCGCCAGCTCCGGATGCTCGTGGAGACGTCTCCTCACGGAGACCATATACGGCTGCAGTGAAAGGCATTGTTCTTTCGCATCAAACATAAGTGCCTTTTACCTCCTTTTAATCAAATGTCTGTGGATCTGCCGGCGCTATCCCAGCTTGTCGTACTCGGCCTTGAGTCTCTTAAGCCCTTCTTCCAGGGTGCTTCTGGGGCAGCCGAAGTTGATCCTCTCGAATATGGCTCCTTCCTTGCCGAAGCTGTCGCCCCTGTTTACGGCGACCTTCGCCTTATTGATGAAGAAGTCGGCCAGCTCGTCGGCGTCCATGCCCAGTTCTGAGCAGTCAAGCCAGGCCAGGAAGGTGGCGTCGGGCTTCATGAGCTTGATCTTGGGCATGTTCTCCCTGAGGAAGGAGTCGATGAATTCGACGTTGCCCTCAAGGTAGGGTATGAGCTGATCGATGTAATCGTCGCACTCGGTGTAGGCCGCGAGGTAGGCGGGCAGAGCGAAGACGTTCTGCTGTATGGCCCTGTTGGCGGTGAAGCGCTTCTGCATGGCCTTGCGTACGCTCTCGTTGGGGATGATGATGCCGGAGCCTCTTAATCCCGCGATGTTGAAGGTCTTGGAGGGCGCGTAGCAGGTGATGGTGTTCTGCGCGAAGCGCTCGTCAAGGGAAGCCATGGGGATATGCTTGTGTCCGAAGAGCATCACGTCGGCGTGGATCTCGTCGCAGACCACCAGGACGTTGTGCTTTAAGGCCATCTCGGCGACTTTTCTGAGCTCCTCTTCGTTCCAGACTCTGCCGCTGGGATTGTGGGGGCTGCAGAATATGAGCAGTTTGGCTTTGGGGCTTGCGAGCCTCTTTTCAAGGTCTTCGAAGTCCACGTCGAAGCGTCCGTCCTCGTATATGAGGGCTGCTCCGGATACGACCCTGTCGTTGTCCCTGATGGCGTGGGCGAAGGGATGATACACCGGGGGAAGTATCACTACCTCGTCTCCGGGATCGGTGAAAGCCTGGATGGCGGTGTTGATCACGGGGACGACCCCCAGAGTGTAGATCGCCCATTCGGGCCTGATCTCCCAGCCGTAGCGGCGCTTTACCCAATCGGCGGTAACGGTATAGAATTCGGGAACTACGTACGGATAACCGTAGATGGGATGGGCTGCTCTTTCCTGCACGGCCTTTACGATAGGCTCGGGGCAGGTGAAGTCGGTGTCGGCGACCCACATGGGCAGGGCGTCGGGATTGCCGACCCTCGCGCCCACGTTGTCCCACTTGGAGCTCTGAGTCCCTCTGCGTTCTATGATCTGATCAAAATTGTAGCTGTGGCTCATTTAAAGGTTCTCCATGATCTCAAGCATCTCGTCGACAAAGGGCATATCCACCGCGTGCTCGGCGTAGTGGGCCTTTTCAACGATGCCTTCGGGGTTGACGATGAAGTAGGCGGGGAGCTGCTGCTCGTTGCCCTCGTACTTGCCGTGGGTGAGTCCCTTTTCGGCGACTCTGGACTTTTTGAAGGCCTGGCGGGCTTTGCCCTCTTCAGTCTTGGGCTGTCTCTCTTCTTTGGTGGCGGTGGCCCTGATGTCCAGTTCCTTGTAGATAGCCTGGTCGGGATCGCAGATCACGTCGTAGGGCAGGCGATTGTTCGCGGTCTGCTCCTCAATGGTCTCTGCGGGGCTCTGAAGCACCACGAAGACCTGGGTGTCGATATCCTTGAACTTCTGATAATTGTCGGCGATATCGAGTATATCCAGCTGGCAGGTGGTGCATCCCATGTAGCGGAGCACCCAGAAGATGGTGTGCTTTGCGCCTTTTACGAGCTCGTCGGTGTCGTAATTGTCCTTGAAAGCGAGCTTGACGTTGAAGTTGGGCATCTTGTCGCCCTTTTGGATCCTGGTCATGTTTTTCCTCCTTGTACTGCAGTACCGATCGTTCTGCGGGCCGCCCAGATCGGGGAGCCGGTCCAGCGTCTCGATCATCAGTATGTCTCTGCACAGTTCCTCCAGCTTTTCTCTGCCGAAGGCTGCCGATCCGAGAGACATGAATTTCTCTGTTTCCTGTTCAGGTGTAAGGGGACGGGCCACACTGCCGGACATGTCGTCGGTCTGCCATGAGACTTCACTTCCGTCCTTCTTCGTGACCGTGGTGCGGCTTCCCCAGCGTTTCGGATATCTCTCCGTAAAGAGGGGGATAGCCCTGACTTCGGTGTTCTCCGCTATTCTGCGGATCTGCGGGTCTTCGATGACTTCTTTCTTAAATTCATCCAGGCCTACGCTGCCTCTGACGAAGGCGGCTGCCGAGGTGTACTGGATGCTGAACTTGGCTTCCACGGCGCTCTTGGGATAGGGAGCGGATCCGCACTGGAGCACCCCTATGTCGTAGGTCTCGACCAGGACCTTTTCGATCTCTTCGGGACAGAGACCCTGTTTCTTAAGGGCGATGGCCGAGTCTATGGCGTGGTGGGTGGTGCGGCAGCAGGGATAGGGCTTCTTGTCCATGGAGAGTATCGCGTATGATTCTCCCAGCCCTTCGGTAAGCCTGCTCATGTCGAGGCTGTCGCTGACTGCCCTGAGGAGGCCTCCGTCGGCCGCGTCGAGTATGTGCTCGGGACCGGTCATGCCGCCCATGGCGAGTATGACGGCGTCCAGACCGTTAGCGGCGGCCCTCGCGGGGTGCAGCTTCTTACAGGTGGAGCCTTCGGCGAGGAATGCCCAAAGGCCGGAAGACTGGGTACCGGCCATTCCGAGGGCGTTCAGGGTGGTCTTCGCGTCCAGATCCATGAGCCTCGCCACAGCGGCGGCGGCTCCGAAGGTACCGATTATGCCTGTGGTGTGCCAGCCTCTTCTGCGGTTGCTGGATACGTCCATGGCCATGCCTACGCGGGCCATGACCTCGTAGCCTGCCACCACCGCTTCGAGGAACTTCTTTCCGTCCTTTCCGAGAGCCTGAGCCGCTGTCCAGGCGGCGGTCACCACCACCGCTCCCACGTGGGACTTGGACGGGGCGTGAACGTCGTCCAGCTAAAGGGCGTGAGCCATGCAGCCGTTGAGCAGCACCGCGTTCTGAAGGCCTGTGACGTCCGGGTATCCCCAGATCTTCGCCGGGCACCTGTCGCCGGAATCGTATTTGAGCAGCTCGCTTACGAGAGAGGGCATCTCCCCTTCCCTTACGGCGCCCAGCGCGCTTCCTATGCTGTCGAGTACGCAGTATCTCGCGGCTCTTATGACTTCTTCGGGCAGGTCCTCGAGCTTTACTCTGCTCGAGTACTCAGCCAGCTTTGCCAATTCGTTCATGCTCTTGCTCTCCCTGCGCCGGGTCTCTTTCCGAGACCCAACGTTACTAAAAGTTCATATTTCCATACTTTTCGATGTAGTTGAGGAGTCCGCCCTCGTCGATGATCTTGATCTCCTGTTCGGACAGGGTGAAGGGCATCTCGAATTCGGGGTCGTTGTACTTTTTGATGACTCTGTTCTTCACATCCACCAGGATCTCGTCTCCGTCGGCGATGCGGTCGGTGTCGCACTCGATGATGAGCATGCCGTTGTTGATGGCGTTGCGGTAGAAGATGCGTCCGAAGGACTTGGCGAGCACCGCTCCGACTCCCGCCAGGTTGATGATGATGGGCGCGATCTCGCGGCTGGATCCGCAGCCGAAGTTGGTGCCTGCTACGATGAAATCATCCTTCTTTACGTTCTTGATGAATTCGGGGCGGGCGTCCTCCAGCAGGTGCTTGGCGAATTCGGGAGGATTGGCTCTCAAGTGGATAAGTCTTCCGGGGGCGATGGAGTCAGTGCTGACTCCGTTTCCGAACTTCCACGCTTTTCCGCTTATACTGTCTCTCATTTGGATATCCTCCTCTGTCTACATGAACTCGCGGGGATCGGTGATCACACCGGTGACCGCGCTTGCCGCCGCAGTGGCGGGGCTGGAAAGGTATATCTCCGCGGTGGGGTTGCCCATGCGGCCTTTGAAATTGCGGTTCTGGGTCGCGATAACGACCTCGTTGTCGCAGGGGATGCCCTGG
>JAFRQL010000027.1 GCA_017428655.1 Bacillota bacterium | reverse complement strand
GTGGTCGGCGTCGCCTATGCCCTCAAGGAGTCCGGGATCATGAACGAGCTGGACGGAGACATCGTGCTCATGCACGTTCCCTCCGAGGAGTTCGTTGAGCTGGAGTTCAGAAAGGGCCTCATCGACGAGGGCAAGATCTCCCTTGCCGGCGGCAAGCAGGAGTTCGTAAAGCTGGGAGTGATGGATGACATCGACATGATGATCATGCAGCACAGCATCCAGTCCTTCGAAAAGGATGGAAAGCAGATCATGGCCTTCCCCTACGGAGCAGGCGGTCTGGGCTTCGTCGGAAGGCTGGTCCAGTATATCGGAAAGGCCAGCCACGCGGCGAATCCCTGGCAGGGCATCAACGCCCTCAAGGCTGCCCAGGTGGGCATGCTGGCCATCGACGCCCAGCGCGAGACCTTCCCGCCCCAGGACAACATCAGGGTACATCCCATCATCACAAAGGGCGGAGACCTGGTCAACGTCGTTCCCTCCGACGTCCGCATCGAGAGCTACGTCAGAGGAGCTTCCACCGAGGCTATCCTGAACGCTGCCGAGAAGGTCGACAGATCCTTCAAGGCCGGCGCTGACGCCATCGGAGCTCAGGTGAAGATCACCAAGCTGCCCGGCTACATGGTGGTCAACGAGTGCGCTCCCCTCAACAAGATCGCCTATGACAACCTCTGCGGTCTGTTCGGCGAGGACCACGTGACTCCCGTTGACGCCGGCGTGAGCACCGACGCCTACGATCTTTCCAACTTCATGCCCGTATGCCACATGTACATCGGCGGAGCCAGGGGCGTCCTCCACGGCGACGATTTCAAGATCGTCGATCCCCAGAGCGCGATCCTTGAGGCTGCCAAGGCAATGGTCTGCAGCGCCATCGATCTTCTTGCCAACGGAGCGGAAAAGGCTCTGGAGATCAAGGAGAACTGGAAGGCTCCCATGACCAAGGAGGAATACCTCTCCAAGTGGTGCGGCCTGTAAGCCTTCAGATCTCAGATAACAGTCATCAGCGTTACGACGCCGCGGTCCTCAGGGGCCGCGGTGTTTTTACGTCCGGTTCTTTAGGGCGCTACCTTCCGTTGTAAGTGATCGTTGTTCTATCGCGATAGATGATAGATATTCAGAAGAGGGATCCCGCGGGACAGGCGTCATTAAAAACTTTTTATAGATCCCAAAGGGAATCCGAAGAAAAGCCAATTTGTCAGCATTTTCACATGCATTATTAGCTTTTCTTTTAGGGGTATTGCTAAAAAAATATAGTTAAATAATTGTCGATAGATTGATTTGGAAGGGTTTATAAAATATAATTTATTGATAATATGCGGAGTATGGGGCAAGAGGGAAAAGGTCCTGTCATAAGGGCGAACATAAAGGTCAGAGGGATCGTCCAGGGCGTGGGCTTCAGACCTTTCATCCACCGTCAGGTCAGAGGATACGGCCTCAAGGGCTGGGTCCGGAACACCTCGGACGGGGCGGAGATCGAGGTCGAGGGCCCTGAGGGACTGATCGACCGCTTCGCGGAAGAGCTTTGGACGAAAAAGCCTCTTCTTGCCCTCATCGAAGACGTGAGGATCGACAAGACCGATGATCTCAGGGGCTACGACCGTTTCGAGATCGCCGGCAGCCGGGATCTGGGCAGGCGCAACACCCTGATATCCCCCGACGTGGCGGTATGCGAGGACTGCCTTAGAGAACTGAGGGATCCTTCGGACAGAAGGTACCGCTACCCGTATATCAACTGCACCAACTGCGGTCCCAGATTCACCATAATCAAAGACGTTCCCTACGACAGGGCAAAGACCACCATGGCGGAGTTCCCCATGTGCGGGACCTGCGAAGGCGAATATACGAACATCGAAAACCGAAGATACCACGCGGAACCGACCTGCTGTCCGGACTGCGGACCGGGCCTGATCTACTGCAGGGCTGACGGAAGGCCTGCCAACGGAGATCCGGTAAAGCTGGCGGCGGAGGACCTCAAGGCCCACAGGATCGTCGCCGTCAAGGGGCTGGGAGGCTATCACCTGGCCTGCCTTTTCGACGATGACGAGACTCCCGCCAGGCTGCGGGAAAGAAAGCGCAGGGACGAAAAGCCCTTCGCGGTCATGTGCAGGGATCTGGACGCTGCGAGGAAGATCTGCGAGGTGGACGAGACGGAGGAGAGGCTCCTTCTCAGCGGGGCAAGGCCCATCGTCCTGCTGAAGAAGAAGGACAGAGGCTCTCTGATGAACGTCAGCGAGAACGGAAGGGTTGGAGTCATGCTACCCTACACGCCGGTCCATCATCTGCTCTTTGACGAAGGTCTGGAGAGCCTGATAATGACCAGCGCCAACCTGTCCGATCTTCCCATCATATACAAGGATGACGAGGCCCTCAGGGAGCTGGCGGATATCGCCGACGGCTTCCTCATGGGGGAAAGGGAGATCCACACCCGCTGCGACGACTCCCTGGTCTACGGTTTTGACGGAAAAGCATATCCGGTCAGAAGATCAAGAGGCTATGTCCCCTATCCGCTGAGGCTTCAGGGCGCGGATAACATGATCCTCGCCTGCGGGGCAGAGCAGAAGGCGTCCTTCTGCATCTCCCGGGAAGGCAGCGTCTTCCCCAGCCAGCACATAGGAGACCTGAAGAATCTTCAGACCTTTGACAATTACAGCCGGCAGATCGCCCACTTCGAGAACATGTTCTCGGTAAGGCCTCAAAAGCTTGTCTGCGACCTTCATCCCGACTATTTTTCGACTTCCTACGCGGAGGAGCGGTCGAAAAATGAAGGGATCCCGCTGATAAAGGTCCAGCATCACTGGGCACATATGGCAAGCTGCATGGCGGACAACGGCCTTGAAGGAGACGTCATCGGCGTCATCTGGGACGGCACCGGCCTCGGGACGGACGGGACCATATGGGGAGGAGAGTTCCTCGCCGGAGGATACGAAGGCTTCAGCAGGCTTGGCACCATCGGAGGCATAAAGCTCCCGGGGGGAGACAGGGCGGTTGAGCAGCTCTGGCGCACCGGCATATCGATGCTCCTTGACTGCGGCGTCGACCCTTCCGGCCTCTACGATGAAGAAAAGATCTCGATGGTCAGGACCATGATCGGTTCGGGCCTCAACTGCCCGGCGTCGTCGGGCATGGGAAGGCTCTTCGACGGAGCCGCGTCGGTGATCGGGATCAGGCAGGACGCCAGCTACGAAGGCCAGGGGGCTGTGCTCCTTGAGGCTGCCGCCGCGGAATGCTGCGAGGCCTATCCCTTCAAGGTAACGAAGAAGGACGGCCTGTACATATTTGATAAAAAAGAGATGCTGCGCGCCATCTGCGATGAATCCATGCGGGGCGTCGAGAAGGGCCTCATGGCCGCCCGCTTCATGAACACCATGGTGCGGATGGCGGAAGAGATGTGCGTCCTTATCCGAGAGGACACCGGTCTTGACCGGGTGTGCCTTTCCGGGGGCAGCTTCCAGAACATATATATGCTCGAAAGGCTGGTGAAGGACCTCGGTCAAAGAGGCTTTCAGGTCTTTCATCACAGCCGGGTGCCGGCCAACGACGAGGGCATAGCCTTCGGTCAGCTGGCCATCGCGGCGAAAGGAAACAAAGACGATGTGCCTTGCGGTACCGCTTAAACTCATAGAGATCGAAGGAAACGACGGAGTCGCCGAAAGAGACGGAATCACCCGCAGCGTCAGGCTCGATTTCATAAAGGAGCCCAGGCTGGGAGATTACGTCATCGTCCACGCGGGCTTTGCCATAGAAAGGCTCAACGAGGCCCAGGCCCTGGCCGACATAGAGGCTGCGAAAGAGATCGAAGATGAACTCAGAAAGCTCTGTGTATAAGCTGATGGAGGTCTGCGGGACCCACACCATGGCCATAGCCAGGGCGGGGATCCGGCAGCTGCTCCCCCAAAACGTCAGGCTGATCTCGGGCCCCGGATGTCCGGTATGCGTCACCGACCAGAGCGAGCTGGACGCCGTCCTGGACCTGAGCATGGAAAAGGACGTGATCATCGCTGGCTACGGCGATATGCTCAGGGTGCCCGGAAGCACCAGGGGAGACAGCCTGGCCAGAAGGAAGTCTCTTGGCGCCCGGGTCGAGATAGTCTTCTCCCCAGTGGACGCCATAGGCATCGCCCAAAGAGAGCCGGACAAGCAGGTGGTGTTCCTCGGGATAGGTTTTGAGACCACCGCTCCCGGGACCGCCATGGCAATTAAACTTGCTAAAGAGCGGGGCGTGGAGAATTTCTCGGTGCTCTGCCTTCTAAAGCGGGTGGAACCGGTGCTCAGGGTACTGGCAAAAGACCCGGATTTCGATATCGACGGGTTCCTGTGTCCCGGCCATGTGGCGGTGATCACAGGGGCCGACAGCTTCGGGTTCATCCCAAAGGAGCTGGGGCTTCCCGCTGTGGTCAGCGGGTTTGAGCCCGAGGACATAATAAGATCCTGCTCGATGCTCCTCTCCCAGATCAGAGAGGGCAGGGCGGAGCTGGAGAACCAGTATAAAAGGGCCGTGACCGGCGAAGGAAATCTTCTGGCGGTCAAAACTATGGAAGAGGTCCTGGAGCCTTCGGACTGCAGGTTCAGAGGCATGGGGACTGTGCCCCTCGGAGGCTTTTCCATAAAGCCGGAATATAGAAAGTTCGACGCTAAGGCGCGGTTCGGCCTTGAATATAAGGACGTCCCGGAGCCTGCTGGCTGCAGATGCGGGCTGGTGATCCAGGGAAAGATCGAGCCTGCGGGATGCCCCCTTTTCGGAAGGGTCTGCACTCCGGCGGATCCGGTGGGGCCGTGCATGGTATCCTCGGAAGGATCCTGCGCCGCGGCGTACAAATACAGCTGGGAGGAATGAATGGAAGACATCATAACTCTCGATTACGGGAGCGGGGGGAAGAAGACCTCCTCGCTCATAGAAGAGACCATACTGCCGTTTCTTGGGAATCCCGCTCTCGACGAGCTGGGAGACGGAGCGGTGGTGGAAGGCGCGGAGAAGCTGGTCTTCTCCACCGACAGCTTCGTGGTATCGCCCTATTTCTTCCCGGGCGGCGACATCGGAAAGCTCTCGGTATGCGGCACCGTCAACGACGTGGCCATGCAGGGAGGGATCCCAAAGTACCTGAGCCTTGGGCTCATAATCGAAGAGGGGCTGCCCGCGGAGCACCTCAAAAGGATCATCGGGTCGGTCTCCAGGACCGCTGAGGAAGCCGGGGTCAGAGTCGTCACCGGCGACACCAAGGTGGTCGAAAAGGGAAAGGGCGACGGGATATTCATCAACACCTCGGGGATAGGCATCCTGGCGTGTCCGGGGCTCTCTCCGAAGAACATAAGGCCGGGCGATAAGGTGATCGTTTCCGGGACCATCGGAGACCACGGCACGGCGGTGATGCTGGCGAGGAACCCGGATCTGGTAAAGGGAGACCTGAAGTCGGACTGCAGGCCTCTTAACATGCTGGCTCAGGCACTGTACGGGCTGGGAGAGGATCTCAGGGTATTGAGAGATCCGACGAGAGGCGGGGTCGCGACGACCCTCTGCGAATTCGTCCAGGGCAGCGGGAACTGCGTGATCCTGGATGAGAGCGCCCTTCCGGTAAGTCCAAAGGTCATGAGCGCCTGCGACATCCTGGGCCTTGATCCCCTCTACTGCGCCAATGAGGGGAAACTCCTTGCGGTGGTCGCGCCCGAAAGGGCGGCGGACGCCCTGGCGCTTTTAAAAGATATCCCCGGCGGAGAAGACGCCGCGGTAATAGGTGATATCACAGACGCGCATCCGGGAAAGGTCCTGGTGAAGACCCGGTTCGGAGCGCTGAGGATACTGGCAAAGCTGGCAGGAGCCCAGCTGCCGAGGATTTGCTAAAAAGCAGGAGGTAAAAAGTGCAGGAGTACAGAAAGATATCCATCACCAAGGACGAAGTCGTACCCGTTGCAGAGAAGATGAGGGCCCAGGGCATCCCCCTGGCGATGATCCACGCGTTTCTGGACGAGAACGGGAAGGGCAACGTCTCTTACGAATACGAGGTCGGTCCCGCCATCGAATCGTATACCGTGGAAGGGGAGAACGTCCTTCCCACCATTACCCACATATACGATCTGGGCGCCGAGTGGCCCGAAAGGGAGATCATGGAGCTCATGGACATCAGGTTCGAGGGCTGCGATACTTCCAAGAGGCTGTTCATGCCCGATTCCATGCTGGACGGTCAGGGCCAGATCCTTGTGACCCCCATGGACAAGCTCATCAAGAAGGTCAAGGGAGAGGAGGAATAAGACATGAGTTACATAGTGCCCATCGGACCTTACCATCCCGCTCTTGAAGAGCCCGTCCACGCCAGGCTCTATACCGAAGGCGAAGAGATCAAGGACGCCGAGGTCTTCATCGGATACAACCACAGAGGCATCGAAAAGCTCGCCCAGCAGAAGAACTTCATCCAGACCCTCGTAATGGTCGAGAGAGTCTGCGGCATCTGCTCCCACTCCCATGCGTTCGCCTACGCCATGGCCCTGGAGAGCATCGCCAAGATGAACGTCCCCAAGAGGGGCCAGTACATCAGGGTCATCACCGCCGAACTGGAGAGGCTCCATTCCCACTACCTGTGGCTGGGCATCGCCCTTCACATCATCGGACACGATTCACTCTTCATGCACACCTGGGACGACCGCGAGGCCATCATGGACATCCTTGAAGAGATCTCCGGCAACAGGGTCAACTACGGAATGGTGACCATCGGCGGAGCCAGAAGGGACATCAGCGACGAGACCAGAAAGAACGTCCTTGAGATGCTGGACAAGATCGAAGAGTCCATGAACAGGCTCACCGACATCCTGCTCTCAGACAAGACCGTCGCCCTCAGGACCCAGGGAGTCGGCGTCCTCACCACGGAGGACGCGAAGCGCATCGGAGCCGTCGGCCCCCACGCAAGGGCCTCCAACATGGCTGTCGACGTTCGCATCGACGCTCCCTACAGCAGCTACGACGATTTCGAGTTCAAGAAGGTCGTCTATCCCACCTGCGACGTCTTCTCCAGAGTCGTCATCAGGGTCCTCGAGAACTACGAGAGCATCAAGATCATCCGCCAGGCTCTGGACATGCTGCCCAAGGGGCCCATCAACCTGGGCACCAGGATCCCGACCATCCCGGCCGGCGAGTACATGGTCCGCCACGAGGCTCCCAGAGGTCAGCTCTGCTACAAGGTCGTCACCGACGGAGGAGAGAACAACAAGAGGGTCAACATCCACGTGCCCACCTTCAAGAACGCTCCCACCGTGCCCACCATGCTCAGGGGCAATTCCATCGCCGACGCAGGTCTGATCATCGCGAGCATCGATCCCTGCTTCTCCTGCATGGACCGCTGATATGCACGAGCTTGCCATCACGGAGGGCATAATGCAGGCGGCGATCCCCGCCGCGGTAAAGAGCGGGGCAAAGAGGATACTGGAGATCCGCCTCAAGGTAGGCGAGCTCTCCGGCGTCATCCCGGCCTGCGTCGAGGAGTACTTCTCCATGCTCAGCGAAGGGACCATCGCGGAAGGAGCCGCTATCGTTTCCGAGACCATCCCCGCGTCCATCGAATGCAGGGACTGCGGATGGTCCGGACCCATGGACAGAAAGCTCAGGGGCTGCCCCTCCTGCAGCGGAAAGAACATAAGGATCACAGGCGGACGGGAATACTACGTCGACAGCCTTAAGGTCGAATAAAACGTTATCATTCAGCAGTTAAGCTGCAAAGATCATAAGGGAGGTAAACTTTGAAAAAAGCAAGCTTACCGGCCATAGCAGCAACAGCCGTATTATGCTTCATCTTCTGGCTGCTGCTCACCGGACAACTGGCCAGCCTGATCGCGGGCGAGCCGTCGCTGGAGGTCCTCATCGCGGGGTGCCTCGTCAGCATCGGAGTCGCTGCTTTCAGCGCAAGATTCTTCATCCATGAAAAGCCGTTCTTCTTTTTCAATCCCGTCCGGATATTCTGGCTGCTCGTCTACTGCATCTGCATCTTCCCGGTGGAGCTCTTCAAGGCCAATTGGGACGTAGCGAGAAGGGCCCTCTCGCCGGGGCTCCCCATCGATCCGGGCATCGTCAAGATACCGGTCGACCTCAAGTCGCAGTACGGACAGGCCATGCTGGCTGATTCCATCACCCTGACTCCGGGCACCATCATCATGAACACGGTGGAAGAGGACGGAAAGAATTACTACTACGTGCACTGGATCAACGTGGCGAGCGAAGATCATGAGGAGGCCGGCCAGGCCATCAAGGGAAGACTTGAGAAGTGGGCAGAAAGGATCTGGGAATGAGCGTGTTTTTATACTGTGCCATCTGTTTCGTGGTCCTTGCCCTGGTCCTGATCGTAAGGCTCGTCATCGGTCCGACCGCCGCTGACAGAGCGGTCGTAGCCGACGCCATCGACGTCCTCTGCGACATGGGCCTCGTGCTCTTCGCCCTGTATTCCGGAAGAGGCATCTATCTGGACATCGCCCTGATCACCGCCGTTCTGGGATTCATAGGCACCACCCTCGTCGGAAAATACCTGGAGGGAAAATTATGATCTACGTAGTATATGCTTTGATAGTTTTCAGCGCCTTCTTCGCCCTGGCCGGCGTGGTAGGGATGCTGCGCATGCCTGACACCTTCTGCAGGATGCAGTCCAGCACCAATATCACCACCTTCGGCATGATAGGCGTCATCGCCGGCGGAGTACTTTATTCTGGCTTCGTGCTCCACAACTACGAGATGCTGATCAAGCTTCTCGTCATGGGCCTCTTCTACATCCTGACCACCCCGATCAGCGCCCACGCCATCGCCAAGGGCGCCTATCACCACGGCAACAAGATGATCGACGAAGCGGTCTGCGATCAGTACAAGGAGGATATGCAGCAATGAACGAGATGTTTATCCTGAATGCGCTGGTCGTCGCGGGCGCTGTCATCAGCGCAGTCTACGCGGCCTTCTCCGAGAAGATCCTGGCGAGCGTCATCTCCCTGGGCATCACGGGAGCCTTCATCTCCCTTGAGTTCATCCTGCTCCAGGCCCCCGACGTCGCCATCTCCGAAGCCGCGGTAGGCGCGGTCCTCACCACGGCCCTGTTCATCATCGCCATCAGAAAGACCACCAAGAAGGAGGACGAAGAAGAATGAAGAGATTCATAGCTCTGTTCTCGGTGCTGGTCCTTCTTGCCGCAGGCGTCACCGCCATGCGCTACGATTACGAGAACGTGGCCATCACCTACGACGGTTCCGACACCAAGGTCGAGAACCTCTACAACGACCCCTACAAGTACAACACCAGCGATCCCGACGGCGTCGCCGACATCATCGTCAAGACCAACCTGGAGAAGACCATGGCCGCCAACAACGTAGCTGCCATCGTCTTCGACTACAGAGGCTTCGATACCATCGGCGAATCCTTCATACTGCTGGCAGCCATAGCCGGATCCTTCGCGATCCTGCGCACTGCGAAGAGAAAGGAGGATGACCACAAAGATGAAGCTTAAGGAAGGCATAAAAGAGACCAACGTAGTCGTGAAGAGCGGAGCCGACATGGTCCTTCCCTTCGCGGTAGTATTCGGACTTTACGTCATACTCTTCGGTACCGTCTCCCCGGGCGGAGGCTTCCAGGGCGGCGTCATGGTCGCGTCGGCCTGCATACTCATCTATCTGGGCTACGGTTACAAGGCGACCACCACTGTCATCAACAGAGAGGTGCTCGAGGTCAACGAGGCGCTGGGCGCCATCATATACGTTCTGCTGGCCACCTGCGGCCTCTTCCTGGGCGTCAGGTTCTGCCAGAACGTCTTCTACGACATAGGAAACGTCGGAGACCTGATCTCCGCGGGCACCGTCACCTTCATGAGCTTTGCGGTAGGCTACAAGGTCCTGACCGGCGTAGGCTTCCTGCTCCTGCTCATGCTCTACCTGCTCGGTGACGGAGATGAAGAAGAGGAGGTGGACGAAGAATGATCATAGTCAACTACATCGCATCCGTCGTCCTCGTTGTCCTCGGGCTCTACGTGATCATGACCAAGAAGCATCTGATCAAGATCGTCCTGGGCATGAGCATCGTGGACTACGGCATCAACCTTTTTATAGTGAGCACCGGCTTCAATGAAGGCGGCACCGCTCCTATCTACAAGATGAGCGAGTTCTTCAGGGGATCCTTCTTCGTGGACCCTGTTCCCCAGGCTCTGACCCTGACCTCCATAGTCATCGGCGCCTGCGTGGACGCCATGGCCCTCTCCCTGGTGGTCAAGCTCTACAAGCAGTATCACACTACCAACTCTGATGAGATAAGGAGGCTCCGCGGATAATGAGTTATATACATTTCCCAGTTATCGCGGTCATGACCCTGTTCATGGGCGCCTTCCTGACGGTAGTCTTCGGCAGAAAGTCCAAGGCGGTAAGGAATATCCTGGCTCTGGCAGCCAGCTGCACCGCGTTCGTACTGATCTGCTGCCTCATCAAGCCTGTACTCATCGACGGAGAGATCATCTCCTACTGGATGGGCAACTGGAGCCCCGTTGAGGGCTACGCCATCGGTATCGGATACGAGATCGATCAGCTGAGCATGTTCTTCGCCCTGATCACCGTATTCACCGTGCTGATGTCCTGCATCTATTCGATCAGATACATGGAAAGGGACAGCGCCCTGGACTTCTACAACGTGCTCTTCCTGATGCTCTCGGGATCCGTGCTGGGTCTGGTCCTCACCGGCGATGTCTTCAACATGTTCATCATGATCGAGATCATGACCTTCACCTCCGTGGGCCTCGCGGCCTTCAGGAACAACAAGGCGGGCAGCGTCGAAGCCGGCTTCAAGTATCTGGTCATCGGTTCCATCGGATCCTCCATGACCCTCTTCGGAGTCGCCATCCTCTACGGCAACTGCCACACCCTGAACATGGCCCAGCTCTCCTCCATCCTGGCAGGAAGGCTCACCCCGTCCACTCTGATGGCCTTCGCGCTCATGTTCACCGGCCTTGCGGTCAAGTCCTACATCGTGCCCTTCCATACTCCGGCAGCCGACGCCTATACCACCGCCCCCGCATCCATCTCCATGGTATTCTCGGGCATGGTCAACAAGGCCGGCGTCTACGGTATGATCAGGCTGGTGTACATCATCTTCAGGGCGATGGACAAGTCTTCCGTCCAGCTGCTGATGGTCATCTTTGGCGTCGTCACCATGTTCGTCGGAGTCACTATGGCTCTCGCCCAGCATGATTTCAAGCGCCTGCTGGCCTTCCACTCGATCTCCCAGATCGGTTACGTGATCACCGCGGCGGGTCTGGGGAGCGCCCTCGGCCTCACCGCCGGACTCTTCCACGCCATGAATCACACCCTGTTCAAGGGACTGCTCTTCCTCTGCGCCGGCGCGGTCTACTACGCCGCCGGCACCACCAACCTGGACAAGCTGGGCGGTCTTTCAAAGAAGATGCCCAAGACCTGCATCTGCTTCCTGATCGGAGCCTTCTCCATCTCCGGACTGCCTCCCTTCAACGGCTTTGCCTCCAAGTGGCTGGTCTATCAGGCGGTCTACGAGAAGGCTGTCACCAGCGGGAACATCTTCTACGCATTTGCCACCGTTGCGGCAGTCGTCGTTTCAGTCATGACCCTGGCTTCCTTCATCAAGGTCACCCAGGCGGTCTTCTTCGGACAGCTGCCTGCCTCCCTTGAGAACGTTCAGGAGGTCCCGGCCCTGATGAGGCTCCCGATGTGGATCATGTCCGCCCTCTGCGTTCTCACCGGCGTCTTCTACGACCAGGTGAACAAGTGGCTCCTGGCTCCCGCGGCCGGAGCTGCCCTCAACGTTTCGGGCTACATCGACAGGATGATGGGCGAAGGCTACGCCGCAGAGGCGGGAGTCGTGAACATCCCGGTATTCGCCGCCAGGTTCAGCTTCTGGAATCCTGTGGTCTGGCTGCTCCTCTTCATCATCGTGCTCGCGGCCTTCTGCCTTGCCATCATCGGCAGCAGCGGGGACAGGGCTTCCATCAGCTCCGCGCCCGCAGACGCGGAAGACGGCAAATACGCCACCTTCTTCAGCGGCGAGAAGAGCATGCCCTCCCACGTTTCCGGGAGCGACCTCTTCTGGGGCTTCAAGAAGAACTGGAAGGGCTACTTCAAAGTCATGGACGGCATCCATTCGGGACGGGTCAACGATTACGCTCTCTACGTAGTCTGCGCCGCCGCCCTGATCACCGTCTTCGTATTCGGTTTCGTGCGTTAAGGGAGGAGAATGAAAAATGGAATATCTCAAGATCTTATTTAACATTCTCGTCTTCCCCGGCTGCCTCTTCGTCGGAGCCATGGGACTTCTGCTCTCAGGAATCGACAGGAAGGTACTGGCCCGCATGCAGAAGAGGGTAGGACCTCCGATCATCCAGCCCCTTTACGATTTCCTGAAGCTGCTGGGCAAGGAGACCATCGTTCCCAAGGCGGCCAACAGGAAGGTCTTTCTGGGAGCTCCCGTGGTCGGCTTCGCCGCCCTCGTAGTCACCGCGGCCCTCATACCGGTCCTCGGTTACAGGGCTTTTGAAGGAAGCGCGGACCTGATCGTCCTGCTCTACCTTCTCACCATTCCCGCCGTCGCACTGATCATTGGCGGAAGCTCCTCCGGCAACCCCTATGCCGGCATCGGCATCTCCCGCGAGATGGTCACCATGATGAGCTACGAGCTGCCCCTGATCTGCATCTTCCTTGCCGTGGCAAAGAAGGTCGGAGGAAGCACCCTCTGCTTCTCTCTCTCCCAGATCGCGGCATATCAGCAGGCCAACGGATCCCTGATCGGCTGCGTCAGCTTGATCCCCGCAGCTGCAGCAATGCTCCTGGTCATCCCCGCCGAAGTCGGCACCCAGCCCTTCGACGTTGCCGAGGCTGAGACCGAGATCCTGGAAGGACCCCTGATCGAGTACAGCGGAGCGCCTCTCGCGGTCTTCAAGCTCAACACTTCCATGAAGATGTACATCATGACCGCTCTGTTCAGCGCTCTGTTCCTCGGCGGGCTCGCCACCGGCGTCACCGCTCTGGACGTCCTGATCCAGGTCCTCCTGTGCATCGCTCTGACCCTGATCTGCATGACCACCATCCACGCGGTCACCGCAAGGCTCAAGATCGAGCATCTCTTCAAATTCTACTGGACCGTCGTCGCCGGCCTTGCCGCCCTCAGCCTGGTCCTGGTGTGGCTCGGTTTTTAGGAGGTTTTTAAGATGATCAAAAAAGCGATAGCAAACAGCATGCAAAAATCTCCGTGGCTCTACCATGTGAACACCGGTTCATGCAACGGCTGCGACATCGAGCTGGTAGCCTGCCTCACTCCCCGCTACGACGTGGAGAGGTTCGGTTTCAAGCTCGCCGGAAGCCCCCGTCATGCCGACATCGTGGTAGTCAGCGGCCCCATCACCAGCCAGTCCAAGGAAAGGCTCCTCAGGACCCTCGAACAGGTCCCCGAGCCCTACTGCATCGTGACCCTCGGCTCCTGCCCCCAGTCGGGCAACGTCTTCAAGGGCAGCTACTCGGTGGAAGCTCCCATCGATAAGTTCTGCCACGTGGACGTCGCCATCGCGGGATGCACCGTAAAGCCCGAGGCCGTCATAGCCGGTCTTTACAAGGCCACCGAGATACTCAAGAAGAAGAGGGAGGCGATGAACAAATGATGTTTCCGTTCATAAAGGAGGCCGTGGCCAACCTGTTCTCAAGGCCCAGCACCGAGAACTTTCCGGCCCAGCCCGTCACCGCCAAGCCCGGCTACAGAGGGCGCATCAACTACGATCCCGAGAAGTGCATCAACTGCGGGATGTGCATCAAGGTGTGCTCCCCCGCCGCCATCACCCGCGAGTTCGAGGACGTGGAGGGCGGACAG
>JAFRQL010000026.1 GCA_017428655.1 Bacillota bacterium | reverse complement strand
CATTGCGCCGGCAGGGGACAGAGCCCTGCTGGTTCAGTTTGAACAGAAGATAAGCGAAGAGGTCAACGACCGGGTCCACGGGCTGATGGACGCGGTCCAAAAGGCCGGCATCGCAGGAGTCGGGGAGATGATACCCTCATACGCCGCGCTGCTGATCTTCTACGACCCCGAAGAGATCAATTATCCCGGCCTTAAGGGCGAGATCGAGGGGCTGCTTTCCATGACCGGGGGACAGTCCGAGGGGGGAAAGAGGCTCCTGCACATCCCGTGCTGCTACGGTTCCCACTTTGGTCCGGATCTTGCCGACATGGAGAAGCTGACCGGCCTTTCCAGGGAAGAGATCATAAAGCTCCACAGCGGCGTCGACTACCGGGTCTACATGCTGGGCTTTCTTCCCGGCTTCGTGTACCTGGGGGGCATGGATGAAAGGCTCAAGGCTCCCAGGCTTGCCACTCCCAGAGTCGCCATCCCCAAGGGCTCCGTCGCCATCGGAGGCTCCCAGACCGGAGTCTATCCGCTCCAGTCCCCCGGAGGCTGGCGGATCATAGGCTCCACTCCCGTGGAGTTCTTCGACCCAACAAGAGAGGAGCCCGCTCTCTGCAGGGCAGGGGACGTGATAAGGTTCATTCCGGTCACTGCCTGCGATTACTACGACATCAGGCAGGACATGCTCAGGGACAGATACGATCTTAAGATCACGGAGGTCTTCGATGGGGATTAAAGTCACAGCGCCGGGAGCCCTGACCACGGTCCAGGACTCTGGCAGGACAGGCCTTCAGCAGTACGGGATCCCCATCTGCGGGGCCATGGATCAGAGGGCCTTCAGGGCAGCGAATATGCTCTGCGGAAATGACGAGAGCGCCGCGGCCTTGGAGATGACCCTGATGGGAGGGACCTTCACCTTCACGGCGGACCACGTCATCGCCCTGACCGGAGCCGACATGAAGCCCAGGCTCAACGGCGAAGATATCGAAAATTACAAGGCCTTCGCGGTCTATGAGGGCGATACTCTTGAGCTCGGGATGGCCGTCAAAGGCTGCAGATGCTATCTGGCTGCCGCCGGCGGCATCGACGTTCCGGTGGTCATGGGGAGCCGCTCCACGGATCTTAAGAGCAGGACCGGCGGATATCAGGGCAGGAGCCTTAAGGCCGGCGATATCCTTGAGATCGGAAGGACCGGGACCGCTCTTCCCGAATCCTCCATAAAGCCTCAGATCCCAGACTTCCCTCGCAGCGCCAGGATCCGAGTCATCGAAGGCCCTCAGGAATACGTCTTCACGGCGGCAGGCCTTGAGACCTTCTACAAGAGCGCCTATACCCTGACGGACAAGTGCGACAGGATGGGCTACCGGCTGTCCGGCCAGGTCATCGAGACGAGATCGGGCTCCGACATCATCTCCGACGGCATCGTCTTCGGATCCATCCAGGTGCCCAGCTCCGGCCAGCCTATAATCCTCATGGCCGACAGGCAGACCACCGGAGGCTATGCCAAGATCGCAACGGTCTGCTCCTTCGATCTTCCGGTCCTTGCCCAGATGAGGCCTGGAGATACGGTAACGTTTGAAAAGATCGGAGTGGAGGAAGCCCAGAGGATCGCTTCGGTCAGCGGTCTGTAGCCTTAAGCGGAGCAATTTCGGCCCGTCCAGATGGGCACTCAACTGCATATCAAATTTGATTTAGCTGTCTTTGGCGCTTTTGTGCCGGGACCGCTATTTTTTTTTGCTATAATTGATTAGGT
>JAFRQL010000025.1 GCA_017428655.1 Bacillota bacterium | reverse complement strand
AGTATAGTCATAGCGGGGATAGAGATCGTAGCCGGTGGTGCGGATGCTCTTTTCCTCAACGCCCATGGACTTAAGAGTCTCCATGACCTTGTTGACGATCTCGGTGTTCTTCTTCTGGGCCTCTTCGGAAGTGGCCTCCTCGGTGACCACGGCAAAGGACGCCGACGCCTTGTCGGGGACAAGGGTCACGGTCCCGGACGCGGACACCGTGATCTCCGCCTTGGACGCTGCCTCCTCCGTCTGGGCAGGCTTTTCCACCTCCGCCGCGGACACCGTGAACGCCTGACCGCAGGCGCACAGGTTCAGCATCAGCGCAGCCAGCAGCACCAACGCAAGCATGCTCTTTTTCATTTCAATAACCTCCTGTTGTCGATGTTATATGATAGATAGTTATTTATGCTTAACAATTACTAATGCATATCAATTATCTGGGCAATGTTAGATAGTTATTTGTGTTCAACTCATTACAATTGATCATCCATGATCCAGACTATGTTAGATAGTATTTATGTTCAAGCAATTACAAATGCAAATTAAGGATCCGGTCAATGGGTTTATGCTTTGTAGTTAGATTTATTATATCACATATCCGGGATGACCCCGAGCCTTAAGAGACGTACCTTTCCGATCTTATCCTAATGCACTCCGCTCGTGCGATCGATCGCACGAACCTGGCTGCAAGGTTCTAAGATCCTTAAGGAAAGTTTCATATCCCCAGCTTCTCCTCCGGCTTCAGTATTCGCATCCATCAGACTTTGCCAATGTTTTAAAAGAAATCTTATATTTAGATCATCACTCAGAAGTCTTTGTCCTGCCTGCACGATCCTCCCAAGCTTATGAATTGCGGTAAAATGCTCCCTTCATAAACAAAGACGTAAAAGCTCCCATATCGTTACAACGATCTTTTCATAATTTCATTCCCTATCGGGCTGCTTTAAGCATTGATATCTAGTATTGCGGTATATGTCAGATACCCATTGAAAGGCTATAGCCTATATCGACCCGCCAGTTCTGATAACAAGAGTCATTCTCGTCGGGGGATCGTTCTTCCTTTGCCGCTGCTTTTATCAGTTCGTTCATCGCACCTCCTTAATGCCATTATTTACCTGGTAGATTATTACATATTTCGGTCCGGCTGTCAAGAGCGTTTGAAATGCAAAGGTCCGGAACTATCAAGCACATTCAGGAGCACAAAAACCCCCGGCCATTCATTGAGAACAGCCGGGGTGCAAGGAATAATAGTGTTTCTATCCGCGCCCTACTTCACCAGCTGGTGCAGGTAATATACCACGTTGGCTCTGGGGCAGTCGGCGTTTATATCGAAATCGCCGGTGTAGGAGCCGGTGAGGAGTCCGCCGAAGTTGGCCCAGTTGAAGGCGTCGCTCCACCAGGTGCCCTGGCCGGTCTTGTTGGGCTCGCCAACCGCTCTGTAGATGAAGGTCAGGATGTGGCTGTTCCTGCAGGTGCTCTTGGGGCTGAAGGTGGTGGGAGTGGTCCCGTCGGTGATGCCCTTCTCCACCGCCCAGAGGACCGGCTTGTAGAACCAGTCGGTCTCCGCCACGTCAGTAAAGGGATCAGCCTTGGTCTCAGGCTCAGGCTGGCCCATGGCCCTCCAGAGGAAGGTCACCACCTGGGCCCTTGTGCAGGTATTGGCGGGACTGAAGGTGGTCGGAGTGGTACCGTCGGTCACCTGAGGATCGGCGGTGAAGGCCCAGACCACGGCGTCGTAGAAATAGTCGTCCTTGACCACGTCGGTGAAAGGAATGGGGTTGATATCGTCGAGGGAGTCGAGAGCCGCGCTGAGGGCCTTCGCGGCCTTCGCGATCTCTTCGGCATCGTCTGACCCGAGCGCTTTCTTCGCGTTGTCCAGCACCGCGTCCAGGATGGCGAGAGAAGACTCGGTGTACTTGCCTTCGTCGAGCTTTTCGGCCTTTTCTATCACTTTCTCAAGCTTTTCGGCTTCGATATCGGATAACTTCTTAAGCCCCTTGACCGCGATCTCAAGGGCGTTTGCCGCGGCTTCCACCGCTTCCTGATCCACGTCCTCGGGGAGCTCTTCGGCTTCTTTGATCGTATCTATAACGAATTTGAAGCTCTCGGCGGTGTATTCTTCTTCCTTGAGAGCCTTCGCTTCCTCTATCGCTTTCTTGAGTCCCGCTCTGGCAGAGTCTTCGGTCTTTTCCAGAGTGACGTTGACTGCGGAATAGATGAGAGACGACACTTCGTTTACATCGTCCTGACCGGCGTCCCCGGGCAGAGCGGCGGCAGCCGCCAGAGCCTCCTTCACCTTGGCGAAGGACTCGGGAGTGTAATCCTCCTCCTTAAGAGCCTCGGCCTGAGCGATGAGGCCGTTTAGCTCGCTCCGGTCGGCTTCCGTGATCAGCTCTTCCGAGAAAGACACTGTTATTATCACTCTGTCCGAATAAACTCCTGCGGTCTCATTCCTGACATAGCAGCGGAATGATTCGGAATTGTTCAGCTCAGAGGTGACGTTTACTTTAAAAACAGGAGCATCATATCCTTCTCCGTACTCTTCCGCGCTCGTCCAGCTCTCGCTCGCGGCATCGTAATGCTCCCATTTGTAACTTACCGCGTCTTTGGACGCCTCGATCGTAAGAGCTACGGTCTCGCCCGCTTTAGCGGTAACGGACTCGGGCTGTTTCAGTATCTTGGGAGGCTCAGCCGAGATATCGCAGATGACCTCGGTGCTCCTGTCCACGAGCATATCGGCGTTGACGATCTCTTTTCCGGTCTGCATATCGACGTATGAATCGTTGTAATTCAGGTACGTGCTGTCGGGATCATCATGGTAGATGCCCTTCAGATAGGCGGCGCAGAGGCGGGGACAGGCAGAGATATCGAGAGTCTCCAGCTCATTGCCGTGGCAGTACAGCCTTGTGAGCTCGGTATTGGCGCCCAGATCCAGTTCTTTCAGGGCGCAGCCGCTGCATTCGAGCTCCTCGAGCTTTGCGCAGCCCTTCACATCGATGTTCTCCAGCCTGGGGCATTTGCAGCTCAGATACACCAGCTCCGAATTGGCGCTGAGATCCAAAGACGTGATACTCAGTTCCCGGCACCTCAGCTCTTTGAGAGAAGTGAGATGCTCTATACCCTTCAGAGACGCCATATCCATGTCTTCCAAAGAAATATAGGTGACCTTGGCTATCTCGTCCTGCTCCAGCCAATCGTCCTCGTCTGTATTGTAATTATCATTCAGAAATTGCCTGAAGCTATCATCGGTGATACCGGAACCGACAGTCATGAGGATATCTCCGGCGTCAAGATGGGATCTTTCCTCTTCCAGAAATGCCTCTATCTGCCACGATTCCAACTCTCCGCCGTAGACGAAGCCCGCGCACAATAGCGACAGCGCCAGCGCGAGCGCCGTGATCAGGGTCGCTCTCTTTCCATGTTTTTCATAGACAACACCTCCTGTTAAAATAATACACAAAGCCCCGGGACCGCGTCAAAACGGTCCCGGTGAACTTGTAATGACGTTATTTGCTCATCTTCCAGAGATAGTAGACCACATTCGCCCTCGGACAGGGAGCGTTTATATCAAATGTCCCGGTGTAGGAGCCATCGAGGAAGCCGCTGGACTGAGCCCAGTTATAGGCGTCGGCATACCACTGATAGGTCTTCTCGGCGCCGGTATCGCCGGGCCGTCCCACAGCCCTCCAGATGAAGGTCAGGATGTGGGAGTT
>JAFRQL010000024.1 GCA_017428655.1 Bacillota bacterium | reverse complement strand
TCTGTGGTATCACAGTTTCTGGCGATTGCATTTTATGCTTTATGCCTCCGGTGCAATAAGACAGAGTGCTAACAATTCCCGTTTGTAGGGATGTCGCTAAATCGGGATTTGTGGAGGTGACTTAATATAGAAAAGCCAAAATTGGTAACGGTGATACTTTGTGGGCTGGCTGCAGCTATTTGGACGGTCACAGCGATACTTGGTGTTGTATATCAAGAATATAGTGATTCTGTTTTCTGGTTCGTTTTGAATGTACTTTGCGCTGTAATCTGGATTGCAGTTTTTATCAAATGGTTGATTATTTACCGTTCTAACACAAAAGAATGATCCCGACAATTTCGAATTTAATGTTGAGGTACTAAGAATGAAAACCAAGAAAAATGGGGTGATAATTGCACTGTCAATTCTCGTTTTGCTTGCAGTGTGTTTACGTATTATTTCATCTCATCCGTTTTTGACTCAAAAGTGCAAAGTGCCTGAGGAATATGTAGATGCGATATACGTACAATCAAAGGGCGCATACTCCAACAGAATACCCTTTCTGCCTGTGAGTATTTCAATCGAGAAATATTCGGGGGAACGGGTATATTATACAATTCACTATTTCCCATTTGGTACAGTTGGAATGTCATATACTCCAGGTAACGGTTTCAATCAGGAAAAAGCATTAACTAGATGGCAATAATCAATTCAAATTTGTAGGAATCATCAAATATTTTTTTTACATACCCGGAGGCTGAAACGCGAACAGCCTCCGGTTTTATATTGCAAGCCGCATTTTTCTGACCGGCAATAATTCTTCCGGATCCTGCCCTATCCGGCGTGTCTGGAGTGCTTTTCGATGAATCTGACCGTGTCCGCGTGAAGAGCGCAGGGAACGGCGGGAGCGCCTTCGTCGGGGATCACGCAGTTGTTGTGGGTGCGTCCCTCGTAGAACACATAGTCGATCTCTCCCCTGTAATCGAAGGCCTTGAGGGTAAACAGGTACATCTGGGTCTGGATGTCCCTGCCGGGGATGTCGTGCTCCGCCATGGTGACCAGCTGGGGAACGTCCAGAGGTTTCATGTAATAAATGGGAGCCGCGTCGTCCACCAGGGGGAGCTTCGGGTCCATGCCTCTGGCGTAGATCACCGCGTAGTGGCTGGTGGGCTGGCCGCTGGCAAAGACGCAGCCTCTGAGATCATCGGGTCCCATGCCGTACCTTGCCATGTATTTTTCATTGAAGAGCAGCATCATGGTCTGCCAGGCTCCGGCGGAGTGTCCTCCGATGAAGAGGTCGCCTGAGGCGGGACCGTACTCTCCGATATGCTCCCTGGTCCAGTAGACCGCCGCTGCTGCGTCGTCCATAAAGCCGTCGAAAACTCCCTCAGGATCATCGCAGTAGTTCCTATCGATGACCTTTGGAGTGCCGGGGAACTCGGGATAGAGCATGTAATTGGGAGCCGCGACCGCTATGCCGCTCTCTGCGAGGGAGGTGCAGTACGAGGAATAGGTGTTCTTGGTCCAGTTGTAGTGCATGAAGCCTCCGCCGTGGAAGAATACGAAGACGGGGAAGCTCTCCCTGCCCTTTGGGATGTAAAGATCGAGGGTCTGGGATGCGGGGCCGCCTGCCCTTCCGCCCTCGACGTAGGGAACGTTTTTGATCATCTCGACCTGGTATTTCATGGTTTAGATCTCCTTTTTTATAGAGAATAGCATTTATCGAGGCCTTGTTCAATGAAAAGACCCGCGACTGGAGCGGGGCGGCAGCATCTCTTTGTTTTGTCTTTGAAGTTTTCATTATGTCTTGTGCTCGGCGCAGTGTTTTAATATAATTATTAACAGTAATTGCTACTGAAAGGAGCACATCATGAGAGAACTTTTCGATAGACTTCAGCAGGTCCCCGAATTCAAGAAGGCCTGCGAGATCCTCAAGGCGGAAGAAGACCGCACCTGGAAGGAGCACCAGGAGCTGGTCCTGATCCCCGCGTTCTCAAGATTTGAGGAAAAGAGAGCCCTCCACTATCAGGAGATGCTCGAAGCGGAAGGCTTCAAGACCTGCAGGGACGCCGTGAACAACGTCTACTATACCTTCAAGGGCACCGATCCCAACGCTCCGACGGTATACATGACCGCTCACATCGACACCGTCTTCCCCATGGACACTCCCCTGGCTATCACTGAGAAGGACGGCGTATACTACTGCCCCGGCATCGGCGATGACACCGCGTCTCTCGCCCAGGTGTTTGGCATCATGAGGGCCATCAGGGATTCCGGCCTGAAATTCAAGGGCGATCTCATCATCGGAGGCAACGTAGGCGAAGAAGGACTGGGCGACCTCTACGGGATGAAGCACTTCTTCTTCAAGGATCATCCCACCGGCATCGACGGATTCATCACCGTCGACGGCAACGGAGACCACGTGACCTACGGCGGCACCGGCTCCTACAGGTACGAAGTGACCTTCAGGGGACCGGGCGGACACTCCAACGGAGACTTCGGCATGCCCAACCCCATCTTCGCCATGGGAAGAGCCATCGCCAAGTACTCGGAGCTTGACGTCCCGAACAGCCCCAAGACCACCTTCTCCATCGGCGTAGTCGACGGCGGCACCTCCGTCAACTCCATCGCCATCACCTGCAGGATGCTGGTCGACATGAGGTCCAACGGCAAGGCCGAGCTGGACGCCGTTGACGAACAGTTCCACAGGATCATCGCCGAGGCCGTCGCCGAAGAGAACGGACGCTGGGCCAGAGACAAGGAAAAGTATTCCGACAAGTTCACCATGAAGGGCGCGGTGCCCCTCTGCGACAGAGTGGTCGAGGTCGAGATCAAGAAGGTCGGAGACAGACCGGTCGCCAACCAGGGCTTCGACGCCACAATCGTTCAGGCCGCCAAGAGCGCCTATGAATCCATGGGCCTCGAGCCCCAGTTCAGCCCGGCAGGCTCTGTGGACGCCAACATCCCCATCTCCATCGGCATCCCCGGACTTGCGGTAGGCTGCGGCGGAAAGGCCGGCGGCGCTCACTCCGCAGGAGAATGGTTCATCCCCGACAACATCTCCGCGGGCCAGGCCAAGCTGGTGCTGCTGCTCATGGGCCTTCTGGGAGTCGAGGGTGTTTCCGACCCGCTGCTTCCCAAGAGAGGATAGTTAAATACTAATGCTCAAACAAAGATCCTCCCTTCGCGGGAGGATCTTTTCGTTTTTATTATCAGAGTCCGGCGGCCTTGGGGCCGGTATCACTCGATGTACGGGTTTTTCAGCCAGTCGGCGAACATCTCCTTGACGTTCATTGCCCTGTCGAAGGACAGCCAGCTGCCCAGCCTCCTGATGTAGTAGCGCCTGATGTACTCGTCCTCGGTCATGACGGGTTCGCCCTTTGCGTCCACCGGGATCAGGGGATCGACCATGGAGTCCAGCTCCTCGTCGGGGATCTCCTGATAGCAGTCGGTGTAAACGAAGGGGGCGCTGATGCGGGCGCTCCGCCTGGCGGGCCTGACCTTGGGCCTTCCCATGACCAGAAGGGTCACGGGCATGACATACTTGGGCAGCTTCAGGGTCTCCTTGACCTCCTTGTAGTTGAGGATCATGTCCGCGATGAAGCAGGAGCTTATGCCCATGGATTCGGCCGCGATGACCATGTTCTCAGCGGCGAGGACCGCGTCGATCTCGCAGAGCAGGATCTCGTCCTCTCTGGGGAAGTTGATGGGGGCTCCCATGCTCTTCACGTGGCGGCTGAACAGGCGGAACCACCTGCTGAAGTCGGAAAGGATGATATATACGCATGGGGCGGAGGCGATGAAGGGCTGGTCGTCGCACCATTTGGCGACCTTCTTCTTGAGCTCCGGATCCCTCACGTCGATGATTGAGAACTTGGACATCTTCCCACCGTTGGGCGCCCGAAGAGCCGCTGAGGTTATGACCGCCCTCTCCTCTTCGGTGACGGAATCGGGGATGAAGCTCCTGCAGGAGGTCCTCTCCTCGATGATCTTTACTGTCTCGTTGATATATTCAGCCATGTTGCCTCCTTTTCTTTTCGGATGTGCCGCAGCCGGCGCCCGGTCCTTTAGAGCGGATGGGCGTTGAACCAGGCGATTACCTCGTCGTAGGCTCCGGTGCCCTTGAGGGAATGATCCGCCCCTGGATAGATGATGAGCCTGTGCTCTTTGCCCGCCTGGGCGAGGGCGCTGTCCATGTAATAGGCCTGGGCGGGGATGACCCTCCAGTCGTCGGTGCCCTGGCAGATGAGCAGGGGCGGGATGATCCTGTCCGCGAACATGGTCGCGGATCTCCTGTCGTACTCTGCGGGCAGCTCCTCGGGGGTCCCGCCGATGAGCTCGGTGCAGACCTGCTTCATGGAATCCTCCCTGCTGTAATACATGATCCTGGCGTCGCTGACCCCCGCGCAGATGGCGGCGGCCTTTATGCGGCTGTCCCTTGCCGCGGCCAGGTAGGTCATCATGCCGCCTCTGGAATGGCCGGCCATATAGTAGCCTTCTTTTCTCGTGCAGGGAAGCTCCAGGGCGATGTCCGCCAGCTTTATGACGTCGTCCACGTCTGCCCCGCCGAACTCCTCAAGGCCGGTGCCTCCGGCGTTGCCTCTGTACTGGCTGCCGAAGCCGGCAAAGCCCGCCGCAGCGTACCTGCAGACCGCTCCGGGACGAAGGGTGCCGAACTCGCGGTTCCCTCCCCTGTTGAAGACCACCGCGGGCCAGGGACCTTCGCCCTCCGGGGGAAAGGCCGCGAAGCCCTCCACCTCGCAGTCCGAAGACCTGTACCTGATGGAAAACAGCCTGATCGCGGGATCCCAGCCCTCCGGGACCTGGATCTGCTCGGCTCTGATGATATCGGGATGTGTTAAAAGACTGTTCATGATATCCTTTCTTTCCGGATCTGCCATTGGGCCCGACTGGGGCCCGGCATCTCCTAAAGCTGCGAAACTGCTTCTTTCAATGCCTGGGCGAGAAGATCCACGTCGGCCTTTTCTATGACATAGGGCGGTTTGAAGAAGATGCTGCAGCCGCTCCTTCCGACCAGAAGACCTTTGGACGTGAGATGCAGAAGGACCTTGTCGCACGATGCGGGGTCGGTGAATTCGACGGCGGCGGAAAGTCCCCTTCCTCTGACCTGAGCGACCTTGGGAGCATCCGAGATCTCATTGAGCCTGCTCAGCAGATAATCCCCCGTCTCTTTTACGTGGTCGAGAAGGCCGTTTTCCAGCTGGCGGAAGACCTCGCAGGCGGCGGTGCAGGCCAGGACGTCATTGCCCGAGCCTCCGGTGAAGATCGCCCTGTCCTTGAATTCAGGAGCCTCTGTCATCAGCACCGCCGAGATATGCAGACCGTTGCCCAGAGCCTTGCCCAGAAGGAGCAAATCAGGCTCTACGCCTGTCTGCTGGTAAAGGAAATAAGACCCCGACCTGCCCATGCCGCACTGGATCTCGTCGAACACGACCAGCATCCCCTCGCTGTGCGCCCAGTCGGCCAGTTTCCTGAGGAAATACGGCGAGGCGAAGCGGTTGTCGAAGCCCTGGCAGGGCTCCACGAAGACCGCCGCAGCGTCGTGGGCTGAACCGTTGTCATATATCGCCTTGATCTCTTCAAGGCATCTGCGGGACGTCTCTTCGCCCGGATCCTTGGGATACGGAACGTGGATGATCCCTGAAGCCAGCTGGCCGTAGCCGACCTTTCTCTTTTTCACTCCGGACATGCAAGAGCTCAGATAGGTCCTGCCGTGGATGCTGTTCCAGAAAGTGATGACCTCGGTCCTTCCGGTGAGCTTTTTGGCCATCCTTACCGCGGATTCCACCGATTCGGAGCCTGAACTGGTGAGAAAGCAGGCCTTGAATATGCCGCCTGTCTTTTCGTTCAGATGTCTGTAGAGCTCAGCCTCAGCGGAGGAGCGGTGATCCGAGGTATCCCCCTGAAGGGCCTTGCAGAGCGCTTCGTTAAAGGCCTCATTGCCCTGGCCCAGAACGATCCTCATCTCGTTGAAGTCCACGTACTGCCTTCCGTCTGCGGTGAAATGGCGGGCCTTTTCGCCCTTCACATATCTCTTGGGAGCGCCCTGATAACCTTCCAAAAGGTCAAAACCAAAATCCAGATCAGCCATTATCTCACCTCATATTTAACGAACTCGTCCAGGAACGTGCAGATATTGTCCACCATGGCGTTCAGGATGACCTCGCCCTTCTCTTTGGTCGCGAGGGTGCTGTTGCCGTTGGTCCCGTTGGGAGTGGACATGCCGGTCATCATATCTATGCGCCTGATCCCCCCGATCACGGTCCCCGGGAAGGCCTCGCTGTACTCCTCGCAGGCGTTCTCCATGTGGACCAGGTCGGGCCTGATCACCAGCATGGTCGAGGTCTCGCTCTCGTCGCCGTGTCCCCCTCTGGGCTGTTCGCAGACCTTCGCTTCGACGTCGGAGGCAAGGGTCGAGATGTTGGTGACCGCCACGTAGAGACCGTTGTTGTTCATAAGCTCTCTGGACATGGTCACAAGGGGAGGATGGGTGGAGACCCCGCCGTCTATGATCAGGAACTTGCGGACCCCGTAGTTCATGTAGCTCTTGAGGATGTCCGCGACGTAGGCGGTAAAGTGATCGGGAGCGACGCTGACCGAGCCCTCCCACTTTATGAACGCGGGAAAATACGCGTAGGGCAGAGTCGGAAGAGTGAGCACATCGCACCTTTCGGTGACCCTGGCCGCGATCCAGTCGGTGACGAAATAATCGGTACCCAGGGGAAGATGGCCGCCGTGCTCCTTGGAGCCTCCGCCGATGGGCAGGACTACGACGGTCTTATCGTTGAGCATCCCCTTGATCTGGGGATGAGTGAGTTCTTTTATCTGATATCCCATGATGATCCTTTCCGGCTGCCGGGGCAGCCGCCCAGCATTGTTTCTTTGGATACGATTTTAAGTTGTTATCGTTATAATGTCAAACAGTTACAATAAAACTCCTCAATTGTTGTATAATACATATGTATCAAAAGCACCTGAAAGGAGCACTATGCCATTCAAGACCAACGCCATGCGTGTTCTCGATCAGAAAAAGATACCACACAAGACCTACGAACTGGGCAATACGGAGGCGGTCAGCGGCGTTGAGGCCGCAAGGCTCATGGGCGCGGACCCGTCAAAGGTCTACAAGACCCTGGTGACCGTGGGAGCCTCAAAGCAGCACTACGTTTTCGTCATGCCCGCCGATTCGGAGCTGGATCTGAAAAAAGCGGCAAAGGCCGCCGGAGAAAAGAACATAGAGATGGTGAAGTCCAAGGAGCTCCTCCCCCTCACCGGGTACGTCCACGGCGGATGCTCCCCCATCGGGATGAAGAAGCTCTTCCCCACCTTCGTGGACGAGAGCGCTCAGGCTCTCGACAGTTTCATATTCAGCGCCGGAAAGATAGGCTACCAGATCGAGATGGCCCCGGCGGACCTGCTGAAGGTCGTCCCCTTCAGCTTCGCGGATCTCAAGTCATGACCCCTTCTAAAATATAATTTACATCCAGCGGCAAGGAGGAAACATGTACGACCTGATCATAAGAAACGCCCGTATCGTCGACGGCACGGGCATGCCCGCGTATCATTCCCACGTCGGGATCAAGGACGGAAAGATCGTAAAGATCGCACCCCTGATCACCGAAGAGGCGGAGCAGACCATCGACGCCAAGGGCCTGACCCTGACCCCCGGCTTCATCGATTCCCACAGCCACGACGATTTCATCATGGAGACCGTCCCAGGCCTTGCCCACAAGCTGGAACAGGGCATCACCGCTGACATAACCGGCATGTGCGGTCACTCCATGGCGCCTCTCTCGCTGGAGTTCGAGACGGAGGGCAAAAGGGTCTATGACACCCTCTGCGCCAAGGGAGTCGTCAAGGATCAGCCCACGAGAAAGGATTTCTCCACGTATATCAGAGCCCTTCCCGACGCCTTCGGTCCCAGCCCGGCCTTTCATATAGGCCACGGCACGGTGAGGACCGCGGTCATGGGCTTTGCCCAGAGAAAGCCGACCCCGGCGGAGATGGACGGGATGAAGGCCTACGTCAGGGACGCCATGGAGGCGGGAGCCCTGGGGATCTCCTTCGGTCTCATCTACAACCCCGGAGTCTTTTCTGACACCGATGAATGCAGGGAGCTCTGCAAAGTCGCGGCCGAATACGGCGGAGACGTGACCATCCACATGAGGAACGAGAACGACAGCCTCATCCAATCGGTCCAGACCGTCATCGACGTGGTCAGGGAGACCGGCATACGCTGCGTCATCTCCCACCACAAGGTGGTCAAGCCCCGCAACTGGGGAAAGTCAGTCCAGACCCTTGAGATGATAGACAAGGCAGTCGCCGAAGGCCTGGACATCTTCCTCGACCAGTACCCCTACACCGCAAGCTCAACCGGCCTTTCCAGCGAGCTTCCCAAGGAATATCTGGCGAAGGACAAGGCGGACCTGTTCAAAGCGATGAAGGATCCCTCCGAAAGAAAGAAGATCGTCGAGATCATGTGCGCCGGAGCTTCCCTTGAGGAGAGGTTCGGCAATCTGATGATCGGAGGCTCCCTCAGCCATCCGGAGCTCTCCGGGCTCATGATCCCCGAGGCCGCCAAGGTCCACGGAAAGGACGAGGGCGAGACCTTCCTGGACGTGCTCCTGGACGACGATCTTTCCACCAGCGAGATCAAGTTCGGCATGTGCGAAGAGGACGTGGAACGCATCATGACCTATCCCAGGACCATGATCGGCACCGACGGCCTGTGGTTCCCCGGAGCCATCGGCGCCCACCCCAGAGCCTTCGCCAGCTTCCCCAGGGTCCTGGGCCGCTACGTAAGAGAGCGCCGGGTTATGACCTTTGAGGAAGCCATCCGCCGCATGACCTCCATGCCTGCCGCGGTCTACGGATTCAGGTCCAAGGGCCTCGTAAGGGAAGGCTATGACGCGGACCTGTGTCTCCTCGACCCGGAGACCATCATCGACAAGGCCGACTACAAAAACTGGAACGCCCGCTGTGACGGGCTGAAGCACGTCATCATAGCGGGCGAAGTAGTCGTTACCGACTCGGTATGGAACGGAAAGCTCAACGGCAGAAAGCTGCTGAGGAACTGGTAGATCAGTACCCCAGCTCTTCGCCGATAAGGACGATCTCCATGTCGCCGCGGCCCATGGGCCTGTAGACGATGGAGGCTCCGTTGCAGATCCTGTGCGGGGAATTGCAGTCGATGCAGTGCCCCAGCTTGACACAGGGGGTGTC
>JAFRQL010000023.1 GCA_017428655.1 Bacillota bacterium | reverse complement strand
ATCACTTCGATCTGGCCTCCTGCACCTTCTGCGGCACCTGCCAGGACTTCTGCGAAGAGAAGGCCGTCACCCTCAGCGATGACTACCTGATGTTCGCCGAGAACAAGGAAGACCTGATCGTCTCCGGAACCCGCATCAAGGAAAAGGTCAAAGGAAAGCTCACCTGCGCCGACGGCTGCATCTACTGCGGCCTCTGCGCCAGGAACTGTCCCGAGAACGCCATCACCGTGGACCGCGCTTCCAAGTCCTGGTCCGTGGATCACGACAAGTGCATCCAGTGCGGCAAGTGCATCAGCAAGTGCCCGAAGAAGGTCCTCAGCTTCGCCGAGCCCGCTCCCGAAGGCGTCATCTGCGGAAGCGACTGCGTCTTCTGCGGCCTTTGCGCGAAGAAGTGCCCCGTCGGCGCCATCACCGTGGACCGCGCTACCAAGTCCTGGTCCATCGACCGCGAAAAGTGCGTCCAGTGCGGCCTCTGCATCAAGAGCTGCCCCAAGAAGACCCTTTCCATGGGTCCCATCGAGTAGGATCCGGACCGATATCCTGCAAAATATCAACTTACCGCTGCCTGTATATGGCGGCGGTATTTTTATGTTACAATGATATCAGCCTGAGGCGCCTGCTCAGGCGCAAAGTAACAGTCTGAAGGAGGTCTTCCATGAAAACCATAGCGTTCCTGGGCTGCGGGACCCTGGCGGCGATCATCGCAGAGGGCATTAAAAATGATCTTTCCGGACACTACAGTATCACCGCGGTCTGCGACATAAGGGAAGAGGCCGCGAAAAAGCTGGCTGCCGAGTGCGGATGCCAGCCGTTCACCGATATCGAAGAAATGCTCAAGACAGGTCCGGACATGGTCGTCGAGGCTGCGGCGGGATCCGTCCTGAAGGAGAACGCGGCGGCGATACTGAAAAGCGGAGCGGATCTGGTGCCCCTATCTGTGGGAGCCTTCGCAGATCCCGGCTTTTACGGGGAGCTCAGCAGCCTCGCCGAAGAGAACGGCCGCACCGTCCACGTCCCATCGGGCGCCATAGGCGGTTTCGATCTCATGGGTGCCGGGATGGCGGCAGGCTGCCTCTCCGCAAGCGTGGTCACCGAGAAGCCTCCTAAGGCGCTGATGAATTCCCCGTGGTTCAAGGGAAGCCCTGATGATACGGAGGAGCGGGAGGTCTTCAGCGGAACTGCGTTGGAGGCCATCGAAAAGTTCCCCAAGAACGTCAACGTCGCCGTGGCTCTGGGGATCGCGACCGTTGGACCGGACCGGGCAAGGGTCAGCATCAGGAGCGTCCCCGGGCTTCCCCGAAACAGGCACACCATAACCCTCGACGGGAATTTTGGCCATGCCGCCGTGACCATCGAGGCCGCGCCGTCCTCCAATCCCAGTTCCAGCTCCCTTGCGGCGTACAGCGTCCTCGCGCTTCTTAAAAAGCTGGCGTCGCCGATCCAGATAGGCTAGGTGGACGGGATGATACATATCGGCTGCCACCTTTCCATCACCGACGGATACCTCGCCATGGGAAGGACCATGAAGAGCTTCGGCGGGGACACCTTCGCCTGGTTCACCAGAAACCCCAGGGGAGGGAAGACAAAGCCCGTAGTCCCAGAGGACGCTTTGGCCCTCAACGACTTCCTTGAAAGCGAAGGCTTCGGCCCCATCGTCGCCCACGGGAGCTACACCATGAACCTCTGCTCATCTAAGGAAGAGACCCGGGCCAACGGCCTCGAGATGCTGCGCCTGGACCTTCAGAGGATGGAGCTCTTCCCCGGGAACCTCTACAACTTTCATCCGGGCTCTCACACCGGCCTTGGGACCGCCGCGGGCATATCGCTGATCGCAGATGCCCTCGACCGGGTCCTGACCCCTGACATGCATACGACCGTGCTCCTTGAGACCATGGCGGGCAAGGGCTCCGAGATCGGAGGATCCTTTGAGGAGCTTCGCGAGATCATAGACCGCACCGTCTGCGGCGATAAGATCGGCGTCTGCTTTGACACCTGCCACACCTGGGACGCCGGATATGACCTGGTAAACGGTCTCGACGGAGTCCTTCAGAGGTTCGACGATATCATCGGCCTGGACCGCCTTAAGGCCGTCCATTTCAACGACAGCAAGAATCCCTGCGGATCGCGGAAGGACAGGCATGAAAAGCTGGGGCAGGGCATGATAGGCATGGAGGCCATGAGGCGGATCGCCACGCATCCCGCGCTCCAGGGCCTGCCGTTCATACTCGAGACTCCCAACGACGACTCCGGGTACATCGAAGAGATACATACGGTGCTGGACTGGATGAAGGACCTGTGATCCGGGCGGATGAAGCGGTCTTCACATGCGCCAAATGAAAGGAGTTCCCATGTTCAAGCTTGCGGCCTTTGCCGATGAAGCGTCCCCGTCTCTTGACGGACAGATCGAGGCCCTGAGAGCCTGCGGGATCAAATATCTTGAGATCAGGAGCGTCGACGGTCAGAATATCGCTGACATCTCCCTTGAAAAGGCAGGGCAGATCCGCCGAAGGCTCGAAGACGAAGGCCTTGCGGTATGGGCGGTCGGATCACCCTTCGGCAAGGTTAGCGTCAGGGACTGCAATTCGGGATACATGGACAGCTTCCGCCGCTGCCTTGAGAAGGCCGACATACTGGGAGCAAAACACGTCAGGATCTTCAGTTTTTACGACGCTTCAGGGCTGGATGAAGCCGCCGAAGGGATCGGACGCTTTCTTGACGCCGCCGCAGGCAGCGACGCGGTCCTTTGCCACGAGAACGAGAAGGGCGTCTTCGGGAGCAGTGCTGCCGGCTGCCTTGAGCTCCACGAGGCTCTTCCCGGCCTTAGGGCGGTGTTTGATCCGGCCAATTTCGTCCAGTGCGGCGAGGATCCGGTCAGGGCATGGGAGGCCCTTTCTCCTTACGTTGAATACATGCACGTCAAAGACGCGCTGAAAAGCGGGGAGGTGGTCCCGGCTGGGCGGGGAGACGGGCAGATCCCCTATCTTCTTTCTCAGTACAAGGGAGAGATGCTCACCGTCGAGCCTCATCTCTATGATTTTCAGGGTTTTGAACTGCTGGAGAGTGGGAGCGGGCTCAGGCTCCCGCGGGGCAATAAATACGAAACCCCGCAGGAGGCGTTTTCCGCAGCGGTCAGGGCAGTACGAGGCCTTATAGGAGGATGACATGGATCACATCAGACTTGGGATAATAGGCTTGGGGAAGATGGGCCTTGAGCACCTGAAGAATATCGCGGACGGCAGGTGTCCCCGCGTAAAGGCGGCCGCCTTTGCGGATCCCGGTCCGGACAAGCTCAGGAAGGCGCTGCAGATGGTCCCGGAAGCTCAGCCCTTTACCGATGCGGAGAAGATGCTGGACAGCGGCGCGGTCGACGCTGCACTGATATGCGTCCCTCATTATCTTCACCCCGAATACGCGGCCATGTGCTTTCGCCGCGGCGTCCACGTGATGACCGAAAAGCCTGCAGGGGTGTACACCAGGCAGGTCCGAATGATGAACGACGCCGCAAAGGATTCCGGAGCGAAGTTCGCCATCATGTTCAACCAGCGGACGGATCCTCTCTATTCAAAGGCCAGGGAGATCGTCGCCGGAGGCCTGCTCGGCGCCCCGAAGAGGCTGGTGTGGATCGTCACCGACTGGTACCGCACCCAGGCATATTACGACTCGGGCAGCTGGCGCGGGACCTGGAGCGGAGAAGGGGGAGGCGTGCTCCTCAATCAGGCGCCCCACAACCTGGACCTATGGCAGTGGATATTCGGCATGCCTAAAAGAGTCAGGGCCTTCTGCACGGCGGGAAAATACCACGACGTCGGCGTCGAGGATGACGTCACGATATACGGTGAATATGAAAACGGTGCGACTGCAGTGTTTATATCCTCAACCGGCGAGGCTCCCGGGACCAACCGTCTTGAGATCTCCGGCACCCTGGGCAAGATCGTGATCGAGGACCGCAGGCTCAAATGGTGGCGCCTGCACGAGGACGAGAGGCACATCTGCTTTAACTGCAGCGACGGCTTTGCGGTCCCTGGGACCGAATACGAGGAGTTTTCCGCCCCCGCCCCGGACGGGCACCCGATACTTCTGAACAACTTCGCGGATGCCATCCTTGACGGGACAGATCTTATCGCCCCGGGAGAAGAAGGCCTGAATTCCCTCTGTATCTCCAACGCAGCCTATCTGTCATCCTGGACCGGCGCCTGGGCGGACATCCCCGTGGATGAAGAAGCCTTCGAAGATAAGCTGGCTGAGCTTTGCGAAGCGGAAAAGCGCTGAACCGGGAGCGAAGTTAAACCACAAGTTCATTGCTCATACCGCAGACCCATGATATATTCCTCTCAGAAAGGACAGACGTGCCGGCCTGAAGCTCCGGCTCAGTCGGCAGGCGCGGGATCCCAGGTCCCGCCCGGAATATCATGTGGTCTGTAGTTCAATGGCAGAACGTCCGGCCGTGGTCCGGAAGATAAGGGTTCGATCCCCTTCGTTCCACCCAGAAGCATCATGACGCGTGGGATCCGCGGCAGTTCGTTTCGTATAAAAAAGACGCGGGGGTCATCCCTCTGCGTCTTTTCTAAATATACTTTTAGTCGTGAGATCTGCTTACTTATACTGCTCGCTGAGCCTTTTGGCCTCTTTCTTCATCCTCTCGACGACCGAGTCGGGGGCGACGATCTTTATCCCGGAGCCCAGGGCCATGATCCATCCCAGGAACTGGCTGCTGACCGCCACGCTGACGACCGTGCGGAAGTGATCGGCGTCGATCCTGGTGATGAAGATGTCCTTGCCGAACCGGTCGATGAGGATGCCGACCATGGAATTCTCGGCCTCAATGGTGACTTTGGCCTCTTCTCCGCCGAACATGCCGAAGAGGCTCTTGGAATAGCTGGGCATGTTGAAGGCCTTGAACTGGTCTCCGCCTTCGCGGGGATCTCCGGTATCTTCGATGTGGAGCATCTTGTCGACGCGGTAGTGCTTGATCTTGCCTTCCTCAGCGTCGTATCCAACCAGATAGTAGTTCTCATCGTCCCAGATGAGCCCCCACGGGCTGACCTCGTACCAGGCTCCGTCCCTGCGAAGCTCCATCTGCTTTTCGACGTTCCACTGATAGTACTTGAAGCGGATCCTGCTGTCGGCGCCGATGGCCTCGTGGAGCTTGTCGATGTTGTAATAGATGCTCTCGTTCATCGTCTTGATCCTGCCCGAGATGAAGACCTGGCGGTTGAGCTGGGAGCCTTCGTATCTGCTGGCCAGCGACTCGAGCTTCTTGATCAGTTCCTTGGATTTTCTGTCGGTGATGAACTTGGCCGACTGGACCGAATCGACGAGGAGCTTGAGCTCCGGAAGCTCGAAATCCCTGCCGCCCAGGTAGTAGAAGCATTCCCGGCCCCTCTTGTCCGCGATTATGTCCATGCCGAAATGCCGCAGCTCCTCCAGATCGAGATATATGGTCTTCCTGTCGGCGTTGACTCCGCATTCCGCGAGCTTTTCGATGATCTGGGACATGGTAAGATAATGCCTGTCGTCGGTCTCTTCGGAAAAGAGCTTGACGAGATAGAGCATCTTGAGCTTCTGATTGTCGCCCTTGCGTTTTTTGCTCTCCATTTGGCCTCCTTGTGAGCCAGGCTCATAGTCTTCGCGCAGCCGCCTGTACGGGCGGCTTTGGATCATGACCGGTCTCTATTCCTTTACTATCAGCTCGAGGACGTCGTTCCTAGCGTAATGGCCGACGGGATCGTGCTCCATCCTGCACGCGGCGGGAAGAGTCATATCGAGATCCGCGTAAATGATCGTCTCTTCGTCCCACACCGGACCTGCGATGACGTGGCCGTAGGGGTCGACGATGCTGCTGCCTCCGCGGCAGACCATGTCAGGCAGGGCGTCGACTGCGTTCCTCTCGTTGAGATCCGCGGGATAGGAGCATTTTCTTATGATCATGTCCGCGTTGATGAAGAAGCACTTTCCTTCGATGGCGATGTGCTGGGTGGTCGCCTGCCATTCCGGGTTGTCGTTGGTGTTGGGCGAGATGTAGATGGTTATGCCCTTCTGATACAGGGCGACCCTGGCGAGGGGCATGTAGCTCTCCCAGCATATGAGGCTGCCGGCAGGCCCCCAGGGAGTCTCGGTGATGGGGAAATAAGCCTTGTCCGCATCCCCCCAGACCACTCTTTCCGACCCGGTGGGCTTGAGCTTGCGGTGGACCTTCCAGCTGCCGTCCGGCTCGAATACCGCGTTGCTGTTGTAGAGGGTGCCGCTGACCGCGTCCCTTTCAGAAAGACCGATGCTGAGATAAGTCCCGGTCCTTTTCGCGAATCCGGAGAGGGCCTTGAACTCCTCTTCACCCTCAACGACGGAGGCTTCGCAGTATCTGATCCAGTCCTGCCTTCCCGCTTCGGTCCTTTTGCCTACGCTGAACCCGAAGTTCATGCCGAAGGGGTAGCCGGGGATGAAGAGCTCGGGGAAGACTATCAGCTGCGCCTTTTTCTCCGCGGCTTCCTCCGCCAGCTTCAGGGCCTTTTCAAGGGAAGCCTTCTTATCGAACATGACCGGCTCCGCCTGCACGAGGGCGACGCGGCACCGTTTTTCTTTAAGGTCTTTCATGGGATCCTCCTGTGATGATCTTAGATTATTATACATATGATACCACTGATCGCACAGGAATGGATATAAAACCGGCGATCATATGGTATAATCATTTGAGATAAAAATAAGTGGGCTGAAGAATGAAGATCATAGCACATATATACAACGATTATACCGAAAAATTCGGGATCCCAAGGCAGAGCGGCATGGTGGGAGACCTCTCCCGGATCGTGTTTGAACCGGAATACAGGGTCCATGAGGCCGTCAGGGGGCTGGAGGCCTTCAGCCACATATGGCTCATCTGGGATTTTTCCCTTGCCCACCACGACGGCTGGTCTCCCACGGTGAGGCCCCCGGTTCTTGGAGGAAACGAGCGGATGGGAGTCTTCGCGACCCGCTCCCCCAACAGACCCAACCCCATAGGACTTTCCAGCGTAAGGCTCAGGGAGGTCTGCCTTGAAGGACAGGATGCCCCATACCTGATCGTCGAAGGGGCGGATCTGATGGACGGGACCCCGATCTTCGACGTCAAGCCCTACATCCAAAGGGACTGCCACCCCGACGCGAAGGAGGGCTTCAACAAGGCCGGAGAGAGCAGAAAGCTCGAGGTCGCGATCCCTCAGCAGCAGGCCGGGCGGATCCCGGAGGATAAGCTTGAGAACATCAGAACGCTCTTAAGCCTAGATCCCCGTCCGTCATATCAGCACGATACGGAAAGGATCTACGGCCTCTCCTACGGAGGACTCAACATCAGATTTAAGGTCGAGGACGGCCTGCTCACGGTGACTTCGGTCGAAAAGGAGCGGTGACCTCCGGAATCGATATACTTCGGCGCCAGGCGCGGAAAGGAACAACGACATGGAAAACAACGAATACCGTCTCCCCTCATCCGACGGCTTCCTGATCCCCGGAAAAAGGGGCAGGATATTCTCCCAGCTCTATATTCCCGAAGGCAGCGGTCCCGCGCCCGTGGTGGTGCTCTGCCACGGGATCCCCGGCAACGAAAGGCTTTTGGACTTCGCCGTGGCGCTGAGGGAGGCAGGCTTCTGCGCACTGCATTTCCACTACAGCGGAAGCTGGGGAAGCGACGGTCAGTACAGCATGGTCCACTGCTTCGAGGACACCATGACAGTCCTCGACTGGGTGAAGAAGAACGAGATGGGGCTCTTCGACCTTGACAACGTGTTCGTCTTCGGCCACAGCATGGGCGGCATCATGGCCTGCAGGGCCATCGGCTGCTCCGGCCTGGTCAGGGGCGGCGTCGTCATCATGCCCCTCAACGGTCAGATCCCCGTGGATGAGGCCCTGAGCGGGGCTCCTTCCAAAGAGCAGAAGGACTTCTACGACGGCTGCGGCCTGTGGCTCAACGATTTCGGCTGGCGCTCCATGGACAGGGACGCCCATACCCATCCCGACTGGTTCCGCTTCGATACCTATGCGGCGGAGATGGCGAAGAAGCCGGTCCTCACCGTTGCCGGAGCCAGGGATACCCTGCTCCCCAGGGAAAAGCACATCGATCTGCTCAACTCCCTCATCGAAAAGGAGGGAAGGGGGCTTCTTGAGACCGTCACCTTTGACTGCGATCACGGGATGAACATGCACAGGACGGAGATCAAGGAGCACATCGCCCGTTACCTCAAGGAGTTGTGCCGCTGACCCGCGGCCTCTGCTTGCTCTTTACTTATGGCCCCCGGGGCGATATAATCAATATTCAGTTCAGAATTTGGAGGATATTATGGGAAAAGGAATGAAGGCCGGCAAGAAGCCGTCCGTTAAGATGAGCAGACAGGACCAGATGGCCCAGATCCAGGCTATGCAGAACCGCATGATGCAGGCTCAGCAGGAGATCGAGAAGATGGAGACCGAGGCTTCGGCAGGCGGCGGCGCCGTCACCGTCAAGGTCAACGGCCAGCACCAGCTGGTGTCCGTCGCCATCAAGCCCGAGCTCTGCGACCCTGAAGCGGTCGATATGCTCCAGGACCTGATCGTCGCCGCGGCCAACGAGGCCATGCGCCAGATAGACGAGCTCTCCTCAAACGAGATGAACAAGGTCACCGGCGGAATGGGGCTCCCCTTCTAAGATGAAGAGCTACGCCAAACCTTTAAGCAATCTCATATCCGAGCTTTCCAAGCTCCCCGGCATCGGAGGAAAGACCGCCCAGCGCCTCGCCTTCCACATCCTGTCCCTTTCCGAGGTACAGGCCCAGGGGCTGGCGGACGCCATCGTTTCCGCGAAGAAGAACATGAAATACTGCTCGGTCTGCGGCAACCTCACCGACGTGGACCCCTGCCCGATCTGCTCCGACGGAGCGAGGGACAAAAGCGTCATCTGCGTGGTCGAAAGTCCCAGAGACGTCTTCGCCATGGAGAGGATACGGGAGTTCAACGGCACCTATCACGTGCTCAACGGCGTGATCTCGCCCATGGACGGGGTGGGCCCGGAGGACATCAATCTCAGATCCCTGATCGTCAGGCTCCAGAACGAAGACGTGAAGGAACTGATCCTGGCCACCAATCCCAACATCGAGGGTGAGGCCACAGCCATGTATATAGCAAGGCTGGTCAAGCCGGCTGGCATCAAGGTCACCCGTATCGCCCATGGCATCCCCGTAGGCGGGGATCTTGAATATGCAGACGAGGTCACCCTGTCCAAGGCCCTCGAGGGAAGGAGGGAGCTTTAGATGAGAACGCCATTTCTTCCCGTTCCCGAGCCTGTAGCCTTCACCGTATTCGGCGTGGACATCATGTGGTACGCCATCATGATCACCACAGGCATCGTCATGGGCACCCTGCTGGCATACCGCAGGGCTCCCCGCTACGGCATCGATCCCGAGCGGGTGCTGGACATGATCCTCTACTGCGTGCCTGCCTCCATCGTCGGCGCCAGGACCTACTACGTCATCTTCGAATGGGATCGCTACAAGAACGACCTGATCCAGGTGTTCAATATCAGAGGCGGCGGGATGGCCATCCACGGCGCTCTTATCGTGGCTCTCGCTCTGGGCGCGTATATCGTCCGCCGCTGGAAGCAGAAGCCCTTCGACTGGTTCGACCTGTTCGCTCCGGGCATCGCCCTGGGCCAGGCCATCGGACGCTGGGGCAATTACTTCAACAGCGAGGCTCATGGAGGCCCCACCGATCTTCCCTGGGCGATCTACGCCGACGGGGAGTTCGTCCATCCGACCTTCCTGTACGAATCGGTCTGGTGCCTGCTTCTTTGCATCGCCCTGGTGCTTTACGAAAGAAAGCACGGCAGGTCGAAGTTTTCCGGCCAGATATTCTGCCTTTACGGTTTCTTTTATTCGCTGGAAAGGTACTTCGTCGAAGGTCTCCGCACCGACAGCCTCTGGATCGGCCCCTTCAGACAGGCCCAGCTCATAAGCCTTGGCACCATGGCAGCCTGCGCCGTCCTGTATTTCGTTCTCAGGAAAAGGGCGGAAAAAGCGGCTGAGGGGCCTGCCGCGGAAGAAGATGCGGAAGAGCCCGAGGCCGAAGAACAGGCTTCAGACGAGCCTGCCGAGACCGAAGAGATCTCAGCAGAGCCGGAGGAAAGCCCGTCAGCAGATGAGCCTTCTGCAGACGAAGAGCCCGCTCAGGCCGAAGACCTGCAGTAAATTCTAACGAAAGATCAAGACCCGGACCTTTAAGGTCCGGGTCTTTTCGTCGGGTGATATGTCAGGCGGTCAATACGGTCTGCTAGTTGTCCGCCCTGTTGTAACCGTTCTTCATGTGGCTGGTTGCGTCGAAGAGCACCTTGTTCAGGCAGTCCGTGGTCTCCTCCCTGGCCATGGCAGCGAGCTTTTCGTTGGCCTCGGCGGTCAGGCTGAAGTCCTTGGACTTTATCATCTTTTCGTCGTACTCGAGGACGATCTGCCTTGCCCTGGTCATCACCGCGTTCTGATAGCGCTCGATGAGCTGGATGCAGGTGGCGTAGTGGCTGTCGGCCATGGCCGCGATGAGCCTGCTTGCCCAGTAGAAGTTGTCGGTGCTGCAGTCCAGGGTCACGTTCTTGAGATATTTGGGGATATCGGGAACGTTGGTATAGATGGGAAGGGCGGCGTCAAAGGTGGACGATCCGTAGAAGATCCACTCGATGCCCTTGATGGGATCGGGGACGTCCGGCCTGATCTGGCAAATGGACGAAACTCCGGTCCTGTTGATGCCGATGGACCTGTAGATGCCCCTCTTACCGGTGTCCTGGTTGGAGTAAGGGTTGTAGGGAGTGCCCTGGAAGTTTCCGGACAGCAGGTATTTGACGTCTTCGACTGTCACCTTCCTGTCGGGGACCAGAGCCCAGGGGATATCGTCGCTCTCGGGCTTGAATTCTGCGTCCTCGCCGTCCCAGGTGTGGGACCAGGGGCAGAGGTAGCGTCCCATGAACCAGGCTCTGGGGGTGTTGTAGAGGTGGTCCTTGTCGCTGTGAGAACCGAACACGTCTCTGGGGCTGAATTTCCCGTTCTGATTGCAGTCCAGATGGTACTTTTCGATGAATCCCTTCATATCGGCAGAGCACATATGGTCCTTCTGGGTGCCGAGGGCGTCCTCAAGATCGAAGTTGTCTAGGCCGAACTGATTGGGAGCGATGACGACCATGTCATCGGGGACCCTTTTGGCGATCCAGTGGTGTCCGCCGATGGTCTCCAGCCACCAGCATTCCTTTTCGTCGTTGAAGGCGATGCCGTTCATCTCGTAGGTCCCGTACTTTTCGAGCAGGGCGCCAAGCCTCGCGGCTCCGTCCCTGGCGGTCTTGGCGTAGGGAAGGACGAGCAGGACGAAGTCCTCTTCGCCGATGCCTCCGGGGATCTCCTTTTCTCCTCTCTTCTTAGCCTTCTGAAGCTTGACCAGCGGATCCGCCGCGAGGACCCTGGGGTTGGAGGTTATGGTCTCGGTGGCGGTCATGCCGACGTTGGCAGCGTTGATGCCGGTGGCATACCAGGCTCCGTCCTTTGTATCCACATTGGGGCTCGCGGTGTAGCGCATGGGCTTTTCCGTGAGCTCGATCTCAAGATGAGACGCTGCGGTCTTATATTTCTTCGGTTGATCCTTCGGTTCAACGACGATGGTCTTTTTTACCGCGAAGAACGCGTCTTCGGTGCGGGCGACCATGGTCGAACCGTCATTGCTCGCTTTTCTTCCTACCAGAACAGTTGTACAGGGCATAATATCCTCCTTTACGCTAAAAAAGAAAGCCTTTGGGGCTGTTTAAACTTATCCGGAAGGGTCTGACCTTCCCATGTGATTATATCATAATACGCATAGTTTGGATGAATATCTGCATGCCCGAGAATGGAATGAACGAAACTGCGAAGGTCCTGATCCCGGGGGAAAGAATAACAGTCTTGACGGTGGAAATGTTTTTGAGTATCATTTGGTTAGCAAGTGCTAATCCTCTTATACCGTTAAAACGAGCATTGCATGGAAGAAAAAAGGAGAACATAATGAATAAAGTAACACTTGAAATAGGCGGAATGTCCTGCGGCATGTGCGAGGCGCACATCAAGGACGTAGTTCGGAGCATCTACCCCAAGGCGAAGAAGGTCAGCTCTTCCTTTAAAAAGGGCGAGACCACCTTCCTGATCGACGGCGAACCGGACTTTGAAAAGCTCAGGGACGCAGTCGTAAAGACCGGCTACGACTTCAACGGAGGCTCATTCGCCCCCTACGAAAAGAAGGGACTGTTCGGTCTATAGGATCGCGTAGGGCGTCCGCAGTACAGGACTGAAAGACCCATGAGACCAACAGGAAGCTGCAGGATCAAAGACGGCGTATTATATGTCAACGACTTCAGACGCAGATTTGACTATTGGAGCAGCCAGGGCTGGAGAAGCAGCATCCGGCTGCTTTTCCTTGCAGACGGTATCGAAGAGATCCCTGCGGGGAGCTTTGAGTACTTCGAAAACCTTGAAGAGATACGGTTCCCCTCAGGGCTCAGGTGCATAGGAGACTCCGCATTTTCCGAGTGCAAAAGGCTGGCCGAGATAGATCTTCCCGAAGGCCTTCTAAGCCTTGGGAACAGCGCGTTTCAGGGCGCAGAAGGGGCCCGCAGGGTTCGGATCCCCCAAAGCCTCGCATCCATAGGGGACAACGCCCTGTACTTCGGCGACGACAGCAGGCTCCTTTCCATCGATGTGAATAAAGATAACCCATATTTCACATCCCGTGACGGCGTCCTTTACACCGCGGACATGAAAAGACTCATAAAGTACCCCTCCGCCAAAAGAAAGGCCGGCTTTACCGTTCCAGGTACGGTCAAGGCGATTGCGGACAGTGCCTTTTCCCACAGCCATTACCTTGACCGGATAGACCTGCCCCAAGGCCTTGATACCATCGAGAGTAGCGCCTTCAGCTTCTGCACTCACCTGGAGGAACTGACGATCCCCGGCTCAAGGAACTGGTGATCCCCGAAGGGGTGACGGAGCTCAACAACAGCGCCCTCATCGACGATACAGGCCTGGTCAGGGTCGTCCTACCCGAGAGCCTTACGGCCATCTGGGACAACGCCTTCAGGAACTGCAGGAGCCTGAAAGAGCTGACGATCCCCAGCCGCGTCGAATACATAGACGATGAGGCTTTCACCGGCTGCACTGGGCTCAGGACGATATACATGAGGTCCCCGCTCATCAAGGGCGATCTGTGGCTTCCGGAGGAGCTTCGCGGAAAGGTCAGGATAGTCTGGCCGCAGGAAGATTGAGACGAGGCCTTGCATAAAAATCGGTGAAGCACCGGTATATATTGAGAAATCGGCCTTCCCGTGGTATATTGATTGAAGGCTGCAGAGCGCAGGCAGCCCGAGATCTTTGATATCATAGGAGAAGTGGAAATAAATGAAATTAGGAATCGTGGGACTTCCCAACGTGGGCAAGAGCACCCTTTTCAACGCCATAACCAAGGCCGGCGCCGAGGCCGCCAACTATCCTTTCTGCACTATCGAGCCCAACGTGGGCGTCGTGACCGTGCCTGACGAGAGGGTCACCAAGCTCCACGAGATCTACAATTCCAAAAAGACCACCTACGCGGTCGTGGAATTCTGCGATATCGCGGGCCTGGTAAAGGGCGCGTCCAAGGGCGAAGGGCTTGGCAACCAGTTCCTCGGACACATCAGAGAGGTCGAGGCCATCGTCCACGTGGTCCGCTGCTTCGACGACGACAATATCGTACACGTCGACGGGCGGATCGATCCCGCCGCAGACATCGAGACCATCAATACCGAGCTCATTCTTTCGGACATGGAGATCCTGGAGCGCCGCATCGCCAAGACGAAGAGCGGAATGAAGGGCGGAGACAAGTCTAAGGCTGGCGAGCTGGCCGTAATGGAGCGCATCTACGAAAAGCTGGGTGAAGGCGTCAACGCCAGATCCTTGGAATTCGAAGAGGAGGAAGCCGCTTTCGTCAGGACCCTAGGCCTTCTTTCTTACAAGCCCGTCATATACGTCGCTAACGTCTCCGAAGACGATGCTGCCGACGAAGGGAGCAACGCCTACGTCGACGCGGTCAGGGAGATCGCTGATAAGGAAGGCTCTCAGGTCGTCGTCATCTGCTGCGGCGTCGAGGCCGAGATCGCGGAGCTGGACGACGATGAGAGGGACGAGTTCCTCGCCGAACTGGGCATAAAGGAGAGCGGTCTGGACCGTCTGGTCAAGGCGTCCTACAAGCTGCTCAATCTCATCTCCTTCCTCACAGCCGGCGCCGACGAGTGCCGCGCCTGGACCATCACCAACGGGACCAAGGCCCCCCAGGCTGCCGGAAAGATCCACACCGACTTTGAGAGGGGCTTCATCAGGGCGGAGACCATCGCCTACGACAAGTTCATGGAGGTCGGAGGCAGCATGGCCGCCGCCCGCGAAAAAGGCTTCCTCCGTTCCGAAGGCAAGGACTATGTCATGAAGGACGGGGATATAGTCAATTTCTTATTTAATGTGTAAATCAGGAAAAAGGCTTACGATTACCGGAAATAATAGCTGATTCATGCTATGCTCCGTAGTCTATACGACAGTTTTACGACAGTAGATTTTACGACAAATTGTAGTATGGCGGTTTATCAGGTGATAAATCGCTGATTATGAAAATAAACCAAACGCTCACAGAACTATTCGTTCCGTGGGCGTTTTTTATTGTCTAAAAAGAGATGAAACTTTTTTCATTTTCTTGGTTCTTTTTTGCGCAGAAATTCAGGAATAGTGCATGGAAGGGATACTTCTACGAGAACCTTGAAAATCGAATATACATTCATCAGGCACATTCCATGTATCGTGGGGCGAGGAACCCCTGAGCCGTTTCCGCAGGCGCGCGAAGACCCAAAAGGCGAGCGATAGTGTTT
>JAFRQL010000003.1 GCA_017428655.1 Bacillota bacterium | reverse complement strand
TCTGGCTGCGCGGCTTCTTTTGCGACCTGAATCCTGAATTCTTTTGAGTAGCGACCCATCGAGCACCTCCAGTCTACGTGTTATTATATCATGTCCACATAGACTCTACATTTTGGGGTACACATCAGTACACATCAATCAGGAGCTAAGAGGCTTAAAAGTGGGGACTTTGAGCTAAATTTGGCTGGTTTGTCCCCATTTGGAGGCCCACAAGCGATGTGATCAGGGGCTGAGGGGCTTAAAAGTGGGGACTTTGAGGTGAATTTGGCCGGTTTATCCCCCTTTCGAGGCTGATACAGGTTATAATAATTACACGACCGGGGATGCGTGGTCATGAAAGGAAGAAAACTATGGAGAACAAGCTTTTTGAACTGGCAGCTGCCCGCCGCTCTGTAAGAAAATATACCGGAGAACCGGTCCCCGAAGGGATCCTGGAGGAGATCATGAAGGTCGCGCTGACCGCGCCCTGCTCCTTTGGCCACAGGCCGGTGGAATTCGTGGTCGTAAGGGACAAAAATACCATGAGCAGGGTCGCCGACTGCAAGACCCGGGGAGGCCATCAGATCGACGGCGCCGGCGCGGTGATCGTCGTCATGGTCAAACAGGACCGCGGGGAATTCTGGATCGAGGATGGGGCGATCGCTTCGGCGTACATACTCCTCGCCGTGGAGCAGTACGGGCTTGGGGCATGCTGGGTCCACATCAGGAACCGGGACGGAAAGACCGCAAGCTCCAGCGATGAACTGCGCAGCCTGCTAGGGATCCCCGAGGGCTACGAGGTGCTCAATTTGATCGCCATCGGCGGGAAGGCGGAGCATAAGGAAGGATACAAAGAGTCCGACTTCGACCATTCAAAGGTGCATTACGAAAGATTCTGATGCGAAGGCTGCCCGAGCGCATCCCGTTCCCAAGCCTCGCGAAGGATCTCGGCTTTTATGTATGTGGGGAGCGCGGGAGCCGGCGGTCAAGCCGCCTAAACGCTCCTGGCCGCAGAAAGGAACACGCCGATGGCAAAGCAGAACATCTTTGACTACGAGACTTTTTTCAACGGCTACCGGAAGCTGAGAGAGAACCCGTGGTCGGCCAACGAGCTCTTCGAAAAGCCGGCCCTTTTCTCATTGCTCCCAGGGCTTGAGGGGAAGAAGATCCTCGATCTGGGCTGCGGCTTCGGGGACCACTGCACGGAATATGTCCGCAGGGGCGCCGCTTCAGTCACGGGCATCGACATCTCCGAAAGGATGCTGGACGCGGCGCGCAGAGAGAACGCCGATCCGCGCATCACTTATATCAGGATGCCGATGGAGGACATCGGCGGGCTCGGTGGGCCCTTTGATCTGGCCGTCAGTTCCCTCGCTATCCACTACGTTGAAGACTTCAGGAGCCTCGTGAAAAATGTGCACGGGCTGCTGGCGGCCGGCGGGCTCTTCGTATTCTCACAGGAGCACCCGATGAACTCGTGCTTCAATGGCGGGGAACGTTGGACCAAGGACGGGAACGGCGTCAAGCTCTTCGCCAACATCGCCCTCTACAGCGTCGACGGCGAGCGCGAGTCCGGCTGGTTCGTGGACCGCGTGAAGAAATACCACCGGACCTTCTCCACCATCATCAACACCCTGATCGAAGAGGGCTTCGCGATAGAAAGAATAGCGGAGCCGGTCCCGACAGAGGAGCAGATGAGGCTCTATCCAAGTCATGCCGACCTGATGCACAGGCCGGACTTTCTGCTTGTAAGGGCGAAGAAGGACTGAAGCTTAAGGGCACATGGCGGGCAGACCAGCGCGAATGAGCCGCACGGATCCTGCAACCCCTGTTCTTGCGCGGCAGGGCCGGGATCTGACAAAATATAGACGAAAAACAACTTTCTTTCATCCGCGCGTACAGATACAAGGAGACGAAATGGCAGTCGAAAAGCTTGAAACGAAGGATATCGCGATTATTGACAGAGATCTTTGGGAGAAGGTCATCGCCTTCCACGGGCACATCTGCCCCGGGGTGACCATAGGCTACAGGGCGTCGCTATACGCTTCGAAGCTGCTCGGGCTAAAATTCTCTGAAGACGAAGAGGTCGTCTGCATATCCGAGAACGACGCCTGCGGGGTGGACGCCATCCAGGTGATCCTGGGCTGCAGCGCCGGCAAGGGGAACCTGCTCTTCCACCTGAGAGGAAAGAGCGCCTATACTTTCTATGAGAGGACGGGCGGGAAGTCGGTGCGCCTGATGCTGAACCGTCCCTCCCGCAAAATGAGCAGGCAGGAAGCCCTGAAATATTATCACGAGCTGCCCGATGAGGAGATGTTCAGCGCAGGTCCCGCGCGCATTCCCCTCCCCGAACCGGCAAAGAACTTCGATTCGTACGTCTGCGAGGAGTGCGGCGAGCTGACAGGTTCCAACTGGATACGCATCGTGAACGGCAGGAAGCTCTGCATGGACTGCGCGGGAGAATACAACAGGTTCAACGTCTAAGGGGCATCCCGCCCCCGGCCTCTTCCGGCGGGCGTGACTTCAGCCTTACAGTATCATATATAAGAAAGCGGTCCTTCCCCGGCAGAGCCTGCGAAAGGACCGCTTTTGATTTGATTTATCAACAACAGCTGTTATGTATCAATTATTATTAAATGAAATGTCAACGTTTACCCGCTGATCACTCCGCTCTCACGACGGACAGCCTGACCTCGGCCCGGCGCTTCTTGGACTCGACTATCTTGCGTCTGGTCTCGTCCAGGCCTCCGGCCGCTAGCTGTTCCTCCGCCTCCTTAAGGGCGGCCACGGCCCTGTCGGCGTCGATGTCCTCCTTCCACTCGAAGGTGGTGGCGACCACGTCGACCTTGTTGTCCGCGGCCATCAGGATGCCCCCGATGCAGGCTGCGGTGCGGCGGCCGGCCTCGGTCACCACGGTGGCTCTGCCCATGCCGATGGCGGCAAGGTACTCGGTGTGGTTGGCCAGTATGGTCACCTCGCCCTGGGTGGTCCTGAGGGTTATGAGCTGGGCGTCACCTTCGAACAGGCAGCCGTCCGGGCTTACGATCTTGAGCCGAAAGCTATTCATCGGCCTTTCCTCTGACCTTTGCGGTCACTTCATCGATGGTGCCGGCGAAGAGGAAGGCAGATTCGGGGATATCGTCGTGCTTTCCTTCGATGATCTCCTTGAAGCCTCTGATGGTCTCCTTGAGGGGGACGTACTTGCCGTCCATGCCGGTGAACTGCTCAGCCACGTGGAAGGGCTGGGACAGGAACCTCTGGACCTTTCTCGCGCGGCCTACGGTCAGCTTATCCTCTTCGGAGAGCTCGTCCATGCCCATGATGGCGATGATGTCCTGCAGCTCCTTGTAGCGCTGAAGGATCCTGATGACCGCCTGGGCGACCTCGTAGTGCTCCTTGCCGACGATGTCCGGCGAGAGGATCCTGGAGGTGGAATCCAGCGGGTCGACGGCGGGGTAGATGCCCAGGGAAGCGATGCCTCTGTCAAGAACGGTGGTAGCGTCCAGATGGGAGAAGGTGGTCGCCGGGGCCGGGTCGGTAAGGTCGTCGGCGGGGACGTAGACGGCCTGGACCGAGGTGATGGACCCGTTCTTGGTGGAGGTTATGCGCTCTTGAAGGGTGCCCATGTCGGTGGCCAGGGTCGGCTGGTATCCTACTGCGGAGGGCATCCTGCCCAGCATGGCGGATACCTCGGAGCCCGCCTGGGTGAACCTGAATATGTTGTCTATGAAGAGCAGCACGTCCTGGTGCTTCTCGTCTCTGAAATACTCAGCCATGGTCAGGCCCGAAAGGCCTACCCTCATACGCGCCCCGGGGGGCTCGTTCATCTGGCCGAAAACGAGAGCGGTCTTGGAGAGGACGCCGGATTCCTTCATCTCGTAGTAGAGGTCGTTGCCCTCGCGTGAGCGCTCTCCTACGCCGGTGAACACGGAATAACCGTTGTGCTCGGTGGCGATGTTGTAGATCAGCTCCTGGATCAGAACGGTCTTGCCTACGCCGGCGCCGCCGAAGAGGCCGATCTTTCCGCCCTTGGCGTAGGGGCAGATCAGGTCGACGACCTTGATACCGGTCTCCAGGATCTCGGTGGAGGTCGCCTGCTCCTCAAAGCTGGGAGCGGGGTGGTGGATCGGGAGCCTCAGGGCATCCTCGGGGACCTTGTAGTCGTCCAGGGGCTTGCCCAGAAGGTTGAAGATGTGGCCCAGGCACTGCTCGCCCACGGGGACGGTGATGGGGCCGCCGGTGTCGACAGCCTCGGCGCCTCTTACCATGCCGTCGGTGGAGCTCATCGCTATGCAGCGGACCACTCCGCCGCCGATGTGCTGGGAGACCTCAGCCGTCAGGATCCCGTCTCCGTTCTTGATCTCTATGGCGTTGAGCAGATCGGGCAGGCTGTCCTCGGGGAACCTGATGTCCAGGACAGGACCGGTGATCTGAATCACTTTTCCTATGTTTTTCGTACTCAAGAAACTTCTCCTTTCGCGCTAATGCTCGCTGCCTGCAACGATCTCCGTGATCTCCTGGGTGATCGCAGCCTGTCTGGCCATGTTGTAATCCAGGTTGAGCTTTGAGATCATCTCGTCGGCGTTCTTGGACGCCGCGTCCATGGCCGTCCTTCTGGCCGCCTGCTCGGAGGCGAAGCCCTCCTTCACGGCGCAGTACAGGACGCCCGCCATGTACTCGGGAACTATATTGTTGAAGACGTGCACGTCTCCGCCCTCGTAGAGGAACCTGGAGCGGTGCTTTTCGCCGGTCTCGGGGCCCGTGAACACGATGGGCAGAAGCTCCGCGGTCCTGGGGGTCTGGGTCAGCAGCGAGACCAGCTCGGTATATGCGATGGTCACCGATGAGAAGCGGCCTTCAAGATACCAGTCGCAGATCATGCGGGACAGGGTGAAGCAGCTCCCCACGGTCAGATCCCCTACCGGGATCACCGAATCTATGGCGCATTCCCAGCCGGAACGCCTGAAATACTCGGCGGTCTTCTTTCCGATGGGGAAGATGACGGCGTCCTTGGGAAGGCTGGCCGTGACGAAGCGGAAGATATTGTTGTTGTAGCCTCCCGCCATGCCTCTGTCGCCGGCGATGACGATATATAAAGGCTTAGCGCCCTTTCCGGCGGTCATGAAGGGGGTCTTGAAGTCGATGCTGCTCCTGGAGATCATGTCCATGACCTCGAACAGGGTCCTGAAGTAGGTCCTGTTGTTCAGGGCCCTCTCCTGGGCGCCGCGAAGCTTCGAGGCAGCCACCAGCTCCATGGCCTTGGTGATCTGCCTGGTCGACTCCATGCTCCTCATCCGCGCCTTTATCGCTTTTGTGGATACTCCGGCCATCTTGCCACCTCTACGCGGTCCTGCTCAGGAAGTCTTCCACCCTGACGGTGAGAGCGGTCTTCAGCTGGGCCTCGCCCTCTTCGCTGAGCTTTCCGGTCTTTCTGATCTCGTCCAGCATCTGGGCGTAGTTGGCGGTGAGCCAGGGATAGAGCTCGGTCTCGAACTGGCGGATCTTCTCCACGGGGACCTTGGCCAGATAGCCGTTGGTCACGGCGTAGATGATCGCCACCTGATGAGCGACGTCCACCGGCTGGTTGCGGTCCTGCTTGAGGACCTCGACGATGCGGGCTCCCTGGGCCAGCCTGTCCTTGGTGTCCTTGTCCAGGTCTGAACCGAACTGGGCGAAGCTCTGCAGCTCTCTGTACTGGGAGTAGAGCAGCTTGAGGCTTCCCGCGACCTTCTTCATGGCCTTGATCTGGGCGCTGCCGCCGACTCTGGACACCGAGATGCCCGGGTTGATGGCGGGCATGATGCCCGAGTGGAAGAGCTCGGACTCGAGGAAGATCTGTCCGTCGGTGATGGATATGACGTTGGTCGGTATGTACGCTGATACATCGCCCGCCTGGGTCTCGATGATCGGCAGGGCCGTCAGCGATCCGCCGCCCAGCTCGTTTGAAAGCTTTGCAGCCCTCTCCAGGAGCCTGGAGTGGAGGTAGAAGACGTCGCCGGGATAGGCTTCGCGCCCGGGGGGACGCCTGATCAGCAGGGACATTGCTCTGTATGCCACTGCGTGCTTTGAAAGGTCATCGTAGATGATCAGCACGTGCTTTCCCTGGTGCATCAGATGCTCGCCCATGGCGCAGCCCGCGTAGGGCGCGATGTACTGCATGGGAGCGGGCTCGGAGGCGGTGGCGGAGACGATGATGGTGTAATCCATCGCGCCGGCGGCCTCCAGGGTCTCTGCCAGCTGGGCCACCGTCGACCTCTTCTGGCCGATGGCGACGTAGATGCAGACGACGTCCTTGCCCTTCTGATTTATGATGGTATCGGTGGCGATGGCGGTCTTTCCGGTCTGCCTGTCGCCGATTATAAGCTCTCTCTGGCCTCTTCCGATGGGTATCATGGAGTCGATGGCCTTGATGCCGGTCTGCAGAGGCTCGAATACGCTCTGTCTCTCAAGGATGCCGGGAGCCGGGGATTCCACGGGCCTGTAGGCCTCGGCCTTGATGGGGCCTCTGCCGTCGATGGGCTCGCCCAGGCAGTTGACTACCCTGCCTATCAGGTCGCCGCCGACGGGGACCGAAACGACCCTGCCGGTGCGGGTGACCTTGTCTCCCTCCTTGATGTGCTCGTCGGAACCGAGCATGACCACGGAGACCGAATTCTCCTCCAGGTTCTGGGCCATGCCGTAGACCCCTCCGGGGAACTCGATCAGCTCGCCCGCCATGCAGGCGTCCAGCCCCGAGACCCTGGCGATACCGTCGCCGATGAGGACGACCATGCCGGTCTCCTGCTGGTTGATCCTGACGTCGTAATTCTTTATCTGGGAGCGTATGATCTTGGAAATGTCTTCAGGTCTTAATTCCATAGCTTCACCTATTCACTATCTGTTGTCTTCCAGCAGCCTGCGCAGGGCGTCCAGATGGCTGCTGACGCTTCCTTCGTAGGCCTTTCCGTCCATCTCGAGGCGCATGCCTCCGATGAGGGAGCTGTCGGTCTTTTCCGTAAGCTCGGCCTTCTTTCCCGTTCTGGTCTCGATGGCCCTGACGAGCCTCTCCCGCTCCTCGCTCGTGAGAGGGACGGCGCTGACCGCAGTCACCTGCAGTATGCCGTGGGCGTCGTCGTACCTGTTCTTGTACTCTTCGGCGCACTGGCAGAGCTCGTCCGCCATGCCGTGGTCCAGAAGAAGGCAGGCGAAATTGAGGCTGTAGGGATGGATGCTGCCCTCCCAGGCCTCCCTGACCAGCCCTTTGCGCTCCTCAAGGGGAACGGCGGGGCTTGAGAGCAGCCTGACGTAGCCGGGGATGTCCCGGGCGGCGCTGCTCAGGGCCTGCATATCGGAGAGGATCCTGTCCTCGAGCCCTTCCTCGGCAGCCAGATCGTAGAGGCTGCTTCCGTAAGTCTTGGCCTTCCTGCTGATCATTGCTCTTTACCGTATTCATCGATGAACTGATCGATGAGAGCCTGATTGTCCTGCTGGCTGATCTCCTTGCGCAGCAGCTTGGACGCTATGTCCACAGCCATGCCGGAGATCTCTTTGCGGGCCTCGTTCATCGCCTTCTGCCTGTCCAGCTCGATGGCCTTCTCGGCCTTTTCGAGGGTGCGCTGGGCTTCGGTCCTGGCTTCGGTGAGGATCTCTTCGCTCCTCATGTTGGCGGAATCGATGGCTCTGGAGGTGATCTCGTTGGCTTCCTGTCTCGCGTTCTTCAGGTGGGCCTCGTAGCTGGCCTTGGCCTCGTCAGCCTCGCCCTTGGCGGTCTCGGCGTCGGAATAAAGGCCCTCTATCTCGGCCTGCCTCTTGGCGAGGATGTTCTTCACCGGGGTGAAGAGGAACCTCTTGAACAGGTAGATCTGGATGAACAGGTTCAGTATCTGCGCGATGAAGGTCCAATATTCAAAACTCACCAATGATTGATAAGTCATCTGTATATTCTCCTGATCTTAGCGCAGCGCGTTTTAGAGCATGCCGAGGAAGATCCCGGGGGCGACGAAGATGAGCAGAAGGCCGGTGACGAAACCGTAGATACCGGTGGTCTCCGAAAGGGCGATGCCCAGGATCATGGTAGAGGTCAGGTCTCCCTTCATCTCAGGCTGGCGCGAGATCGCTTCGACAGTCTTGCCTGCGGCATAGCCTTCACCGATTCCGGGGCCTATACCGGCGATCAGGGCGAGTCCGGCGCCGATGGCGCATCCCATAAGTACGAGTGCTCTTTCCATTGTTATATTTCCTCCTAATAAGATCTAGCTTGAGTTTATTCAGATCTCCGGGCTACTCGGTGGCCGTGGAGATGAATATCATAGTGAGCATGCAGAAGATGTAGGCCTGCATGAGGCTGGTGAACCAGTCGAAGTAAAGGGACACCACGGCGGGAAGTCCGACCGTGAAGAAGGGGATGGCCGAGAGCCACTTGCCCACCAGGCCGGGGATCAGGCCGAATACGGCGTGGTTTACGACGACCAGGGCGGAGTAGATCAGGGCGTTGATGACGACTCCCGAGACGATGTTCCCGAAGTGACGGAAGGCCATGGATATGGGCTTGAACAGTTCGCCCAGCACGTTGAAGGGGGCCATGACGAAGACGGGATCCAGGAAGCTCTTAAGGTAGCTGCCCAGGCCGTGGCTGGTTATCTTGTAGTAGGTGATGATGATGAAGACCACGACGGACCAGGCGAGCTCGGTGGCGAGATCCGCGGTGGGAGCCCACAGGCCCAGCAGGGACGAGAGGCTGCTGACGATGGAGAGGGCGAAGAGGGTGGCGACGAAGGGGACGTATTTTCCCCAGCCTTCTCCCATGTTGCTGTTGACCAGGCCTTCGGCCATGGCGACCAGCTTTTCGGCGGCGGCCTGCTTCTTGGATACGTTCCTGACGGTCATGCCGTGGGTCATCCAGGCGCAGAGGCCTGTCAGGACGATCATGACGATCCAGGTGGTGACCAGGGTGGCGCTGATGGGGATGCCCCCGAGGATCGGTATCTCAAAGTATACCGGCGCGCCTTTTATGTCTATGTTCATCTGCGACTCCTTTCGGTGTCAATTTGATACTTGATCGTATGCTTGATCTCGCTCCGGGGTCCTGACGCAAGGCATCGCCCCGCATTTAAGCCTATAAGGCTATGACCTCGTCAAGGCACGCTTCGCTTTTGGCCTTGACTAGGTCATCATTCGGGTTGTAATAAACCCGAATTCGGCGCGGTACCCCCTTGCGCCACCCCTCCGCTCCAGTCCTAATGCAAAGCATCGCGTCGCATGATCTTAATGTATCGACACGGACCGATGCGGCAGTTAAATGCCTTTTACTTCGGTCTGTACATCCCCAGGAGCTCCATGGCGAAGATGGTGACGCCGGGGAAGAACAGGGGCGCGATGCCCGCGATGGCATTTACGAAGGGCAGCTTGGCGGCGAGGACCACGGCGGCTCCGTTTATGAGCAGTCTGACCATGTAGGTGCGGCGAAGGTACATGGGACCTTTGGCGCCCATGTTGATGGATCTGTGGACGGACCTGCCCAGATAGGCGAAGCTGATCAGGGCGAAGGCGCTGCCCAGAAGGGCTCCCCAGACAACTCCCATGGAGAACCGTCTGAAGGAGGCGAAGAGCAGGCACATGACCACAGAGCAGCAGAGGCAGCCGACTGCCATGTGCTTTATCTCGCGGTTGACGGCCTCGTAGGCCTTCCTGTCCGCTTCGGCTTCCTCCTCGGGGGTCAGGACCCTCGGTGGCTGCTCCGGCTCTTGGGACTTTTCGTCCGGAGCCTTCGCTTTAAGTTCTTCTATGATGGCGGGATCGACGAATCTCATATATCTCCTGCAGCCGGGCCCGGGCGGGCTCAGCGGTGGTCGCTGTATCCTCTGGGACGGGGATTTTCCGACGCTTCCTTCGCGTCCTTTTTCTTCTGATCGTCAAAGAAGCTGCGGGCGGTGGCTCCGCTGGTCAGGATCCCTATGATCACGAAAAGGATCATCAGCCAGTTTCCCAGCCCGAAGCGCCCCATGATCCAGTGGGCGAGCAGAGCGAGGGCGATGGGCGGGACCGCCAGGCTGAAGCCCAGCTGACCTACCCAGACGAGGCCCTTCATCACGTCCCTTATGTACTTGGCATTCTTGTTGGAAGGCTCCATCGTCCCTCCTTTTTCTTTTGCATTATATATCAAAATATCTTTTGCATTATATCACAAAACCCGCGAACTGCTCAAAGGCAGTCCGATCAAAGCAGAACTTTTCGATATTTTTGACATAATAAGGTCATTTCTTCTGCGAATTGCAGTACCACTCCTTGATGGCGGAGACGATCCTGCGGCAGGCCTGTCCGTCCCCGTAGGGGTTGACGGCTTTGGCCATGGTGTCGTAGGCATTTTTATCGGTGAGGAGCTCCTTCGCCATCCGGTAGACGGTGTCCCTGTCCACCCCGGCAAGCCTTGCGGTGCCTGCCTCGACGGCCTCGGGCCTCTCGGTCTCCCTGCGGACGACCAGGACGGGCTTTCCCAGGGCGGGAGCCTCCTCCTGAAGCCCGCCGGAATCGGTCAGCACGAAGAAGGACTTCTTCATCAGGTTGACCATGGGCTGGTAGGTCAGGGGTTCGATCATGTGGATGTTGGGGATGCCGCCCAGATAGACGTCGGCCTCTTCCCTGACCTTCGGGTTCAGGTGGATGGGATAGACGACCTCAACGTCCGTGAACTCTCTTGCGATGTCGGCGATGGCGGAGAATATGTTGGCCATATGCTCGCCCAGGTTCTCTCTGCGGTGGCAGGTGACGGTGATGACCCTTTTGCCTTCAAAATCCAGGCTTTTCAGGGTCTCGTCCTCGAACTCGTAGGGCTTGTCCGCCACCTGGAGCAGGGCATCGATGACGGTGTTCCCGGTGATGAAGATCCGGCTGTCATCCACCCCTTCTCTCAACAGGTTCTGCCTGTTGCGCTCGGTCGGAGCGAAGTGCAGCTCCGCGATGCGGCCGGTGAGGACCCGGTTCATCTCCTCAGGGAAGGGCGAATACTTGTCGAAGGTGCGAAGGCCGGCTTCCACGTGGCCCACGGGGATCTGCTGGTAGAAGCAGGCCAGGGCGGTGACGAAGGTGGTGGAGGTGTCTCCGTGGACCAGCACCATGTCGGGCTTTTCTTTCTGGAGCACCGGTTCCAGGCCCAGGAGCACGTTGGACGTTATCATCGAAATGCTCTGGTTGGGCTTCATTATGTTCAGATCGTAGTCGGGGGTCAGCCTGAAAAGCTCCAGCACCTGATCGAGCATGCTCCTGTGCTGGGCGGTGACGCAGAGGACGGACTCGATGTCCGGGTCCTGCTCAAGGGCTTTGACGAGGGGAGCCATCTTGATGGCCTCGGGCCTCGTCCCGAAAACGCTCATTACTTTCATCTCAAAACCTTCTTATTGTTATATAACAGTTGATACGGATCTTGTCATTTTCCGAAAGCCTTTAAAATCAAGGTTTCGGCCTTCAGCCCTAAAGCTCGAAGGGGCCCCTGGAACCGATCTTCTCTTCGATGACCTCCGGGTCCTCCGAGGAGCCCTTGACCATCATCTGAGCCTCCAGCTCCGCGATCTTGTCGTTCTCGTCGATGCCGATCCCCAGGAAAATGAAGATCAGCACCCCGGCGATCAGGGCGAGGACCAGGGCCTGGCCCTTCATCCTCATGGTCCAGAGGATACCGGCCACGGCCATTATCCCGCTGATGGAATAAAGGACCAGCACCGTCCGCCTCTGCCCGAAGCCCATGGCCATGATCCTGTGGTGCAGGTGGCCCTTGTCGGCCTCAAAGATGGGCCTGTGCTTGACGGTCCTTCTCACGATGGCGAAGGACGTGTCGAAGATGGGCAGGATCAGCAGCATCACCGGGACCGTGGCGGAGAACAGGGTCACGCTCTTGGTCGGGGTGTCGCCCACCAGGGAGACCGAGGCCAGCAGCAGTCCCAGCAGCATGGAGCCGGAATCGCCCATGAATATCCTGGCGGGGTTGAAGTTGTAGAACAGAAAGCCCGCGCAGGCTCCCGCCACCGCCAGTATGATTATGCAGGTGTCGGGGCGGTCGGTATAGTCCGCGATGTAGGCGATGGAAAGGCAGGCTATGAGCACCACTCCCGCGGCGAGGCCGTCCAGCCCGTCGATCAGGTTGATGGTGTTGATGATGGCGACGATCCAGAAGACCGTCACCGCCATGGACAGCCAGACCGGGAAGACTATGTAGTCGGGCCCGAAGCTGAAGAAGTTGGCCATCCCCGAAAAGCGCAGGGTCGAGAACCACAGCAGCACGGCGCAGATGATCTGCCCCACCAGCTTGATCTTGGCCGGTACGCCTTTGATGTCGTCCACGATGCCGATGATCATTATCAGGGTCGCCGCCCCGATGATCCCCAGCATCTGCTCGCTCATGTTGCCGAGCCGGAAGAAGCCGGTCAGCATGCCCAGATAAATGGCAAAGCCGCCGAATCTGGGGATGGGCTTTTTGTGGACCCTCCTCTTGTCTTTAGGTATGTCCATGGCGCCTATCTTGGGCGCTATGAGTATGCATAAGGGTGTCGCCAGCGCGGTCACGACCACCGCCAGCAGGAACACCACCAGATGATCTGACATTTGCGGTCATTCCCCCAGGATCTCTATCTTAAGTCCGGCTTCGGCGGCCATCTTCTGGGCCAGCTCGTCCGGATAGCTTTCTTTTATGACGACCCGCTTGATGCCCGCGTTGATGATCATCTTGGTGCAGATGATGCAGGGCTGGGTCGTGCAGTACAGGGTCGCCCCGTCGATGTTGACGCCCATCTTGGCCGCCTGGATTATGGCGTTCTGCTCGGCGTGAAGGCCTCTGCAGAGCTCGTGCCTCTGGCCGGACGGGACGTTGAGCTTCTCTCTTAAGCAGCCGGTCTCGGAGCAGTGGGCGATGCCTGCGGGAGCCCCGTTGTAACCCGAGGCCAGCAGGTGGTTGTCCTTGACGATGACGGCGCCGACGCCCCTTCTAAGGCAGCTGGACCTCTTCCGCGCCAGTTCGGCCATCTCCATGAAATATTCGTCCCAGCTGGGCCTTTTGTCTTCCATGTCATTCTCCTTTCGGCGTGTTCTGCGTGCTCCGGTCGTAGAAGACCTCCGCCAGGTAGAGCCCCTGCGGGGGAGCGGTGTGGCCCGCGAGGGACCTGTCCTTTTTTTCTATGGCGTCCCTTACGCTCTCGGGGGACCGCCTTCCCAGGCCGCATTCCACCAGGGTCCCGGTGATGATACGGACCATGTTATACAGAAAACCGTTTCCTTCTATGATGATGCGGACCTCCCGGCCTTCTTCCATGTTCTCTCCGGAAGGGAGAAGGGCTGCCGGGGCGGAGAGCTCTTGGACGCGAAGGCGGTAGACCGTCCTTACGGTGCTCTCCTGAGGGGTGCTGCCGCTGCTCATGAAGCAGGCGAAATCGTGCTCTCCCTCGATATATGCCGAGGCCTTCCTCATGGCGCTGACGTCCAAGGGCTGGCTCAACTGATAGAAGTGGTCTCTTATGAAGATGCTGCGCTCCGGACTGTTGTATATCCGGTAGACGTACCGCTTGCCCCGGGAGGAGAAGCGGGCGTGGAAATCCTCCGGCATTTCCTTGGCTTCGAGGATCCTTATGTCTCCGACCCCTTCCAGCCTGTCCTTGGCCAGCCTGTCGTTGAGGACCTTGGCCAGCCTTTCCGCGGGCACGGGGCAGACGGCCTTGAAGGAGGCGCGCTGGCCCAGGGCGTGGACTCCGGCGTCGGTCCTGCTGGTGCCGTTGAGCTTGACCGGGGTCTTGAGCAGGTCGGTCAGGACCGCTTCCAGCTCTCCGCAGACGGTGCGGGAGCCGGGCTGGCGCTGCCAGCCGCAGAAGTTGGTGCCGTCGTAGGCGATGGTGAGAAGTATGTTCTTTTCCTTTGATATGTCTTCGTTCATCGCCTATTGCCGATAATACGTGTTTGCTTTATATCGCTTCGGGGTCACATTTTACCGCAGGCATTCAGCAGCGGCGCGTATGCCCTCGGAGGGGCATGTGAATTCCGCCGGTACTTAGCGATTGGCAAGCCGAAGGCGCAGACAGAGCTTAGTACCGCTGCGAGAAGAGTGTGAGCGGGAGCGTCCCCGACAGGGCATATGCGCCCTGCTGTAACTCCCTTATTCCGGCTTCCAGGAGCTCTTGAGGCCGACGATCTGGTTGAAGACCGGAGCGCCGGGCTTGCTGAGCACGCTGTCCGCGATGTAATACCCGTTCCTGAAGAACTGGACCCTCTCCCCGGCCTTGATATCCTTGAGATAAGCCTCGGCCTTGGCGGTCAGCTCGGTCTTGGAGCTGGGATCGAACTCATTGTAGCCGGTCTCGGGATTGTACTGGGCAAGATACCCGTACTCCCTCACCGGAACGTCCACGGCGGTCTTGGCGTCGACCCAATGGATCGTGCCCTTGACCTTGCGGCTGTCCGCTCCGGGAGTGCCGGACTTGGTGTCCGGATCGTAGGTGCAGCGGACCTCGGTGATGTTTCCGTCCTCATCCTTGACGACGCCTGTGCAGGTGACGAAATAAGCGCCCTTGAGCCTGACCTCGTTGCCCGGATAGAGCCTGAAATACTTCTTGGCGGGGACCTCCGTGAAGTCGTCCCGCTCGATGTAGAGCTCCCTTGAGAAGGGCATCATGTGCTCCCCCGCCTCGGGGCAGCCGGCCTTGTTCTCCATGGGAAGGAGCTCGGTCTTGTCCTCGGGATAGTTGGTGATGACCAGCTTGAGAGGATGGAGGACCACCATGCGGCTCTCGGTCTTGTCCTTGAGGTCGTCCCTTATGAAATACTCCAGCTGGCTCATCTCGATGTTGCTGTTGGCCTTGGAGACGCCCACGGCCATGACGAAGTTGCGGATCCCCTCGGGAGTGTAGCCCCTCCTTCTCATGCCAGCGATGGTGCAGAGCCTGGGATCGTCCCAGCCCTCGACGGTGCCGTTCTCCACCAGCTTTCTGATGTAGCGCTTGCTCATGATGGTGTTGTTCAGGTTGAGCTTGGCGAACTCGATCTGCTGGGGCGGCTCGGGCCAGTCGAGGCTCTCCAGCACCCAGTTGTACAGGGGCCTGTGGTCCTCGAACTCAAGAGAACAGAGGGAATGGGTGATGCCCTCGATGGCGTCCTCGATGGGATGGGCGAAATCGTACATGGGATAGACGCACCACTTGTCGCCGGTGTGGTGATGGGTGACGTGCATGACCCTGTAGATGACGGGATCTCTCATGTTGATGTTGGGGGAGGCCATGTCGATGCGTGCCCTGATGCAGACCTCGCCGTCGGCGTACTTGCCGTCCCTCATGTCGTGGAAGATCTGCAGGGACTCCTCGGCGGGACGGTCCCTCCAGGGGCTGTTCTTGCCCGGCTCGGTCAGGGTGCCGCGGCTGTCCTTGATCTCGTCGGGAGTCATCTGGCAGGCGTAGGCCTTGCCGCGCATGATCAGCTCCTCGCAGCACTCGTACATCTTCGGGAAATAGTCTGAAGCGTAGTTGAGCTTGTTCCACTGGAATCCCAGCCAGCGGATGTCGCCCTCGATGGAGCCGACGTATTCCTCCTCCTCTTTGGCCGGGTTGGTGTCGTCGTAGCGCAGATTGCAGGTGCCGCCGTACTTGATGGCAGTGCCGAAATCGATGCAGATGGCCTTGACGTGGCCGATGTGAAGGTATCCGTTGGGCTCCGGCGGGAACCGGGTCGTGATGGGTCTGGAGTACCTGTGGTTCTTTATATCTTCGTCTATGATGTCGTGGATGAAGTTCCCCGCCATGGTGAAGCCGGCTTCTTTTTTTTCTTCCGGTCTTGCGCTGTTGTCGGACATTGGGGATGATACCTCCTTAAAGTATTTCGTTCTCATGTGAACATAGATAAAATATTATATCCCACAGTCGGCCCATATGCAAACAAAAAGGAAAGAGAGTCTGAAGAAGCGAAAGAACAAGGCCTTCAAGGCTTTGTGCATACAGGAGCATGTATAATTACGATGACACTAACAGTTATTTTCGCTGTTTTTATTGTTAACAGACAATTTCTCCAGCCAAACCGAAAATCCACTTGATTTTCTGCAGTACGTGTGCTATTTTTATTCAGCGTTCGGAATACGAATGTCAAAGACCACAAAGCTTTAAATTATCAATATTAGCGCAAAAGTAAAAGACTGTGCCAACACCGGAAGCCTTGCCGAAAGACTTTCGGCCAAAAATATTTCAGGAGAACAATAATGCTGAACATCGATTCGATTGACGTCAAGATCCTAGAAGTGCTCCAGGAGAACGCCAGGGTGTCCATCTCCGAGCTGTCCAAAAGGGTGAATCTCTCCCTCTCCGCAGTCAGCGAGAGGCTCAAGAAGCTCGAAGCCAGCGGCATAATCCTTCAGTACACCACCATCCTGAACCCCGAGATCCTCAACAAGCATCTCACCGCCATCATGATGATCTGCCTTGAGAATCCTTCCCAGCCCGAAGAGTTCCTCAAATTCGTCATGAACGACCCCGACATCCTCGAGTGCGACTACATCGCCGGCGACTACGATTACGCCATCAAGGTCGTCACCGCCAACCCCGACGATCTGGCCCACATCATGGACCGCATCAAGGGAGTCTCCTCAATCAAGAGGACCCAGACCATCGTGGTCATGAGGAACCACAAGAAGCTGCACAGCATCAGCCCCGCGGCGACCAAGTAGCGGAAGGCGGTCCCCTAAACAAAGACTCAGAAACGAAAGACCGGAAGGCCCAGGGCTCTCCGGTCTTTTTCTTTGCGTTTATCGCGGGCGGTCTTCGGCAAGACCCGCTGCGCCCGGCCATCAGCCCAGCTCGTAGACCCGGACCTCCCGGGGCCTTAGGGCCGAGGTCATCTCCGGCTCTTCACCGCCGTAATTCCCGAGCACCAGCTTTGCCGCCCTTCCCCTGAATTCCTTGGGAAGGCGGAATTTCAGAGGCCTGTCGCTGAAGCTGCAGATCACCAGCAGGGCCCTCTCCCCCAGCCTTCTCTCGTACATGTAGAGCCTTGGATGGAGGGGCGCCAGGTCTTTATAATCGCCGTCTCTTGCGATATCGCTGGAGGTGCGAAGGCGTATCAGCGCCCGGTAAAAATTGAGGACCGAATCCGGATCCTTATCCTCGTCTTCGGCGTTGAACTTAGCGTGATCAGGGTTCACGAAGAACCAGGGCTCGGCCTCGGAAAAGCCGGCGTTCCTACCGCCGGTCCACTGGACCGGTGTCCTTGCGTTGTCCCGGCTGGCCCTCTGGATGATCTTTAGCACCAGCTTCTTCGGAAGGAACCGGATCCCCTTCTCGTAGGCGCTTTTGGTCAGGCAGTCCTCGTATTTGGAGATGTCGTCCAAAGGCATGTTGCCCATGCCCAGCTCCTGGCCCTGGAACACGAAGGGCGTGCCCTGCTGGAGCATATAGCAGGCTGCCAGAGCCTTGGCGCTCTCCTTCCGGTATCTTTTGCTGCCGTAGCGGGAGACCACCCGGGGATGGTCGTGGTTCTCAAGATACAAAGCGTTCCATGCCCTGCCGTTCAGGGCCTTCTGCCAGCTTCCGAAGGCTCTCTTGAGCTTTCTCAGGCTGAAGGGCAGGGGCAGGTATTCCTTGAGGAAGCAGTCGGCCTCCATGTGCTTGAAGCCGAAGACCATGTCGAGGTCGGGATGCGGCCCCGAGACGAACGACAGGGCTTTTTTCGGGCTTATCATCGGAGCCTCCCCCACGGTGAAGCAGTCGTAGTGATCCAGAACGTCAGTCCTGAATTCCTGCAGATACTCGTGGACCTTCGGCCCGCAGTCGTAGAACCTCAGGCCCTTCACCGCCCTGAAAAACAGGTCGTCAGGCAGGTCCTCAGGCTTTGAGATATAGGTGATCACGTCCTCGCGGAAGCCGTCGACTCCCATGTCCAGCCAGAACCGCATGACCTTCTTGATCTCCTCCCGGACCCTGGGATTGTCCATGTTCAGGTCCACCTGCTTGCTGTGGTGAAGGTGCAGGTAGTGCTCGCCGCTGGCGGGATCGAAGCTCCAGGCCCCCTTGGAGAAGAAGCTGGACCAGTTGTTGGGAGCCTTGCCCCCGGCCTTGCCACGCCGCCAAAAGTAGAAGTCCCTGAAGGGGCTGTCCTTGTCCCGGCTCTTTTTGAACCACTCGTGCTCGTCGGAGGTGTGGGCGATGACCAGATCCAGTATGACCTTTATGTCCAGCTCGTGGGCCCTCTTCAGGACCTTTCTGAACACGTCAATACCGCCGTACTCCGGTGAGATGTCGCAGTAATCCGAGACGTCGTAACCGAAGTCGGCGTTGGGGGAGGGATAAAGAGGTGAGAACCATATTCCCCCGATACCGAGGGACTTGAGATAGTCCAGCTTTTCGAGGACCCCGTAAAGGTCCCCGACGCCGTCGCCGCTGCCGTCCTTAAAGCTCCTTGGCCAGATCTGATAGAATACCCTGTCCTTGTACCAATCGCAGCCCATGCTCAAGCCTTGCTAAAGGGTGTCCAGGAAGCGGTCCAGGACGGCGTTCCACATCTCGGGGTATTCGTAGAACATCAGGTGGCCGCCCATGACGAAGGTGCGGCAGCCAGGCAGATGCTTTTCGGTGAAGGGCTTGGCGATGCCCGCCCAGTGCTCGGCGATGAACATCAGGCAGGGGATCTCCTTGCAAAGATCAGCCGCGGTCTTGAGGTAATTGGAAAAGATTGCGTCGCAGAACAGGGCCTTGCAGATCCAGTAGGGGGTCCGGGCGGACAGGTCCAGGATGTACTCCAGCTCGCTGTCGTCCAGCTTTTTCTGGATCATTATGTTCTTCGCGTAGTCGCTGAAGAAGGCTCTGACCCCTTCGGGGGAGGTCATCACCGTGGTCGCGGCCTCGGAAAGCTCCTCCATGGTCCCTTCGGTCCACCACTTGGGGTCGGGGGAGAGAGGAAGAGGCGACATGTCGATGGTCACCGCGGCGTGGAGCCTGGCGCTTGTGAACTGCCTGGCGTAGCTCCAGACGTCCAGATTTCCGGTGCTCCAGCCCACCAGGACCACGTCCTTTAAGCCCAGGCCGTTGATCAGGGCAGCCAGGTCCCTTCCGTGGGTCATGTAATCGTTGCCGTCCACGGTCTTGGACGAATATCCCTGGCCTCTGGGATCGATCGCGATGGCCCGGTACCTCCTCGAGAAATAGTTCACCTGGGCGCTGAAGATCTCAGCGGGGAAGGTCAGGCCGGGAATGAAGATGATGGGCCTTCCTTCACCTTTTTCGATGTAGTGGAGCTCCACCCCGGGAGCGACCGGGAAGAATCTGCTTTCCAGACGGTCTTTGGACATAGGCGCCTCCTTTTCCCCGCGTTCCTGACCGGAAAGGTCTGGGACTTAAATGATCGGTCTTATGCATATATCGTACCACACGGCCGCGGATCAGGCCAGAAATAATACCATTTCTTCACAATGGCGTGCTATTATATGTCCATGAAAGAAAGGCCTCCGGTAAAAAAAGGAAGCTGCAGAAGGCTCCTCATATGCGCTCTGGTCTTCGGCCTGCTGGCCGCGGCGGTCTATCTGGACGCCTGGCTGGGCGGCCCCTTCTTCAGGCTCTTTTACCCCAGGGGGGACTACCTGATGCTCAGGACCGTGGGCAGGATCTTCGGGATCTTTCCCTTCTCGGTATTCGAGGTCCTCTGCACGGCGCTGGGGATAGGCGCGGTGGTAAATCTTGTGCTCTCCTTCAGGAAAAGGGGCGGGCTTTTGAAGTTCCTCTCCGCGGCTCTTGCCGTCGCCATGGGGATCACCTTCTGCTTCACCTTCATGTGGGGCGTGAACCACTTCGGCGAGGATCTTTATACCAGGCTGGAGCTTGAACCCGCGGATTACGACGCTGAGGACCTGTTCGAGGCAGGAGCCTACTGCGTCAGGATGGCCAACGACGCCATACTGGACCTTCCCCAGGGAGAGGACGGGCACGTCGTCATGCCGGACATCGGGATCCTGGCGGAGGCCGCCGCTGAAGGATTTCGCCCGATCTCAGAGCAGCACGAGAAGATCTTCATGCCGGGCATAAAGCCCAAGCCCCTGCTCTATTCCGACGCCTTTTCATACATGGGCTTCACCGGCTTTTACTTCTGCTACACCGGGGAGGCCTGCGCCAACCGCAACACCTATCCCTCCGCCCTGCCCCTGACCCTGTGCCACGAGCTGGGCCACAGCATCTGCGTCGCCTCCGAGGACGAGGCCAATTTCATCGCCTTTCTCGCCTGCCTTGAGAACGGCAGACCCGAATTCACCTATTCCGCCTGGTACATGGGCTACATCTGGTGCGCCAACAGCCTGTATAAGATCGATAAAAAGGCGGCGTCAAGGCTCTCTGCCCTGTGTTCCGACCGCTTCAGGACCGACCTGAATTCAACCAACACCCACTACGAGCAGTACGACGGGCAGGTGCAGGAGGCCGCCCAGAGCGTCAACGACGCGTACCTGAAGGCTTATCAGGAGGAGCTTGGAATTGAGTCATACGACGCCGCCGTATCCTACCTGGTAAGCTGGTACCTTGCCGGCTGCCCGCTGTATACCGTAGAACCGGTTTCCGCCAAATAAAATGCCAAAACTTACGGAGGAGAAAAAGATGAAAGACCGTCCCGTCATCATGGTAAGCCCCGACTTCGGCTTCGACCCCGTCACCCACGTGCCCCGCATACTGCTGCAGAAGGCCTATCCCCGGGCGATCAGCGCCGCGGGAGGCCTCCCCCTTATCCCCACCGACATATATCAGCTGAAGGATTACGCCGGAATGGCCGACGGCCTGCTCCTCTGCGGAGGCCAGGGGCCCCACCCCAGGCTCTACAACGAGGATTTCGACGATCCCGACGCCCTCAGGACCGTCAACGTGGTCAGGGACGAGTTCGAGATGGCGCTGATAGACGCCTGCATCAAGGCCGGAAAGCCCGTCTTCGGCATCTGCCGCGGTCATCAGATGCTCAACATCTACTTCGGAGGCCACCTGGTCCAGAACTTCCCCTCCAAGGGCTATCCCAACCACCACTACGGTACCAGCCACCCGGTCACCGTCCTTGAGGATTCCATCCTGGGCCGCCTCTTCGGCGCCAGTTTCAGGGTCAACAGCTACCACAAGAACGCGATTTCCCAGCTGGCGCCCTGCCTTAGGATCACTGCGGTGTCCGACGACGGGATCCCCGAAGCGGTGGAGCACGAGAGCCTGCCGGTCTTCGGCACCCAGTTCCATCCGGAGAGGATGAGGGGTGACGACAGGAATCCCGCCCTGGGCCCGGATATGACCCCGCTGTTCGAATATTTCATCGGACTCTGCAGAAAATAGCAGGCAGGCATGCGCCCCGGAGGGGCATGTATCCGCCTGCGTTGACCCATCACGCGATCCGAAAGGAGGAAACATATGACCAACTATGAAGCCCTCGTCCGCCAGCTCGGCCGCCTGACCAAAGGCGTCGAATACGACATCAGCAACATGGCCAACGCC
>JAFRQL010000022.1 GCA_017428655.1 Bacillota bacterium | reverse complement strand
GGCTGCGCGGCTTCTTTTGCGACCTGAATCCTGAATTCTTTTGAGTAGCGACCCATCGAGCACCTCCAGTCTACGTGTTATTATATCATGTCCACATAGACTCTACATTTTGGGGTACACATCAAAACAAGGTTTTCAGTCTATGCAAACGTGCAAAACTCCATATCCTGCGCGGCAATTCGTGCTCCAGCTCCTGCTTAATGGCTTCCGCTCGCTTTTTGTGATGCAAAACATATCTCTAACGTGCCCTGCTCTTATGACAAAGGCGGAAGGCAGCATCCCTGCCTCGTGCCTACCATTTCACATAACAAAATCGGCACACATTCCGGTGTACCGATCTTATTGTGGCAGGGGCAGAAGGGTTCGAACCCTCGGCACGCGGTTTTGGAGACCGCTGCTCTACCAGCTGAGCTATGCCCCTGTATCGTGGCGCAGAAGATGGGATTCGAACCCATGCGGCCCTTGCGAACCCTAACGGTTTAGCAAACCGTCCTCTTCAGCCTCTTGAGTACTTCTGCAGCTGATGACTGTCTATTATTTATTTAATGGCGGAGAGGGTGGGATTCGAACCCACGGCCCAGTTCTGAGTCACTGGTTTTCAAGACCAGCTCCATAAACCGCTCGGACACCTCTCCATGCCCCGGTATCATATATTGGTGACCCATCCGAGACTCGAACTCGGGACACCTTGATTAAAAGTCAAGTGCTCTGCCACCTGAGCTAATGGGTCACAATGGCTGGGGTAGCAGGATTCGAACCTACGAATGGCGGGATCAAAACCCGCTGCCTTACCGCTTGGCTATACCCCATAAAAAGAATTGGTGAGCCCAGAGGGATTCGAACCCCCGACACGCGGCTTAGAAGGCCGCTGCTCTATCCAGCTGAGCTATGAGCCCACACCTTTCGCCGGGATAGCCGGCTATATTAAAAAAATGGAGCGGATGATGAGAATCGAACTCACGCAATCAGCTTGGAAGGCTGATGTTCTACCATTGAACTACATCCGCATGTCTGGAGCGGAAGACGAGATTCGAACTCGCGACCCTCGCCTTGGCAAGGCGATGCTCTACCCCTGAGCCACTTCCGCATATTCACTTTGCTTTAGGTGCGTCAACGCTTTAAGATTATAGCCCTATGAGGAGCGCCTGTCAATGATTTTCGACTTCAAGTTTAAAATATTTTTTCAATATATGGCCGTATCCCGGCCGGTCCGCCGCCCTTTCCTTCCTCATCTTGTATGCACTGCATCTTTGTTATATCATGGAAATAAGATCGATATCAATAAACCTGTCGTTCAAAGATCATCATAAATAGAAAGGAGCAAAACATGTACGACCTTCTTCTCATCAACGCCTGCGTCATCACGGTGAACAAGGCTCACGATGTGTTCGACAAAGGATATGTCGCGGTAAAGGGAGATCACATCGCCGCGGTAGGACCGATGGCGGAGCTCGGCGGCCAGCTTCCCAACGCAAAGCGCTGCGTGGACCTCTCAGGCCACGCCGTACTTCCCGGCCTTGTGGACGGTCACGGCCACGCCGGCCACTGCCTGACCAAGACCCTGGGTGAGCATCTTTCCGGCAACGAGACCGATTTCTGGACAATCATGGCGGAGGACGTCTATTACCGCTCCAGCGACGAGGAGTTCTGGTACGCCGAAGGCGCCCTGGCCGCGGCTGAAAGGGTCAAATTCGGAACGACCACCGCGGTCTCCATGGTGGGAAGCACTCCCAGGATCGACTGGATCGCTCCCGTGGGAGCCAACCTGGCAGGCAGCAGCTCAGTGGGCATCCGCCAGTTCTCCGGTATAGGCACCGCCAACGCTCCCTGGCCCAAGATGGCCAGATACTATAACAAAGACGGAAGCTTCACCGAAAGAGAGGTCGACCCCAACGAGGCCCTGGCCAATACCGAAGCTTCCCTCAAGGCATATACCGGGAAATTCCCCCTGGCGACCCCCATCGTAGCCCCCGGCAACATGGGCAGAAGAAAAGGCATGGATCCCGAGACCAGCATCATCCACAACCGCAGGATGTACGAGCTGTCCAGGGAATACAACGTTCCCCTACACACCCACGCCTACGGCGGAGACGTCCAGTTCCTCTGGGACCACACCCCCGAGGTCCTGGGACCCTGGCTCTCCCTCACCCACTCCACCGGCTACTCCGAAGAGGAGCTGGACATCCTGGCAAAGACCGGCACCTACGTCTTCCACGGCCCGACCACCAACGCCCACTGGTACGGCCACTGCCCGGTGATGAAGATGCTGGACAAGGGGATCAACCTGGCGGTGATCACCGACGGCACCGCCCCCGACCGCAGCTTCGACCTTTGGAGGGACATGAAGAACGTCCAGATAATCCAGCGCTATGAGTACAGGACCAGGAACCTGCTGCCCTGCGGAAAGGTGCTGGAACTGGTCACCATCGAGCCCGCCAAGGCCCTGGGCATCGATCATCTGGTAGGATCTCTTGAGGTCGGGAAAAAGGCCGACATCATCGCCGTAGACGTGATGCAGCCCCATCTGGCGCCCTTCGGCGTCATGCCTGTCCAGAGGCTGGTCTATCACGCCATGGGCCAGGACGTGGACTGGACTATCGTCAACGGAAAGGTCGTCATGGAGGACCGCCGCCTGATGCTCACCGACGAGAAGGCCCTGCTCAGGAGAGCCGGAGAAGCCTTTGAGACCATGATGAAGCGCCTGAACAGACCCGAGCTCATCGACAATCCCAGGCTCTACGACATCCGTCAGGGACAGGCCAAATAGGCCTTGAACGCATCCCCGTCAACGATCTTCCACATGCCCGCGCCGCGGATGGCGCGGGCTTTTCCAATGCCCTCCGCCCTGCCCTTTTGAGCCTCAAAACTCTCAGAATGATTGACACAGGCCATCCTGTTCTGTAATAATATTCATGATAACTTCTCTATTATTTCACGGTATCACGTTGCGGAAATGAGCGGGCAGGACGATCGGATCTATACCGATATAGAATTTCAGACATATCCTGAGGAAAACCGTTTCTCAGAGGACAATCCGATGCCTCCGGAGGAAGCGGAATTTCCGGAATCCTCTGTTTTTGACGAGCCTGTGGAAGACGAAGACGCGGGAGGCGGGCTTCGCCGCGCCTCATCAGCGGAAAGGCCCGCAGAAAAAGACCCTAAAGAGCCTATGCGGGGCCGGGGCAGATCCCGCCGCGGTATCATAAGAGGGGTGATGGGCTCTGCCATGCGGGCAGGAGCCGCCCTCGCCTGCATCGCGGTCATAGCAGCCGCCGCCGCTGAAAAGTTCCCTTCGGACGCCTTTAAAAGATTCCTGGAGCCTGCCGTGAGCGGGCAGGCGGGGATATCCGCTTCAAAGCTGGCGATGGTCTGGAACGGAGACCCCGAAGGGCCTCATGATTACGACATCGATCATCCCGTCGTCCTGAGCGCGGCGGACTGCGAGAACGACGGCGTCGTCCGCTTCGTCTGCCTCGAATGCGGAGCGGTCAGGACCGAGGTCACAGAAAAGACCGGCCACCGCCCTCTCCCGCCTGTCATGGAGAATGAGATACCTGCCGCGTGCACTGCGGACGGGAGCGTCCAGGAGGCCATTTACTGCGAAGTCTGCGGCAAAGAGCTTTCAAGGACGGACAAAGTCATAAAGGCTCCCGGCCATACGGCTGCCGCTCCGGTAATGGAGAACGTATCCGAGGCTGCCTGCACCGAAGCGGGAAGTTATGATCAGGTCGTCTACTGTTCCGTCTGCGGGGAGGAGCTGTCAAGGGAAAAGATCGTCCATGAGGCCCTCGGCCACTCCGAAGGGCCTGAGGTCCGGGAGAACGAGGTCCCCTCTACCTGTACGGAAGAAGGCTCATACCAGCTTGCAGTCTACTGCGAAAGATGCGGATCGGAGCTGTCGAGAAAGACGGTCTCCCTTCCCCTCGCGGAGCATGCTCCCGCGGAACCGGTCAGAGAGAACGTAACGCCCGCCGGCTGCGTCGATGACGGATCCTACGAGGACGCGGTCTACTGCAGAGACTGCGGGACCGAACTTTCAAGGACAGCGGGAACGCTTCCCGCTCTGGGGCACGAAGAAGGCGAAGCCAGGAGAGAGAACGTAAGGCAGCCCTCCTGCACCGAAGACGGAAGCTATGAGATCGCCGTGTACTGCAGCCGCTGCAAAACGGAACTTTCCAGAGAAGGATACGCTCTCGTCGCAACAGGACACGACTACGAAGAGACCGTCGTACCGCCCGGCTGCACTGAGAAGGGCTTCACCAGGCACGTATGCAGCCGCTGCGGGGATTCCTTCGAGACGGATGAGACCGAAGCCCTCGGACACGATTTCGATCTCAGATCGGTCAGCGGTCAGCCCCTCCGCTGCAGCCGCTGCAGCGCCTACGCCATGAGCCTCAGCTACAGCGACGGGGATCAGGAGCCGGTATTCACCGCGGTGCTGAACAGCGGGCTGCTCAGCGCCATGAGAGGAGCCGGGATGAACGGGGTCCTGCATGTCGAGTCAGACTCAGGAGCCTGGATCTCGGAGGACGTTCCCGTATCCGGGACCGGATGCGCCCTGCCCGCTTACGTTTACGGTTTCACGGAAAGTGAGATCAGATGCAGGCTGGTCCTCGAGTGCTATGACACCAGCGCCGAATACCTTCTGTATTCGCCGTATATATCGATCAAAGTGACCATGGGCCCCATAAGATAGGGACGAAAGGAAAAACATGAAGACCAATGAATCCAAATCCGGACCGAAAAGAAGCATCGGGCGCGCGGCAGGCATCGCCGTCATAATTCTGATGCTCCTCGCCCTCTGCGCCCCGCAGCTGCTGGTGTTCCTCAGCCCTGCCCAGCGGGAGGCGGTCAGCCTGTTCAGCGAGACCTACTTCAAGGGCTTCCTGCCCTTAAAGACCGCGGAAGGAGGCTTCGACTTCATGAGGATAGCCGCCCTGATCTTTATGATCGCGGCGTGCTGGGCAGTGTACAGAGTGCTCTCCTGGATCATTTCAAGATTCAGCTTCAAGAGCCGCAGAGCCGAGACCATCAAAGGCCTCGCCGCCAACCTGCTCCGCTACTGCATCGTGATATTCGCGGCGGTCTTCGGGCTCAACATACTGGGAGCCGACATCATCACGGTCATAGCGGGTCTGGGCATCATGGCCTTGGTCATAGGATTCGGAGCGCAGTCCCTGATCGAAGACATCTTCGCTGGCCTGTTCATCCTGTTCGAAGGACGCTTCTATGTCGGCGACATCATCAGCATAGACAACTTCAGGGGGACGGTAAAGTCCATAGGCATAGTCTCCACCCATATCGCCGACCAGGGCGGGAATATCAGGATCATCAACAATTCCGACATAAGGGTCCTGACCAACCTGTCTCAGGTCCCGTCCATCGCGGTATCTATCATAAGCATAGCCTACAGCGCCGACATCCTGAAAGCCGAAGCGGCCATAGACGAGGTCTGCGCCCGGATGCCAAACCAGTATCCCGAGCTCTTTCCCAAGCCTCCCCGCTACCTGGGAGTCGAGGATCTGGGAGAATCGTCGGTCGACCTCAAGATCGCAGCTGACGTTCAGGAATCCAACATCTACAACGCCCGCAGGACTCTCAACAGGGAGCTGAAGCTGGCGATGGACGCTGCCGGCATAGAGATCCCCTTCCCCCAGGTGGTCGTCTGGCAGGGAAAAGAATAACGGTCCCTCAGCCCGCGTGAGCATAAAAAAGCCCTCTTCCGTCCGCCGGACAGAAGAGGGCTTTTTTGGAGGCGACACCCGGATTTGAACCGGGGAGTAAGGGTTTTGCAGACCCGCGCCTTACCACTTGGCTATGTCGCCGTATTTACCGGATGTTCCGGTAAAAAAATTGGCGGGGGTAGAGGGATTCGAACCCCCGGATGGTGGAATCAGAATCCACTGCCTTACCGCTTGGCGATACCCCTGCGTCGAGAGTTATATAAAATTTGGGGTGGGTGGTGGGATTCGAACCCACGTATACTGGAGCCACAACCCAGGGTCTTAGGCCGCTTGACGACACCCACCATAATATTGGCGACCCGAACCGGGCTCGAACCGGTGACCTCCAGCGTGACAGGCTGGCATTCTAACCAACTGAACTACCGGGCCACAATTGTATTGGTAGCGGCGAGGGGAGTCGAACCCTTGACCTTCCGGGTATGAACCGGACGCTCTAGCCAACTAAGCTACGCCGCCACGCATCTGCGTCAAATCAACGCAAGTGATATATTAGCACCGAGCCCCCTGTCTGTCAAGAAGAATTCTAGCGAAAATTTCGGAATATTGGAAGCAGCCTTTACCTGTCGGAAAGACCTATCCAGCGGGAGAGCATCGCAGCGGCTTCCGCCCTGGTCACGGGCCTTGAAGGATAGAGCCTGGTCCCTGCCCCGCGAAGGATCCCAGCGGATACCGCCCAGTCCATGGCGTCCGAAGCGTAGGGCCTGATCTCCTGCGAATCGTCAAAGCCCAGGGCTTCTCCCTTGTTCTCCCCTTCTATTCCCCTTAAAGTCCTGGTGTAATTATACAGCAGGACCGCAAACTGCTCTCTAGTGACGGGAGCGTCTGGCCTGAAGGTCCCGTCTCCGTACCCTTCGGCTATGCCGGCCTGGGTGACCCAGCCGACAGCCCTGAAGTACCAGGCGCCTGCGGGAGTGTCGATATATGGGGCGTTGTCGAATTCGGGATCGCCCTCCTGATGGCCCCTTCTGTAGAGGATCATGGCAGCCATCGCCCTGCTCAAAGCCGTATCCGGGCTGAACATGCCACTGTCGCCCTCCAGGAGGCCCGCCTCGGTCACTTTGACCACGTCGGCGTGATACCAGTCGTCCTCCGAAACGTCAGTGTAGGACGGGCTCTGGGCCGCGAAAACGGCCCCTGCGGCGAGGATAAGGGCAAGGGCAGCGGATACTGCGGAAAGCCTAAATGATCTTCTTCTCATCTTCTTTTGCGTCTCCCGTGACATCGGTCTGCGCCGGCTGCTTCGCGGGCGCGTTGTGATCGGCCAGGTAGCAGATCTTCCACTGGCCGCCTTCTTCCTCAAGATAGTAATACAGAGTGAGATCCTCGTCGGTGCGGATCTCCTCGTCTCCGTTCTTTACGGTATAGCAGTATTTTGCGTCTACGCTGACCAGGGACGGGGTCCAGCCGTAGGAGCCGGTGATCTCCACCTCGCCCATGTCGAACTCGGTGGGCGCGCTGCCGGCCTCGGCCCCCATGGCCTCAAGGTCGGAATAGATGGTCCCGGATTCCCTTATGTGCTCTTTTACGCCCTCCCAGTCGGAGTCTCCGGCCTTGAACCTGGAGAGAGCCTCGGCAAAGGCAGTGGTCTTTTCGCGAAGCTCGTCCGTCAGCTCGTACTCGGGATAGTCGCCCACCAGCATGATCCCGCCGTCGATCTCCTTCATCGGGTAAAAATACGAAGGCGTGGAGCGGGAGCTGAGGCTGGGGACCGCGAACATGTCGTCCGCGTGGTAGACCAGATAGTCGGGGACCTGAACGTCCACGGTGGACTGGGCAAGCTCTGAGAGCTCGGGGACAGCCAGACTGGTCTCGAT
>JAFRQL010000021.1 GCA_017428655.1 Bacillota bacterium | reverse complement strand
CCCCTCACCGTCGAAGCCTTCATGGGCACCTGGGTGGATCCCGACGGATGCCGCACGATCCTGATCCAAAACGGCGGGAATGTGATCGAAAAAGAACCCGATCTCTCGTGGTACGGCGGGAGCGTGTCCTGCACCGAATACACCCCCGAATACGACGCCGCCTCCCAGACCCTGATGCTCAAGGGCGTCACCACCTGGGTCGAGGAGCCGGACACCCTTTTCGAGGTCGTGTCCGCGGACAAGCACCAGCTGGAGCTGGACGCCTCGTCGTCTGGCATTGACTATACCGCAGTCGAATCAAAGGACGGGATCGTCACGGTGATGGAGAGCGACAGCTACACCTACACAAGGCAGTGAGCGGACCGGGCTGCGGCCGGCAATTCCCAAGGGTGCGTCGAATCAGACAAAACGATTGTTACGTAACATAAGCTCCATACCTCAAATTCCAACGTTTATCCTCAATTAACAAAGAGCCTCCGGATCTCTCCGGAGGCTCTTCGCGAGATTATGTGGAAACCATCTGCATGTGATATCTGCGGCTTTTGCGCCGGCGTGATCCGGCCTGGCCCTAAGCTTAGACGGATCCTTTCAGTTTACTGCTGTGCCTGCTCTCTCTCGGCGTTCTTGGCGTCGATCTCCTTCTGGCGGTTGACGATGTCCAGAGCGTTGAGGTAGACGGGGGTGTCGACCATCTTGCCGTCCACGCTGATGGCGGCAAGGCCCTTGGCAAGACCGTTCTCTTCGAACTCGACGACGATCTTCTTTGCCCACTCCAGAGTGGCGGGATCGGGAGCATACATCCTGTTGCAGGTCTCGATCTGTCCCGGATGGATGATCATCCTGCCCTCAAAGCCCATCTGGATGCCGTCGGCGACGTTCTTCTCGAAGGCCTCGAGGTTCTTGTAATCAACGAAGGGTGCGTCGATGGCGGCTATGCCGGCCGCTCTGCAGGCGACGCCTACGGCAAACCTGGCGTAGAGCTGCTCCTTGGCCTCGTTGGTCAGGGTGACTCTCATGTCCTTGCAGTAGTCGACGGCGCCGAAGATGGCGTTGACGTTTCTCTTGCTGGCGAGGCAGCATTCTCCTGCGTTGAGGACGCCCTTGGCGGTCTCGAGGAGCATGGAGATCTTGACGGTCCCTACGGGGATGCCTCTTCTCATCTCAAGCTCTTCCAGCTTCCAGTCCAGGCGCTTTACGTCGTCGGCGCAGCCGCACTTTGCCAGGGTGACTCCGTCCAGGCCGGGCCATACGATGGCTTCCAGGTCGTCGTTGGTCATGCCGGTCTCCCAGTTGTTGATGCGCACGAATACCTTGGCGCCCTTGCTTCCGGCGTGCTTGAGGTTGGCTGCGGCGTTCTTTCTGGCGGTCTCCTTCTCGGTGGCGGGGACTGCGTCTTCAAGGTCCAGGGTGATGATGTCCGCGGGATACTTGGGGCACTTCTCTACGAAGTCCATCCTGTGGGCGGGTACGTAAAAGATAGATCTCATTACTGCCATGGGTTTATCTCCTTTTTATAATTTTTCTGATGACGTTTCTTGCGTCTGTTTAACATTAGTTCTTCAGGACCCGGTGAGCTGCGATGTTGCGGATCAAGGTCCTTTATGACCGCTTCGGGGTCCTGGCGCGGGCACCCTCCGCATCCCTTTGCGCTGCGGCAAAGGGCGCGGCGCTCCCCTGCGCCACCCCTGCGCTTCAATGCGCATCCGGTCCGGCTGCGGTCCTCTACAGCACCTGTCTGACTACGTCGATGACGGTGCCGTCCCTGTATTCGACCACTCCGACGATCTTGTCGCCGAGGCTGGGGGCGGTGTAGACGTCGCCCAGCTCTTCGCCCTTCTTCTGCAGCTCCTCGATGGTTACCAGGGGAAGTCCGCTATCCTTGAGAGCCTCCAGCAGATCGGTGCGCAGGGGATTGATGGCGATGCCGTAGTCGGTGACTACGGCGTCCACGGTCTCGCCCGGGGTGGTGACGGTGGTGACCGCCTTCTTGATGAAGCAGGTCGGGCCCTTTTTCATGAGCATGCTGGCTACGATGGAGATCCCGGCTCCCGCGGCGGTGTCGGGATTGCCTCCGGCGGCGCTCATGATGATGCCGTTGGACCCGGTGATGACGTTGATGTTGTAGTCGGTGTCGACCTCGAATGCTCCCAGGATCATGGCGTCAAGGCTGTTGGCGACGCAGCCCTTGTTTTCGGGGCTTCCGTAATGGGAACCGCTCATGACCATGTGGGCCGGGTCGTTTGCCACGCTGTCGATGGAGGGCTGGTCGAAGCACTGGACATCCCAGAGGGCCCTCAGAAGTCCTTCGTGGAGCATGTCGACGAAATACGAGGTGATGCCCCCGGATCCGAAGCCGCCCCTGATGCCCTTGGCAAGGAACCTGTCGCGGATCTTGGCCGCGACGGCGAGGCTGATGCCTCCCGCTCCGGTCTGGAAGTTCATGCCTTCCTTGATGTATCCGGCCTTGTCCAGCAGCTCGGCGCAAAGGTCAGCCACGGCCAGACGGTCGGGATTGGTGGTTATCTGGGTCGCTCCGCTGACGATGCCCGCCGGGTCTCCGATGCTGTCCACCGCGACCACGTAGTCGACGAAGTTCTCGGTGATCTCCGCCGGGCAGCAGGGATAAGGCACCAGGTTGTCGGTGATGGCGACGACCCTGTCGGCGTGCTCTGCGTCGGCATGGTTGTAGGAAAGGCAGCCGCAGGCGCTCTTTCCGGTGCAGCCGTTCATGTTGCCCTGAGGATCGGCGGTGGGTGCCGCGATGAAGGCGACGTCCACGTGGAGCCTGCCATTCTCAACGGCGCAGGCCCTTCCGCCGTGGGAGTAGAAGACGCAGGGGGTCTTGAGCTTTCCCGCGGAGATGGCCTTGGCGATGCCGCCCCGTCCGATGGTGGAGAGGCTGATGCGGGTGATGGTCCCGTCCTCGATCAGGGGGACCAGGGGATCGTGGCAGGCGAAGAGGCCGGTGGCGGCCAGGTGGATGTCCTTGATGCCCCGCTTTGCGATGGCCAGCATGACCATGTTGGTCACGTAGTCGCCATTGCGAAGGTGATGATGGAAGGAGAAGGTCATCCCGTCGTGAAGATCCAGCTTGTCGAGGACCTCGTCGATGGAGGCACAGAGCTTGCTTTCGCCTCTCACTGCGCTCTTGGGCCTGCTGGCCTGAACGATGGCCGTGGGACGGCCGCTCATGGCGAAGGCTCCCTGATAGGGAACGGTCTTTCCGTAGCCTTCGATGTATTCGGGGATGTCGCGTCCTGCTGCGTTGATCATGTGATGCTCCTTTCACCCCTTGCGGCGCATGCTTTGGCCGCAGGGCCCTTTCGAAATTCTGCGGCTGTCCTGTTTTCTGCGGGCAGCCTGCCGGGACCGGAGGCCGGTGCAGCCGCATCCGGCGGTCAGCCGGCCGCTGCCTTATCCGGACAGTCCTGCCGGGAGTCTTGATGTTATGCGGATCGTATATTTCATTATTTGAAATAGCTTTTCGTAATTTGCAATTGTATGATAGCAAAGCCTGCCCATTATTGCAAGAAAAAAAACTTGCCCGCAGAGGGCAAGTCAAATATTTAGCATCGTGAAATTTTCGGAGGATAGTCAGAGACGCCTTAATATTTGCGCATATTGCGCCTTTTCCCGGGATGTAATCCGGCAAAACCCCGCAAACCCGCTAATCGTTTGGAATCCTCAAAGACGCCTGGATCTTTGCATATCAAGCGCATTGGCCCCGGATCCTGTCCGGCAAAATCCCGCAAGCCCGCTGATCGTTTGGATTCTAAGGGCGTAGATGAAATGATTGACCGCGATGTTAACTCTTTCCCGGGATAGGAGCCTGTGACTTAACACTTTTATCTCGTTTCCGGTCTGCGGGACCGGATCGGATCACTTTGCACAGAAAAACATCCATGGCCAATGGTAAAGATGCAGGCAGATCGACATATTTTCACATCAAACACTATATTTTGCATACTGCTCCGGCGGTCTTTGACAGCAGCTCTCCGCGGGAAGGCACAGGCTGTTAACTCAGATCGCCCGAAGGAGCAAAGCTGTTAACAAACAGGAGAAACATATCGTTTTCAATAGGCCGCAGCGGACATGATACAAGCTGTGTCCGGGCGGCAAGGGCCTCTCCCGTCAAAGCATTATAATTCTCCCGTAAGGCGTCACTATCCCCTACTTATCCCGGCCGAAATATGATCCGATACCGTCGGCAAGTCCCCTGGCCAGCGCCGCCAGGGCTTCGCTCCCGTGGTCGGAGGCCTTGTCCCCCAGCTCCATGTCGACGCTGGGGATGGAGGAATACGAGGTCTGGGTAAGGTCGAGATCCATGGACACGTTCTTCCAGATATTGACGCCTCTGCCCCTGAGCCCCGCGATAAGCGCCTCGCCCAGGGCTTCGCTCTTTTCCCAGGTCGAGGCGACGGGCTCCATGGTCTTGAGGGCGTCGGGGACGCCGATATAGAAGGCTCCCCTGTCCGACGACGTGGAATCCCAGTGGATCGAGATATGGCAGTCGGCATATTGATTGGCAAGCACCGTCCGGGCAACGTTGTCCAGCTGAACGTCGGCCTCTTCCCTTATCATCAGGACGCTGTAGCCTCTCCCGAGCAGCTCATCCCGGAGGAGGACCGCCTCTTTCAGGGTGACCTCGGCCTCGGAGGCGCCGTCGGAAAAGATCATGCCGGCCGATACCGCGTAGCTCTCGACCGCGCCCTTGGCGTTGGTGCCGCCGGTGACTTTGGGACTTCCGTCCGGGTGGGAGGGGGTCTTCACCTTCGCGCCCCCTTTGGTCCCGTGGCCGGCGTTGACGCAGATCACCAGGTCTCCGTGAGCCCCCGCGTTGTTGGTGTAGAGGACCGCCTCTCCGGTGTTGATCCTGGAGGCTTTGGCATAGGGCATGTCCGCTGTGAGGCCGACCCTCCGGATGGTAACGGGCTCGGAAGGCTGCGCTCCGGGATCTTTCGGATCCGCGCCTTCGGCCTTGGCGGGCTGTTCTGCGGTCCGGGGCTTGCTCACCAATTCTTCCGAGGCTACTTCCTGAGCGGGCTGATCCTTTGCTCCTTCTTCAGAAGTTCCTTCTGGGGCGGATCCCTGGGAAGCCGCGGTCTTGAGTTCCTCAGCGCTCTGAGCTTCGTAAGGGACCTTTCCGGCTTCGGCCATCTGCGTCGGATCCTTCGAAATATCCCTTATCCCTGCGAGGCCGGAGAGCTGGGTCCCCAGGGCCAGCGCCGCAGCCGCCATGGCGCCCAGCGCTATCTTTCTGATCATTCTTCCCCCTTATCTGACCCTTTTCCCGGCCTTTATGACCTGCTTCGCCAGGTTGCTGCCCAGCCTGTAGCAGATGTAATTGAGGTCGGGGGCGTCCCAGCGGAACGGAGCTCCACTTTAGTGTTAAAAATTCTTTCAACGCTATAATGGAAAATCAATTGTTACACGTCGGGCCTTTCTTCCACCATTACAGGGTCTTCCCATGTTAAGCCTTGAAAAATATACCAAGCGTCATCGGTGCCTGTAGCGTAAAATCTAAAATATTCCGACCCATCACTTGCGGCACTGTCCCCATAAAACATCAATTTAACCATGCAACTCTTCTCTTCACTTTTTAAGGCTATTCCTGCAGGCTCATTCTGCATATTTTCCATAAACAATGGTAAGAATTCTTTTGATTTGAGCTCTTCTACAGTTATACCGTTATCCTTTGCGATCTTATCCCAATACTCATTATTAAGTCTGGAGAACTCCTTATAATCGATTTCCATACCGCTTTCTCTGTTTATATAAATTTCTATGGAATTGCTTGCGCTAGGAGTCTGCTCCAACACCTCAAAAGTCACATTTGAAAATGCGTCTTCCCCCCAGATTCTAACGATCTCAGAGTGATGAAATGCAAGGATTTTGCTGATCCTTTCCATATCATAGCTCTTCTTGAATGGATCAGAAAATAACATGCCTTCTTTTTCAGCTTGCTCTATAGGGATATACTCGTCATTCACGATATAATCTCTCCCGTATAAATTAGTCGCAAACAGCGATAGCGCTGTTTCGCAATCTTCCTCCGAAATTGCGGTCATATACGTATTTACCAATTCCGCCAACGAATACTTACGGGATCCCCGCGAACAATTCAGGCTGATCCTAAGGACCTCCCTCCCGTCGGCGAGAACGACGAGGTCATCCCCATCGTCTTTGTACTGCCAGATGATCGCCGTAAAACTGCCAAGCTCCTCGCACTCGCCGGACGCGAGGTCAAGGGACCGGATGACCACGTCGGAGCCCTGCAGGGGCATATGGTCGAAGGAGGACGATTCGCAGTAGATAAGCCGCTCTTCGGTCCTTTTCACGAAAGAAGCATTCGACCTGAAAAGGCTGTATTTGAGCATTTCTGCCTCTTGAGGCGTGATCCGCGGGTCGCTGCACTGATGCTCATCGGGAAAGACCATGTGAAGGGTCGTGCCGTCGAGCCAACAGAGAGCCCCGCTGCCTCCGGTGCAGATGCCCCTTAGAGCCTTCGTCTCATAGCGGCCTATCGGTCCCGCGCCGCTGAAGATAAGCACATCTTCATTTTCTAGGCGCCAGGCGAGGGGACCGAGGCTTCCTTCCATCTCATTCAGCTGTGATACGACGGTCTGCGGAGCGCTGTTCATCAAGCTACCGCTGAACACATCGATCTCAAGGAGCTCGGGGGTACCGTCCTTCGCTCCCTTGAGGATGCCGGCAAGAAAACCGTGTTCGAAGCGCAGGACATAGTCCGCGCTTTCGTCTTCAAGGGCCTTGGAAAGATCGAACCGAAGCTCACGCAGAGCCGCAGGATCCGTGTAAGGACTGTCATCGGAGGTCCTGAGGCTCCCTAGGGCTGCAGCTTCGGAAAAGGGAGGCAGCCCGAGGCGCCATCCCATCAGCAGCAGGCATGCCGCGATCAGCAGGATCAGGGCTGTGAGGCTAAAGGTCATTTTGATCTTTCCGTCCATGGTCTTTCTCCTTTCGGTCCGGCGCCTTTAAATTGGCAGCTTTTTCCGGCCGGTCTACACGGGCTTTCCCGTTTTTATGACCTGCTTCGCCAGGTTGCTGCCCAGGCGGTAGCAGATGTAGTTGAGGTCGGGGGCATCCCAGATGACCAGATCGCAGAGCTTGCCGGGCTCGATGCTGCCGCGGCTGGCAGCCCTTCCGCAGGCGGCGGCGCCGTTGAGGGTCACGGCGGTCAGGACCTCCTCGGGGGTCAGCCTGTACCTGAGGCAGCCCAGGTTTATGACCAGCTGCATGTTGAGGCAGGGGCAGGAGCCGGGGTTGAAATCAGTCGCCATGGCGACGGGGACTCCCGCTTCGATCATCTTTCTGGCGGGGGCAAACGTTGCTCCCAGATAAAAGCTGGTGGCGGGGAGCAGACAGGCGACCGTGCCGCCTTTGGCCATGCTCTCGATGCCCTCGTCCGGACAGACTATCAGGTGCTCCGCTGAGACCGCGCCGATCTCGCCGGCGAGCTGGGAGCCTCCGATGGCCTCGATCTCGTCGGCATGGACCTTGGAGCGCAGGCCGTGCTTCTGGCCAGCCAGCAGTATGCGCCTGGTCTCTTCGGCGGTGAAGACGCCGCTCTCGCAGAAAACGTCGCAGTATTCCGCAAGGCCCTGTCCGGCGACCTCGGGGATCACCTTATCGCAGAGCAGGCTGATGAAGGCTTCGCGGTCATCCTTGAATTCGGGGGGAAGGGCGTGGGCGCCCAGGAAGGTCGGGACCAGGTCGATGGGATGGTCTTCGTTAAGCCTTTTTATGGCCCTGAGCATCCGAAGCTCGGTCTCCTCGTCCAGGCCGTAGCCGCTCTTTGCCTCGCAGGTGGTGGTCCCGAAGGAGAGCATCTCGTCCAGGGCCAGCTTCGCTTTATCGTAGAGCTCGTCCTCGCTGGCGGCCTTGGTCGCCCTTACAGTCGAGAGGATGCCGCCGCCGGAGGCCAGGATCTCCAGGTACGGTACGCCCTTGAGCTTCTGCTCCATCTCGTACTGGCGCCAGCCGCCGAAGATCAGGTGGGTGTGAGCGTCGACAAGGCCCGGGGTCACCAGGCAGCCCTGAGCGTCGATGACCTCGGCGCCGCAAGCACCGTCTTCGCCCTGCCCGCTTCCCGGTACCGGAGCTTCTCCTTCTCCGAGGGCTCTGATCAGCCCGTCCTCCGCCAGGATCCACGCGTTCTTCAGGATCCTGATCCTGCCCTGTTCCTGTCCTCTTCTGGCCTCGCGGCCCTCGGGGGTCGCCAGCATGCCGATATTCTTGATCAAAAGTCTTTCCATATCTGCCTCTTATAAAAGCCTTAAAAATAAAGGCCTCCGGGTTTCGAGCATATGTTATATAACACACGCTCCCCATCCCGAAGGCCGTTCTCTCACTTTACTTTTCCAGCGCCTTCTTCACGACCTCGTCGTCCGCGATGAACGGCAGGGTGATGTGATCCAGGCCCTTCTGCTGCAGGTTGTACTCGGCAGCGACGGCCATGGCGTTCTCGTTCCTGGCCCAGCTGCGCCTTGCGACGCCGACCATGGTGTCCCAGGGCATGGACATCCTGAGGATGGTGTCCACCCTCTCGGACCCGTCCAGGACCATCCCGAAGCCGCCGTTGATGGCCTTGCCGATGCCGACGCCTCCGCCGTTGTGCAGAGCGATGTAGCTCATGCCTCTGGCGGCGTTGCCCGCGTAGCACTGGACGGCCATGTCAGCCATGATGTTGGAGCCGTCCTTGATGTTGCTGGTCTCTCTGAAGGGAGAATCGGTGCCGCCGGTGTCGTGGTGGTCGCGGCCCAGGATCACCGGTCCGATCTCGCCGTTCCTGACCATCTCGTTGAACTTGAGGGCGATGTTCATGCGGCCCGCGGCGTCCTGATAGAGTATGCGGCACTGGGTCCCGACGACCAGCTTGTTCTTCTTGGCGTCCCTGACCCAGATGTAGTTGTCGTAGTCCTGATACCTGCGGTTGTGGGCCTTGATATACTCGGCAGCCGCGGCGTCGGTCTTGTCCAGATCCTCGGGATTCCTGGAGAGGCAGCACCATCTGAAGGGGCCGTAGCCGAAGTCGAAGAGGTTGGGCCCGAGGATGTCCTCGACGTAGGACGGGAACACGAAGCCGTCCAGGTCATTGACTCCGTTGCGGCAGATCTCGGTGACGCCGGCGTCGAAGACCGCCTTGAGGAAGCTGTTGCCGTAGTCGAAGAAGTATGTGCCTCTGTCGTGGAACTTGCAGATCATCTCGTAGTGATGCCTGAGGCTCTTGTTGACCAGCTCCCTGAATCCTTCGCGGTCGGTGGCCAGCATCTCGGTGCGCTGCTCGAAGGTCAGGCCCTGAGGGCAGTAGCCTCCGTCGTAGGGGACGTGGCAGCTGGTCTGATCGCTCATCAGGTCCACGTGGACGTTCTTGTCGTAGAGGTACTCCAGCAGGTCGACCACGTTGCCGTGGTACGCGATGGCGCAGGGAGTCTTCTCTTCCAGGTGCTTCTTGGCCATTGCCCAGGCTTCGTCCAGGCTCTCGGTCCTGTCGGTGACCCAGCCCTGGGTGTAGCGGGTGGTGATGCGGCTGTCGTCGACCTCCGCGATGATGGATGCGGCTCCCGCGATGACCGCGGCCTTCCCCTGAGCTCCGCTCATCCCGCCCAGACCGGAGGAGATGAAGAGCCTTCCAGCCAGGTTCCCGTCCTCGGGGACGCCCAGAACGATGCGGCCGGCGTTGAGCAAGGTGTTGAAGGTGCCGTGGACGATGCCCTGGGGCCCGATGTACATCCAGCCGCCTGCGGTCATCTGGCCGTAGTTGGCGACGCCCATTGCTGCCGCCCTGTTGAAATTCTTAAGATCGTCGAACTCGCCGACCATGATGCCGTTGCTTATGATGCATCTGGGGGCAAGCTTGTGGGAATGGAAGAGGCCCAGAGGATGGCCGGACATGACAACCAGGGTCTGCTCGTCGGTCAGGTTCTCCAGGTACTTCTTGATGAGCCTGTACTGCATCCAGTTCTGGCAGACCTGGCCGGTCTCGCCGTAGGTGGTCAGCTCGTAGGGGTAGAGGGCGACGTCGAAGTCCAGGTTGTTGTCGATCATGACCTGCATTGCCCTGCCTTCGATGCACTTGCCCTTGTATTCATCGATGGGCTTTCCCCAGATCTTGCCTTCGGGGCGGAAACGGTAGCCGTAGATGCGGCCCCTCTCGTCCAGCTCCTGGGCGAACTCCTTCGCCATCTGCTCGTGGAATCTGGGCGGGATGTACCTGAGAGCGTTCTTTATGGCCAGCTCTCTGTCGTGCTCGGTGAGATCCGCCTCTCTTCTGGGGGCTCTGCGGATGCCCGGGACGAACTTCGGATATTCGGGGAGCTCGTCGTCAAGCTTGATCACCATTGCGTCTTCTGCGCGGTATTCCATTTTGACCTCCTTTTTCCCGGTTGATAAAACGACCGGTCGATGTTAGATTTATTGTATATTATTTTTACCTTATTTGCACGGGTCCGGGACCGCTTTTGGCGGGCCAGGGCGCCCTGGGAGCTTTTATGACCACCGAAAACACCGACAAGACTCCGGACGAAGACGCCAGACATCAGCTAGTCAAGGCGATCCTCTCCCTTTCGGACGAGGGCGAATGCCTCGCTTTCCTGCAGGATCTCTGCACTGCCGCCGAGATCGAGGATCTGAGCCAGAGGCTCGAGATCGCCAGAGGGCTTTCCGCAGGAGAGACCTACGAAGCCCTAAGGCAGAGGCTGGGAGCCTCCAACACGACCATCACCCGCGTCTCCAGCGCCCTCTCCTACGGAGAAGGCGGATACGCCTCGGTGCTGAAGAAGATCTAGGCCGACGGAGCCTGCAGCCGCAGGACGGAAGCCGCAGCCCGATATCCGTTCATCCGATCAGCCGGCGGATCCTCAACGATCTGCCAGACCATTTCCCCCGCGCATCTCACCGTGCGCGGTATTATATTGCCCGAAGCCTCCAGCTGCACATTACAGTGAATGCGCAGCTTCTTTACGGTTTGCTTTTGCCGCTCGGGGTCCTGGCGCAGGCGCTGCGGCGGATCCTGCCTTTAAGGCATCCGTCCCATCCACCTGCGGGCACTCGGCGACGGGCACCACCTTTGAGTCACCCGCCGCGCGTTATGATACGCGCGGTGCCTCCTTGCGCTGCCCCTCGCTTTTTATTCCATATCCTCGAAGAATTCGTGGACGATGTCCAGCAGTTCGCCGCTCCTGACGAGGGCTTCGACGGCCTTGATGTCCGGGACCATCTCCCTGTCCTTGTCGTAGAACGGGACCTCTCTGCGGACCCGGTCGTAGACCTTCTGGACCACCGGCGAGAGCCCCTGGCCGAAGTCGTTCTTCAGTCTTCTTATATCTATCGCCTGGCAGGCGGTGAGGAGCTCGTAAGCCAGCACCGACCTGGTGTTTTCAAGGATCCATCCGGCCTTTCTCGCCGCGGTGGTGCCCATGGAGACGAAGTCCTCCTGGTTGGCCGAAGACGGGATGCTGTCCACGCAGGCGGGATGGGCCAGGACCTTGTTCTCGGAGGCCATGGACGCCGCGCTGTACTGGACGATCATGAAGCCGCTGTTGACCCCGGGCTCGGTGGTGAGGAAGGGGGTGAGCCCGTTGGAAAGAGCCGCGTTGACCATGCGCTCGGTGCGCCTTTCGGAGATCGACGCCAGCTCGGAGCAGGCTATGCCCAGCAGATCGCAGGGGATTGCGATGGGCTCGCCGTGGAAATTGCCTCCGGAGACCACTTCCTCGTCTTCGGGGAAGATCAGCGGGTTGTCGGTGACCGCGTTGAGCTCGATCTCGATCTTTTCCCTGACGAACTCGAGGGCGTCGCGGACCGCTCCGTGGACCTGGGGCACGCAGCGCAGGGCGTAGGCGTCCTGGACCCTGGCGCCCTGGGCCTTCTCTAGGATCTCGCTGCCCTCGGTGAGCCTTCTGATGTTGGCTGCGGTCTTGATCTGGCCCTTCTGGCCTCTTGCGGTGTGGACCCTCTCCTGATAGGCGTTGAGCTGGCCGGCGAGAGCGGTCAGGGTCATGGAAGCGGTGAGATCAGCGGTGAGGGCCGCGTTGAGAGTATCGTAAAGATTGAGGGCTCCGACGGAGGTCATGGCGCAGGTGCCGTTGGTGATGCCAAGGCCTTCCTTTGCCGCCAGGCTCTTCAGGGTGGGAATGCCGGCCAGGTCCATGGCCTCTTTGCCGGGCATTACCCTGCCTTCATATTCCGCCTCGCCGAGGCCTAAGAGCACCAGTCCCATGTGGGAAAGGGGAGCCAGATCTCCGCTGGCGCCGAGGGACCCCTTCTGGGGGACGACGGGAGTCACTCCCTTGTTGAGCATATCAAGGAGCATGGTGACGATGACGGGACGGACGCCGCTGATGCCGGCGCAGAGGGCGTTGGCGCGAAGGAGCATCATGCCCCTGACCTGGTCCCTTCTGTAGGGATCGCCGGTGCCGACGCAGTGGCTCAGCACCAGATTGGTCGAGAGCTGGTTGGTCATCTCCTCGGGGACAGCCACGCTGGCGAAATCTCCGAAACCGGTGGTGATGCCGTAGGCGACCCGCTTTTCCTCAGCGATCTTTTCGATCAGGGCTCTGGAGCGCTCAAGGGCCTCCTTCGCCGACTGCGCGAGCTCCACCCGGGCGAAGCCTCTTGCCACCGCCGCGAAGCTCTCAAGATCAAGGCTGAATCCGTCGACGGACACTTTGTTTATTTTTCTGATATCCCGCATTTTCTCTGCTCCTTGTGGTCATGGACGAAAAATTATCTGCAATAATTGTATCATCGGGCAGAGAAAGCCTCAATTATCACTCCCGCGAATCGGCACATCACCGCGCTGAAGCGTCAGGAGAAAACACAAAGAAGAAGCGGCCTGGGCAGGCCGAAAACGGGCCCTTAAGATCACATGAACATGCTCTGCTGGGGGTCTATCCACGAGGTCTGGGGAACGTCGTGGACCCGGTCCCCCTCCATGCTGCCGCCAATGAGAAACGGGGAATGAGGATCGTGGAGCCTGCTCTTCGCCAGCACCGCCTGAGGATCCGCGTTGGCGTAGCAGTACCTGCAGAGATGTCTGCAGGTATCATAAGCCCCGATATCGCAGGAAAGATAGCAGGCGCAGGCCTCCCTGGCGGCCTTTTTCTTAGGGACGATGAGCCTCTTTCCGATGGCCCTCTCGTAATCCCTGACCTGCATGCATCCGCTGCAGTCGGCCCCGAAGGCCGCCAGCTCGTCACCTTCGGCGCAGGGCTTTACCGTCATCCCGCAGGACGAGGCGATCCCGATGATCTCCCTGCCCAGCGAGAGCCGCGTTTCCTTCGGGACCTCTGAGATCTCCGGGAAGTTCCTCCGCACCTTAGGGTAAAGGTCTATGAAGCTTATGACCACGGACCTGGTGTATCCCGCCAGGGCCCTCGCCATCTTTTCGAAGGCGCGGAGATGATACTCCGCGGAATACTTTTCGGTGATCAGGATCGGATCGTAGCGCCAGCAGACGGAATCGATCCCGACCATGTCCGAGAGCCTCTGGAAAGCCTCCAGCATCCGGTGCTTGTCCGGGACCCGCGGCTCTATGTCCCTGCCGTAGGGGGTGATGGTCATGTGCCAGATCTGGCCGTAATCCTTGAGAAGATCCATGTGGGCGAACATCGGCACGGGATCCTTGGTGCAGAACCCGATGACGTCGACCACCGAAGGATCCAGCCTGTAGCGGCTGACCTGGGACGGATCGTAGGGATTTCGCACGCAGACGAAGCCCTCCCTGAGCCTTTCCGCGAACCATTCCGAATAGAACGCGGGGATATCGGTCCTCTGCCCCGTATTGATGATCAAACCGGCCACCTCCTTCGGACCTCTCCGGATCCCGCGCAAGAAAAGACAAGACTTAAAAAACGGTCCCGCGGAAGGCGCAGCGCCCCCGCAGGGGATGATACGCGAAGGATTATATCATATTTTTATATCACCTATACGATCATTATCTTTCCCTATTATTAAGATTCTGTTGCACCGCCGGTTTTCAAAGTTTTCTTCTTTACACTATCCTTTTCTGATGTCAAAATATATACAAGAAAGCCTGAATACCCGGCTTTATGCCCGCTTCGCCCAGCGAAGCCCCTCAAGGCATGCGATATATCGAGACGAAAGGAGAGACTATGAAAAGAACTAAGCTGCTGGCGGTGCTCCTCACCGCCCTGCTGATCGTTTCGGCCTTCCCGGCTCCAGCCTTCGCGGCGAGAGCCCTTGCCATAGAGGCCGAATCCCCGACCGAGATCACCGTCTACAGCCCCGACGAGGAATTCGCCTTCGAGGTCAAGGTCGACAGCCCCACTGGCGATTTCCGCTGCAAGTGGTATCAGACCGACCCGGACGGCCTTCCCATCGACTTCAACGAAGACGGCACCATCAGGGTCCTGGGCGACGGCACTGCCTTCCTCATCTTCGGCATCCCCCAGGAAAAGATGAACGAGTGGCTCTACTACCGCTGCGAGGTCACCGAGGGCAGCACCACCCTGTGGCTGGATTTCAGATGCGTCCTCTTCCCCATCGGATATGAAGACGACGAGATGGACGGCCCCGTCAAGACCTTCGAGATCACCAAAAACCCCGACAGGATCGCCTACAAGCAGGGCGATCAGGTGGATCTTTCCGGCATCCACTACAAGGTCACCTACGAGGACGGGTCCTACATGGAGAGCATCATCCCTGAAGTCCTGATGTGGTATCCCCCGGTGCTCAACGAGGCCGGGCCCCAGGAGATCACCGTCGGATACAAGGGCATGACCGACACCTACATGGTGAGAGTCGAGGAGGTCCCCGGCTTCGAGCCCCTGCCCATGGACGTGGATTACGAGGATCCCTCGGAAGGAGAATACGAGGTCGATCTGGAGCTGATGGAGGAGCCCACCAAGAAGGTCTACAAGGTGGGAGAACCCATAGATCTTTCCGGCATAAAGTGCCGCCTGTGGACCAGCATGGGCTTTAAGGACATCACCGATCCCACCGCCTTCACCACCTTCCCCGCCACCGCGCAGGGCACCGGAAAGCAGACCATCAGCGTCGAATATAAGGGCCATTTCGCTGTCAGCTACGAGATCGAGGTGGAGAACACCGACTTCTCCGATCAGGAGTACGAGACCGATCTGGAGATGACCAAGTCCCCCGATAAGATGGAATACACCGTGGGCGAGCCCATCGACCTGACCGGCATGGAATGCCGCCTCTACACCACCCTGGGCTTCAGGGACATCAAGGATCTGTCCGGCCTCAGCTTCTATCCGGATAAGGCCGAAGAGCCCGGAGAACAGAGCATCTTCGTCGATTACAAAGGCCTGGTGGAGTTCGAATTCAAGGTCCAGGTCTATCCAAAGGGACCTGAGGGCGCTCCTGCCCATCCCTTTGACGACATCCCCGAAGGCGCCTACTACGAGCAGGCGGTCAGCTGGGCAGCCCAGACCGGAGTCACAGACGGCAACGGACAGGGACAGTTCCTGCCCTTCCAGCTCTGCACCAGAGGCCAGGTGGTGACCTTCCTTTGGAGGGCCATGGGACGCCCCGAGCCCAAGACCACCGTCAATCCCTTCACCGACGTAAAGGAGTCCGACTGGTTCTATAAGCCGGTGCTCTGGGCCGTGGAGAACAAGATCACCGACGGCACCACCGCCACCACCTTCAGCCCCTACGTCCAGTGCAGGAACTCCCACATACTGACCTTCCTGTGGAGGACCCTGGGAAGGCCCGGCGACACCGGAGCCGAGAACACCGCCACCTGGTGGGCCGACGCCCTCAACTGGGCGGAGTCCAACGGCCTGCTCAAGGACACCGTCGATCCCGAGGACGGAAGCTTCTTCGTACAGGGCCTCTGCCCCCGCTGCAACGTGGTGACCTACCTCTACAGAGCGATGAACATGCTCAACGCTTCTGTGAAATAGGACCGCAGCACGGCACCGCGCGAGAACCGAATCAACGCTAAAAAAACCGGAGGCCAAACAGGTCTCCGGTTTTATAATATATGTTATGTAACGAGCTGCACGAAACGCTCGAGCCTTGATATCTCAAGGTTTCCGGCCGCAGCGCCCCGCGTCCTATCCCATGAACTGGAAGGCGCAGAAGCCCGCGTAAAGGCACAGCAGCAGGATGCCCTGCCATCTCTTGAGCTGGCCGGTCTTTATGGCCGGCAGGGTCAGGACCGCCATGACGATGAGCATCAGCGGGGTATCTATGACCAGGGAAGAGAAGACTTCCTTCCCGCCCAGCATCATGGTGCCGAAGGTGGGAGCGGAGAAGCGGAAGGGCCCGATGGTGATGGCCATGCCGCTGACCAGCACCAGGTTGAACAGGTTGGCGCCGCAGATGTTGCCCAGCGACAGGGCGCTGTGTCCCTTTATCAGGGAGGTGATGGCGGTGACCAGCTCGGGGAGAGAGGTCCCAAGAGCTACGAAGGTCAGGGCGATGACGGTCTGGGGCACGCCGAAGCCCTCGGCGATGGCGATGCCGTGGTCCACCAGAAGATCTGCTCCCCAGGCGATGACGCCGGCTCCCAGGACCAGAAGGAGGAGCTCCTTCCAGACGGGCATAAGCTCGCCGTCTTCCTCAGCGCCGGCTTCCTCAGAAGCCTTGGAGCCTGAGGTCAGGGCCTGACGGACAGCGACGACCATGTATATGACGAAGAGAGCGAGAAGGACGAGACCGACGGGTCTGGTGAAGTTGCCTCCGGTATAGGCGACCGCCGAGTAGATGGCGGCTGCGCCGAAGAAGAAGGCCACCGGGGTGAGCAGGGACTTCCTGTCCACCGAAGAGGGCCTGATGGCCACCGTCAGGGCCGAGATCAGAGCGGTGTTGCAGATGACCGAACCGACAGCGTTGCCGTAGGCCATGGCGCCCTGTCCCTGAGCGGCGGAAGTGGCGCTTACCATGACCTCGGGCAGGGTCGTCCCGATGGAGACCACCGTCGCGCCGATGAGGATGTCCGGCACCCTGAAGCGCTTGGCCAGATCGGCCGCGCCGTCGACGAACCAGTCTCCGCCCTTGATGAGCAGCACAAGACCGAAAGCGAACCATAAGATGTGTGGCAGCATGTTTTTTCCTCCTTGTTTGTGACTTCATGAGACGGGATCCCGCGGCAGTGCTGCCCCGCGGGCCCCATGTTACCTGCGGTACGAGGCCGAAAAAAAGAGACCCGACCGCCCATGCGATCATAGTCTCGTAACATCCTTCATGAAGTTCCCTGCCCGGCCTTTAGGCGTGATGACGGACGGGGAAACGCCTGACGGCGCTCACTACTCCCTATGTTTGCGGAAGCAAATATACCACGAAGCGGCCTTTTGTGTCAACGAAAAAACGCCGCGGGCGGCTTTCGCGGTGTATAATAGGGGCCATGGATATGAGACTTAAGCTGGCCGCGGTCCTCGCGGCATGGAACATCATAGTATTCGCGGCCTACGGCATCGACAAGCGCAAGGCGAAGAAGGGAAGCTGGCGCACCCCCGAAAAGACCCTGCTGGCCATGGCCTTCTTTCTTGGAGCCCCCGGCGCCCTGGCCGGGATGAAATTCTTCCATCACAAGACAAAGCACGCCAGATTCACCATCGGCGTGCCCTTCTTTCTCGTCTTGAATATCGCTTTTATCGCGTTTTTAGTTTATAAAGGACTGATCTAAGGTCCGGCTGCCGGGCTGCTTAGCCCCGCGTCTTTGCGCCGCTCCGGAAAGCTCCGCGCCCGATCAGCACGCGCCCGAAGGCCGGCAAAGCAGCCGGGCCCTGCGCCTCACTCCGCCTCGATCTCCTTTATGACGCATTCGTTTCCCTGCAGAAGCCAGGTCTCGCCGCTGCCGCAGTAGGGACAGGTCCTGCCGTAGCGGACGGTCTCGTATTTGCTCTTGCAGCTGTCGCACCAGGTCACGGCAGGGATCTCCTCCAGCACCAGCTCGGAATCGGCCAGCACCGGGTGACGGGGCTTGAAATAGTTCCAGGCGTCCACGAAAAGATCGGTGATGATGCCCGACACCTCTCCCACCTGAAGGGTCACCTTCGAGATCCGGGAGAGCTTTTCTTCTGCGGCGGTCTGATCCAGGGTCTTTGCCAGATGCAGCACTATGCCCATCTCATGCATTCTCTAACTTCTCCACTCCTCAAGAGCCTCAGAGAGCCAGCCTTCCAGGGCCTCCATGCCCTCTCCGGTCTTCGCCGACACAGGGAAGATCTTTATATCCGGATTGAGGATCCGGACCCGGTCGGTAAAGGCCTCCATGTCGAAGGGGAAGAACTCCCTGGCGTCCATCTTTGAGATCACCAGAGCGTCGCTCTCCATGAACATCAGCGGGTACTTGAGGGGCTTGTCGTCCCCTTCCGGGACCGACAGGATCATCAGCTTCTTTCCCGCGCCGGTGTCGTATTCGGCGGGACAGATGAGGTTGCCCACGTTCTCCAGGAATATGAGGTCAAGCTCGTCGTCTCCCAGAGCGTCGACTGCCTCCGCGGTCATGCCCGCGTCCATGTGGCACATGCCGTTGGTGTGGACCTGGATCGCCCTGGCCCCCAGAGCCTCGATGCGGACCGCGTCCACGTCGGAGGCGATGTCAGCCTCCATGACCCCGATGCGGGTCTCCTTCATGTCCTTTATTATGCGGGAAAGGAGGGTGGTCTTGCCCGAGCCCGCGGCGCTCATCAGGTTGATAAGAAGGATGCCCTTCTCTTTGAGCCTTTGGCGCAGGGCCTCGGCCTCCCGGTCGTTGGCTGCGGTGATCTTTTCGCCCAGTTTTATGATCTTCATGGCTTATGCCCTTCCTTTCCTGATCTTTTCTATCCTCGCGGCAAGAGCCTCGGCCAGCTCGTCCATGCCCGTGCCCTTCACCGCCGAGACCCTGTGGACCTCGATGTTGGGATTGAGAGCCCTGGCTCTTTCGGCTGCGGCGTCGAAATCGAAATCAAAGACCGCTGCGGCGTCGATCTTGTTGACGACCATGACGTCGCTGACCGTGAACATCAGCGGGTACTTGAGGGGCTTGTCGTCCCCCTCCGGGACCGAAAGGATCATCATCCTGAAGTCCGCGCCGACGTCGAACTCGGCGGGACATACCAGATTGCCTATATTTTCAAGGAAAATCAGGTCCAGGCCTTCGGTGCCGAAGCTCTCAAGGCCTCTTGCGGTCATGTCGGCGTCCATGTGGCAGAGCCCGGCGGAATGGAGCTGGATCACCCTGACTCCAGCGTCCGCCATGGTCTTCGCGTCCACGTCGGAATCAACGTCGGCCTCCATGACGCCTATGCGGTAGCGGTCCCCGAGCCTGGGAATGAGCCCCAGGAGCAGGGAGGTCTTGCCCGCTCCCGGCGATCCCATCAGGTTGATGAAGACAGTGCCCTGGGCCTTCATGGCGGCCCTGGTCTTCTCCGCGGCCTGGTCGTTGTCCGCCAGGATCCTTTCTTTCGTTTCGACTATCTTGTATCTGAGGTCCATCATCTTTCCTCCTTAAATCTTATGCTCAGCCTGAACAGCCGCCTTCCGCACTCTCCGGCCAGCCTGAAGGTATCTCCGTCGGTCTCTTTCAACAGGGCGATGCAGTCGCCTTCCCTCGCTTCCCCCGAGAACTCGCTCATGATCTCGCATGGCGCGCGGCCAGCCAGATCTTCGGGGAGAAGGTCCTCCGCCAGGTCGAAGTACCTGGTGTTGTTCATGTGGCCGTTGAGGTCGGTGAAGCTGCGGGGGACGGTAAAATCCAGGGTCTCCGGGGCCTTGAGGAGCCTGGGAGGCCGCGGGAAGGGCGCTTCATTTCCGGTGACCAGGCCGCCTATGACGATCCCGGTCTCGTCCTCCGCCGCCATGCGCCGGGTCCTTTCGTCCATCAGGGTCCAGACCGAGGACGCCCTGAGCAGTTCTTCGCCTTTTTCGTCCCTGATCAGCCAGTACCTGGGGAAGAGGGTATGCATGGTCTCTCCCGGCCAGGACTCGAGGACGATCCTCTCATCATATTCGGGAAGCCTTGAGATATAAAGGTTCTGCAGCGTCACGACCCACAGGAATCCCCTGTCCAGGGTCCTGGAGCGCCCCGCCCCGAGAAGCTCGGTGTGGGCGATGGCGGCCTCCTGCAGCATCTCAAAGAGCCTGCTGAGCCTGAACCTTCTTCGCGCATCCACGTCGCAGCTGCGGAGCCGGTATTTGAAACGGTAGACGTCCATAGCCGGTGCCTAGGCCAGGCGGCCCTGCTTTTTCAGCTGCTTTTCTATCGCCGATATAACGTCGCCCAAAGTCGACAGCTTGGTCCACTGGCGGTCCGGGATCTTGATCCCGAAGATGCCCTCGAGCCTGCAGATAACCATGGTAAAGCCCATGGAATCGATGGCGGTATCGGTGTTGATGACGCTTTCCTCTGAAAGCTCTGTCCCCTCCATCTCGGGGACGCATTCGTATATGACCTCGACGGTCTTTTTAAGTATCTCTTCTCTGTTCATGTGTATATGTTCCGGGTAGTTGGGCCGTTCCTTCGGCCGCTAGTTCACCTCTTCGGCGAGGGCCCAGCGCCTGACCTTTCCGGTGGCGGTCCTGGGTATGGCGCCTGTCATGAGGATCCTTCTTATCTGCTGCCCTCTCGGCAGCGTCTTCATCAGCGGCAGGACCGCTTCGGCGATCCCGTCCTCTTCGCTCTTTCCGCCTGATACCGCCAGGCAGACGGCCCCGTCCTTCATGAACAGGGCGAAGTCCCTTCCGGCAAGGACCTCCGAGAGCTTTGCCTCGTATTCGGGCAGGTAGACCTTGGTCCCGTCGGGAAGGACGAATATGTCCTTCTTTCTTCCGGTGATCCAAAGCCTTCCCCCTTCTCCGATCAGGCCCAGATCTCCGGTCATGAGCCAGCCGTCGGAAAAAGCCCTCGCGGTGGCTTCGGGATCCCTGTAATAGCCCTCCATCATGGAGCCCGGCGCTCTTACCATGATCTCGCCGTCGGAGGCGATCCTGATCTCGTCATCGGGGCAGACCGTCAGGGCGTAGGGATCGTCCCCGAGAGACAGGGCAAGGCCCGAGCTGGTCTCGGTGAGACCGTAGCCGAAGCTCACCCTTATGCCCTTGTCCTTGACGGCCCTGATGAGAGCGGGCGGACATTCGCCGGCTCCGATGAGCATGAGCCTGAGCTCTTCGTTGAGAAGCCCGTTCTTCAGCAGAAAGCCCAAGAGCAGGGGCACCAGCGATACGGCGGTGGGCCTGAAGAAGGCCATGTCGTCGGCGTAGTGCCTGGGGCCTCTTCCCAGGGCTGCCGACGCCCCGCAGGAAAGGGGCCAGAGCAGGCCGCAGACGAAGCCGAAGACGTGGTTCAGGGGAAGCATCAGCAGCAGTCTGTCCGAAGGATCAAGGGGGAGCAGGCTCCCTCCGTTGTAGGCGCTGCAGCAAAGGGAGGCTTCGCTGAGAGCCACCGCCCTTGCAGACGCGGTGGTGCCGGAGGTGAAGAAGAGGATGCGCCCGGCCTTAAGATCCGGAGCCTGCCCGGCAGGCCTTAGAAATTCTTCGAACTCCTCCGCCAGGTCCTCGTCTCCCAGCAGCATGTCCGCCCCGGAAAGGCCGATCTGCTCCTTCAGGAGCTCGTCGGACGCCATGGGATCCAGCAATACCTGCTGAAAGCCCGCCCGGGCCGCGGCGAGGATATCGACGACACAGTCGAGGCTTCCGGTGCAGAAGACTCCCACGCAGCGGACGCCCGCAGGCCCTTCCGCTCCGCTCCCCGCACCAAGAACCGCGGCGCTTTTCAGTTCCTCAGCTCTTTCGCGGATCCTCCCGTGGAACGCCGAAAAGCTCAGCGCCTTAACGCTTCCCCCCTCCTCGAAAACGAGGGCGGGAGAATCCGGGGTCCTCTCCGCGTAATAGCCTGTCATCTCGCTGAAACTGCCGAATCTCATCATATCCTCCGCTGGCTTCGCTCACGCATATCGCCATAATAATATCATGTTAACGCAGGCTTGACAACGCGCCCCGCCCAACGAATGCTCAAAATACGGACAAAACCGGCACATTCTGCTAAAAAAATCACAAATTTGCGTGTAAACGTCCGCTTTTGGGTGTAGAATAAAAAAGATATTATTTTATACATTTTTTCACGGAGGAACAAAATGGACAAGAACGCACGCATCTGCATCGTCGGCGGCGGCCCCGCGGGCCTTTCAGCCGGTATGTATCTCGAAAAGAAGGGTTACACCAACTACACCATACTCGAACGCCTGGACAGGGTCGGCGGCAAGTGCTGGTCCCCCACCTACAACGGCAGGCGCTATGAGATGGGCGCCATCATGGGCGTCCCCTCCTACTACGCCGTCCACGACGTGGAGGAGTTCTGCGGTATCACCCACGACGGTCCCAAGCTCAACAGGAACTACAAGAACGGCCAGGGCAAGGTCATCGAGCCCTTCGAGCCCAAGAAGAACCTCTTCAAGATCCCCAGGCTGCTCAAGATGAAGAAGCAGATCAAAAAGCTGGGCGAGATCCTGGAGACCAAGTACAAGGGCTACGACCTCAACGGCCACAGAGGAGTCTCCGAGGGACGCTACGAAGGCTTCTCCCAGACCAACGCTAAGAGAGAGCCGGTCAGCGGGACCAACCCCAACCTGAAGGATCTGTCCCTGCCCTTCAACAAGTTCTGCGAGCTCAACGGAGTCGAGCTGACCCAGGACGTCTGGATCGGGCCCTTCACCTCCTTCGGCTACGGATACTTCGACGAGATCCCTGCGGCCTACGTGCTCAAATACCTGGACTTCCAGACCTGCATGAACTTCGTCAAGATCAACCTCTGGACCTGGAAGAACGGCACCCAGTACATCTGGGAGCAGCTCAACGATCACCTGATGCACCCCGCCGTCCTGAGCCAGACCATCGAGAAGGTCGAAAGAAAGGATGACAAGGTCTATGTGACCGCCAACGGAGAGACCAAGGAATACGATTACATCATCGTCACCGCTCCCCTCTACATCCCCGACAAGAGGGCCGACGGCCAGATCGGCATGGTCGACTACTTCGACGCCAGAGACGACGAGAAGGAGCTCTTCTCCAAGATCGACTACGAGCGCTACGACGTTCTCGCCGTTGAGACCAAGCCCGAGGACCACCCCGAGATCTCCTACTACGTCTTCGACAACATGGTCCCAGCAAAGCTGGGCCACCTGATGGTCTACTACCGCCGCTGGAGAGACACCAAGGACCAGGTCATCACCACCTATGCCCTGAGAAAGCACAAGGACATGGAGGAAGTCCCCTACGACGTCTGCAGGCAGACCGTCCTGGACGACCTGAAGGTCATGGGCAACCCGGCCAGCAACGTTATCAACGAGTGGAGCGTCTATTACTTCCCCCACGTTTTCAGCGAGGACTACAAGAACGGCTGGTACGAGAAGGTCGAGGCCATGCAGGGCAAGTACAGGACCTTCTACGCGGGCGAGATCATGAGCTTCGGCGACATGGACGAGACCGCGGAGTACTCCAGAGAACTGGTCGAAAGGTTCTTCTAATAGGGGAGAAAAGCGATGAAATATTACAAAGACCACTATGACGTCATCGTCATAGGAGGAGCCCTGGCGGGCCTTTCGTCTGCCCTGATGCTGGCGGACAAGGGCCTGGACGTGCTGGTCCTTGAGAGGCACAATCTGCCCGGCGGCGTTGCCACCAGCTTCGTCCGCGGCGGGATCGAGATCGAGGCGACCCTCCACGAGATGATGAGCATAGGCGAAAAAGGAAACAGGCTCAAGGTCGGCAAATTCTTCGACGACATGGGCGTGGACATCGACTGGATGAAGGTCCCCGAGTGCTACCACGCCTCCCTGCCCGGCCTTGAGGTCACCCTCCATCCGGGCCTGCGGAAATTCGCCGGCGAGATCGACGCCGTCGTCCCCGGCACCTTCAGCAAGGTCCTGAGCCTCCTTCAGCTTTGCGACAGGGTATACAACAGCGTCAACGAGCTGTCCATCCACCCCATGAGCAAGCCCATGATGCTCCTTAAGCACAACGACTTCGTCAGGACCGCCGGCTACACCACCAAGGAGATCCTGGACACCTTCGACCTGCCCCAGAAGGCCCTGGACCTGCTGGCGCCCTACTGGATCTACGTAGGCTCCGGCTTTTCCGACCTGCCCTTCACCATCTACGCGGTGTTGATGGCGGACTACGTGGGCTACGGCTCCTACATCCCCCGCAAGTTCAGCCACGAGATGTCGCTGAAGCTGGCCGAAAGGGCCGAGGAGATGGGGGTCCAGATCGAATACAAACAGCACGTCGAGAAGATCCTGGTCAAGGACGGCAAGGTCTACGGGGTCCGGACCGCGAGAGGGGACGAGATCCACAGCGACTACGTCATCTCTGCGGCCTACCCCAACAAGGTCTATACTTCCATGATCGAGCCTCTCTCCGAGGTCCCCGAAAAGGCCATCAAGATGGTCAACGGAAGAAGGCTGGGACTTTCCGCCTTCTCGGTCATCATGATCCTGGACAGGACCGCCGAGGAGCTGGGCATCAAGGACTACAGCATATTCCGCGGAAAGACCATGGACACCGACGCCTGCTACGAAGAGCTCAAGGGCCTGGGGCCCTACAACTACGCAACCTGCATCTGCCACAACCTGGCCAATCCCGACGCGACTCCCGCGGGGACCTGCTCCTTCTCCATCACTACCCTGCCCAGGGCGGACGGATGGAAGGCCGTGGGCCCGGACAGGATCTACGAGGTGAAGCACAAGGTGGCAAAGGCCCTGATCGACGATATGTCGGAGTACCTGGGCGTCGATCTGCTGGATCATATCCTTGAGATCGTCATCGAGACGCCCATGACCATCTCCCACTACACCGGCATGTGGAACGGCTGCATCTACGGCTACGCCCACACCATGGAGGACCACATCATCGCAAGGCTGCAGACCGAAGAGGAAGACAGGTTCATCGAAGGCCTGGAGTTCGCCGGAGCCCACCAGATCTCGGGCGACGGCATGGGTCCCGCGGTCACCAACGGAAGAAAGGCCGCCAAGCTGGTCCTGGACGACATAGCGAAGAAGAGAAAGGGGGCGTCCGCAAAATGAACTACTACGGATTTCTGCAGGACGTAGGCGGAGCCTCGAGGGTCACCAAGATGAGGCGCGAGGCCATCGAGAACGCCTCGGTCTTCCCGGTGAAGTACGACGCCATCGCCGAGACCGCCAAAGCCTGGCATCCCGGAAAGCTCAGGCTGGTGGTAAAGGAGATCAGGCAGGCGAGCCCGACGGCAAAGACCGTCAGATTCGTGAGAAAGGACGGAGGGGAGCTGCCCTATTTCTACGCGGGACAGTTCATCTCGCTGGAATTCGAGATCGACGGGAAGACCGTCTCAAGGCCCTATTCGATCTCGTCGGCTCCCTTTGAAGCAAGGGGAGAAGGCTCCTTCGCCGAGATCACCGTCCGCCGCTCCAAGGGAGACGGCTTCATCGCCGACTACATCAACGACAAGCTCAAGCCCGGAGACGAGGTCACAGGCAACATGGGCCTGGGCCAGTTCTACTGGGAGCCTTTAAGAGACTCAAAGCACGTGGTCGCTTTGGCCGGCGGCACCGGCATCACTCCCTTCGCCTCCATGGCCAAGGAGATCGCGGCGGGAAAGCTGGACTACGACCTGACCATCATTTTCGGGTCGGTCTCCGCGGACGACATCATCCTCAAGGACGAGCTGGACAGGATCAAGTGCGATAAGGTGAAGATCGTCCACGTTCTGTCGGGGGACGATCCCTCGTGGCAGGGCGAAAGAGGCTTCATAACCGCGGACATCATCAAAAAGTACTCCGCCAAGGACTCCACCTACTTCATCTGCGGTCCTCAGGCCATGTACCGCTTCATGAGAGAAGAGCTCAAGAAGCTGGACATCCCCGCCAGGAGGGTCCGCTTCGAGGTCTTCGGCCAGGCGAGAGACATCACCGCCTACGACGGTTATCCCGCGGAAAAGGCCGGGGAGACTTTCAGCCTCACCGTTAAGCGGGGCATCGCGGAGGACGTGATCCCGGCCAGGGCCTGCGAGAGCCTGGTCACCGCCTTTGAGCGGGCAGGGATCAAGATCGACACCGCCTGCAGAAGCGGCGAATGCGGGTTCTGCAGGACCAAGGTCCTTTCGGGCGAGTATTTCGTGTGCCCGGAGAACGACGGAAGAAGAGCGGCGGACAAGGACTTCAATTACGTCCACGCCTGCTCCTGCTATCCCCTCTCCGACATGACCGTCCGCATCCCCATCGAGTAAAAAGGAGGAAGCAGGATGGTCAAAGAAGTAAATCCGAAGATACACGTAAACGAGCGCGACTACCCGGTGGAGGGGCACCACTGCGACGATCCCGAAAAGGAGAAGCTGGTAAAAAAGCTGGCCGTGATGATCACCGACAGCATCCCCAGGAAGCTCCCCGGCGCCATGAAAGAGAACCACATGGACTTCTGGATCCTGGACAGGCTGCTGACCAAGGAAGAAGTGAAGTTCATGCTGAGCTT
>JAFRQL010000020.1 GCA_017428655.1 Bacillota bacterium | reverse complement strand
GAATTTGTCGCTTATTTCCATTCTTGGCTAAGGATTCGCATCATTATAAAATCGCTGTACTCATCGTTATAATAATATGCCTCTTCCAAAATACCTTCCTGCTTGAAACCGATTTTCTTGTAGAATTCCAGTGCATCTGTATTCAACCCTACCACGCCGATCGAGACACGATGCATCTCATACTCATGAAATGCCATGTCCAGCATGATGCGGATTGCTTCCGAACCATATCCTTTATGCTGCATTTCAGGGTCTGGAATAATAATCGTCAAATCGGTTTGGTGCCACGCGGGAAACATACGGAGCAAACCGGTCTCGCCAATAATATTACCGTCAAGATCAGTAATCGTAAACCAAACCGAGTCTTCCGATTTGTGGCTGACGTTAATAGTTCTTTTCTCCTCTTCTTCATCGGTTGTCTTCTCAAATCCGCATTGAAACATAACCTGCGGCTGATTAAACCAATAGGCGAAAAACGGAGCGTCTTCTTCTCTTTGCATGCGCAGTATAATCTTTTTCCCTCTTATTTCTTCATGCTTCATATGGCCTTGCAGTCCTCTCTTTTTATCCCGATAAATCCCAATTTATGCATAGTATAGCATTTGATTATCAAGAAAACGTGAAATGGTTTAGATGATCATTATTACGGCGTTTTATTCACGGCTGCTCATTTTTTTCAGGGCGTCCCTCAGTCTGTCCATGAAGATGCGGGCGGCGGGGGAAAGGGGCTGATATCTTTTCCAGATCACAGACCCGTAGACCGTGATCCCGGGCTCGAGGGGCCTGAAGCAAAGGGGAGACTCATCCCCGGTATCGACGAGGCCGCCAAAGCAGATGGCGCAGCAGCCCATATCCTCCACCATCAGCGATGCGTTGTAGATCAGATTGTACGTCCCGAAGACGTCGAGAGCCTTGAAGGCGTCAGCCCCCATGAACGAAGGGGCCTCCGCCCGGGATATCATCACCGGGACGCCGCGAAGATCCTCCGGCCTTATCCTTTCCTTTGCGGCCAGACTGCAGTCCTTTCTCATCAGGACCCCGAACCGGTCGGGGACAGGCAGCCTGATATACTGGTATACATCCCGGTCAAATCCGCTGAAGATCAGGGCAAGATCCAGAAGGCCCCCGGACAGCTGGTCCGTCAGGTCCTCCGTGTCGCCGCTGGTCACGCTGAAGCGGATCCCCGGATATTCCCGCGAGATGTCTCCCGCGACCCCGGAAAGGATGTGGAAGGCCGCCGACTCGCCGGCCCCGATGTTCACTTCGCCGGTCAGCCCTTTACGCGCCCCTTCGATGTCTCTTTCGGTCTGGGCCATGAGCCTGATCATCTCATCGGCGCGCCGCCTGAGGATGATCCCCTCGTCGGTCAGGGTCACCCTCCGGTTTCCCCTTCGAAAGAGCACCACGCCCAGCTCATCCTCCAGATCCTTCATCTTTCTGGAAAGGGCCGGCTGGGACAGGTGCAGCGCTTCGGCGGCGGCGGTTATGCTGCCCTCTCTGACCACGGCCAGATAATATTCCATCGTCTTAAGATCCATGTTGCCTCCCTGATGTCTGAAGCGTTCTTCTATGCAATTATAGCATGGATGACCATCAGCTATAAGTATTTGTTTGCGGATGCGGCAGGTGATATCATAATAGATGAGGAAGCGGCAGTCATTGCCGCCAGCGGTGAGAGGAGGAAAAATGAAGTACAGGATCAACAGAAAGACCGGTGACAGGATCAGCGAGATCGGCATCGGTTCGTCATACATGTTCAACGCCGGTATGGACGAGGCGGTCAGAGCCTTGAGAAGGGCGGTCGAAGGCGGAGTCAACTATTTCGATCTTGCCGCGGGGGACGGCACCAGCTTCCCTATCTACGGCGAAGCCCTCTCGGACCTGAGAAGGGACCTGTTTTATCAGATCCATTTCGGTGCGGATTATTCCAACGTCACCTACGGCTGGAGCCTTGATCTCGACACCGTGAAAAGATCCGTCGACCGCCAGCTGAAGGAGCTTCGCACCGACTACATCGATTACGGTTTCATCCACTGCCTGGATGAGAACAGCGACTGGGACGGATACCTTAAGAACGGCATATACGATTATCTTCTGAGCATGAAGGAGCAGGGCGTGGTCAGGCATCTGGGCCTGTCCTCCCACACCCCCACGCTGATCCGGCGCATCATGGATCAGGTGGACATCGACATGCTCATGTTCTCCGTCAATCCGGTCTACGACTTCGGAAAGGGCACCACCAAGACCTCGAGAGGCTCGGTAGACGAAAGGACCGCGGTCTATCAGCGCTGCGAGAAGCAGGGCGTAGGTATCTCGGTCATGAAGCCCTTCTGCGGAGGCCAGCTGCTGGACGCTTCTCTGTCTCCCTTTGGCAGAGCCCTGACACCCTATCAATGTCTCAAATATGTGTTGGACAAGCCTGGCGTGGTCACGGTGCTTCCCGGCGCTCAGAGCGTCGAACAGGTCGAGGCACTGCTGGCTTATTACGATCAGCCCGAAGAAGCGCTGGATTACTCGGTCCTGGGCAGCTTCGCTCCCGCCGACGCCGTGGGCAGATGCGTCTACTGCAATCACTGCAGCCCCTGTCCCATGGGAATCGAGATAGGTCTGGTGAACAAATACTATGATCTCGCCCTTGCTGGGGACGACATGGCAAAGCAGCACTATCTGGGCCTTGAGAAGAAGGCTTCGGACTGTATCGGCTGCGGTCACTGCGACAGCCGCTGTCCCTTCGGCGTAAGGCAGAGCGAAAAGATGCAGAAGATCAGGGAGTTCATGGGGGAATGAGGATGAAGACCGCTCTCGCGATATATCTGGCTCTTACCATGATGCTTCCGGGCTGCGCTGCGGCAGGTCCGGACAGGGAGCAGGCTGAGGAGATCGCCGCGCAGGCTGCAGATCAGCAGGTCCCGGCCGTGCAGGAAGAGGATCCCGCCCCGCAGAGCGTCCCGCAGCCGGAAGATGGGACAGACGCAGCATCCGCCGATACGAAGGAGACGCCGGCGGAAACAGAAGATCCAAAGGAGAAAGAAATGAAGCTTACCATAGGCGATACCCCTGTCGCGGTCAGGTGGCAGGACAACGAGTCGGTGAAGGCTCTGGCGGAGCTGGTCAGCGAAGGACCCCTCACCGTTCAGATGTCCATGTACGGAGGCTTTGAGCAGGTGGGGAGCATCGGGCAGAAGCTTCCCAGAAACGACGCTCAGACGACCACCCAGGCCGGGGACATAGTCCTTTATTCGGGAGACCAGATCGTAGTTTTCTACGGCTCCAACTCCTGGGCATATACCAGGCTGGGCCGGGTGGAGGACAGGACCGCCGAAGAGATGAAGGCTCTTCTCGGAAACGGCGACGTGACCATCACCATCTCCGCCGAGTAAAGAAGACGGGTCCCGCGGGGCCCGGCGGGAAAATAGACCGCTGTCCGCAGTCATCCCCGAAATTACGAGTCCGGCGCGGATGACCGCGCCTGAAGATACAAGGAGGATAAAATGAATATAACGGTTCTCAACGGCAGCCCTCATTTGGATGGACCTACGTCCGACATGGTCAGCGCCTTTGCCGAAGGCGCCGGGGAAAAGGGCCATCAGGTCACCGTATTCAACGTCGCCCACATGAACATCAGGGGCTGCATGGCCTGTGAATACTGCAGAAAGACGGAAAAGGGCGTCTGCTGCCAGAAGGATGACATGCAGAAGATCTATCCCGCCCTGCTGGAGTCGGACATGATAGTCTTCGCTTCGCCCATCTATTACTTCACCCTGTCCGCCCAGCTTCAGGCCGCGATCCACAGGACCTATTCCTTCGACATCCCCGAAAGGTGCAGAAAGGTCGCCCTGATCATGAGCTCGGGAAGCAAATACGTCTACGGCGCCGCCATCACCGAGTATTTCCAGTCCATCGTGGAATACTGGGGCGTCGAGAACGCCGGCATCTTCACCGCCAACGGCAAGCAGAACAAGTCCCCCGAAAAGCACAGGGAGCTCTACGAATTCGGACGTTCGCTGTAGAAGAACAGCCGCCGTAAAGGCAGCTGGGTCGACGCCTGGGGAAGAAAATAATATAGGACATACGACATGGTCTCTTTGTAAAACAAGACCTCCTATGGCGCAGCATTTTGACAGTGCCATAGGAGGTTTTTCCGATTTCCCCGTATTTTCTAATCAGACAGATCGAACACTTCGTCCATAAGAGAGCCTGTCTCATGTCCATCTGACATCAAGTATAGGTATTCATGCGTTGTAGCTTCCGAATGATCTGTCAGGTCAGTATCTTCCGGATAAACGGTCAGTTCTATTTCGGTATATCCATTGGGGAGCATGATCATATAGATCGGAAGTCTATTTTGGCCTGGGGACGCGACCGAGAGTCGCCATGTGACGGACCCTGGAGGGCTCACGACATATTGTTTTTTTAAGCATCGTCGAAAACGTACGTTTTTCAGCCCTCCTAAAAGCGTATCGACCTGATCACCGGATAAAGTCTTTTCTTCATCGGATCCGCTTCCGTATCGATCGGTCTCATGCTTTTGAAGTATGAAAACATCGGCGCGGTGTTCCGCTATCAGGTCGATCACTTCGTTTTCGACGGACAGTATGGATCTCCCTAAAATGATCAATACTATGACCGGAACGATTATGTATACCGGTATAAGTGTTTTCCTTCTGCTGTTTTCCGGCATATTCCTTGATTTATAGTCTTCATTTAGTCTGAAGAAATTGAGCTTTGGATCCCGTGCTTCTTAATTGGTAGTTAAAGATAGTATTGCACTATTGATGTTAAGTGTTTCACTGTGCGTAAAATATCCGGAGGTATTCTCATATAGGGCAATGATGGTCGTCAGTATTGAACTGCTGTTATTGTTATATCCGGGTGTCCCATATGTCTGCATTGAAGAAATATTATAGCCTTCAGCATAGTGATATGCACCCGCAGAATATGAAATTGGCCATCTTGTTTCTGTCCTTAAATATAACTCTGAGTATTCGACAGTAGCCCAACTGTAATATAGAAAACCCGAAATTCTATCAAGGTTGTCCCTTATGAAGATATCTCTTACATAACAAGTTCCTGATGCTTTGCTTCTCAGAGAACTACCTGTAGCATTACTATATGTGACAGATATTGGTGGATTGTAAATATCTATAATATTTGATAAGCTATCAATTGCTGAAGTAACAGTCTGAATGAATTGCCCGTTTTTGTAATATTTTGCTGCGAGTTTAACTCCCATTGTTGCTATTGTTTGCCAGTTTAGGCTGCCGCTTAAATTATCTGGGGTGAAATAGTTTGTGTTAACTGAAGTTTCAGCATCAAGATATCTGAATATATAACCGTTTTTATAGTTTAAATAATTTGTATTTTGAGTCCAATAGGATTCATCATTAGGATCATTTGATCTCATTATACTATTAGAATCAGAACCTGAGTTTGGAAGATACAGGATGATATAGTCGGATTGGTTCTCTTGCGCGAGTCGAAATGCTCTTGAAAGGACAGAATTGTATAAAGGGTTTGAATAGTATGAGTTTATACTTTCTCTGTCTATATACTGAATCGTGTAACCCTTATTGTTAAGGTGAATCATATGAGACTCATCGCTTTCAGATTGTGAAAATGATGATCTTGTCTTGCGTATGTAGGAATGGATTTCATTTCTTATGACATCGGAGTCGTATAAATTTGGCTGTAAATAAGCTATATAGAGTTCAATGCCCTTAAAATTGTTGATCAGATTTGCATCGTTTAAATTGGGAATCATAGGTACTATTGGCTTATTAGCAGGAGTAATAAATGTAGCAGAACTAGTATCGGCCATTGAAAACATAAAAACTGATATTAAAATGAGATAAAGTACCATTCTTTGAAGTGTTTTCATTTTAGCTCCTTTCGTTTGACAAAATACGATCCGGTTAACTTATTATAACAACAGCAGGCAGGATGTGTCAATATTAATAACAACAGCTAATAAAGATAATTATATTTAGACCGATAAAGAAGAGGAGCTGAGCCGCGGATTGCTACTTAAACAAAACTGTTGTAAGAAAACAAAGAATCATTATATAGAGAAAACTACTTTCATCCAGCGGTCCGTCGGACCTATTCCTTCGACATCCCCGAAAGGTGCGGAAAGGTCGCCCTGATCATGAGCTCGGGAAGCAAATACGTCTACGGCGCCGCCATCACCGAGTATTTCCAGTCCATCGTGGAGTACTGGGGCGTCGAGAACGCCGGCATCTTCACCGCCAACGGAAAGCAGAACAAGTCCCCCGAAAAGCACAGGGAGCTTTACGAATTCGGACGTTCGCTGTAGAAGAACGGCCGCCGTAAAGGCAGCCGGAGATCAGATTTTTCAAACTTTCCTTCGGGGCAGTTTTTTAAAGACCGATATATTTTCCGATAAACCCGAAGACCGTGTCGAAATAAAGGTCCGGACCCGGGGGCGCCCTTTCGATTGCAGGGAGGAGGTCTCTTCCACAGTTTTCTATTGATTCAAATATTTTTGTCCGGAAGAAAGTGGGCAATGGCTTCCAAAGGTGGTAGAATAGGCCCATGACTGACATGAACAACGCAAAAAATGATAATGCGCCGAAGAAGCGGGTCCTCATCGCCATGAGCGGCGGGGTCGACAGCTCGGCTGCCGCCAGGGTCCTCATAGACCAGGGTCTGGAGTGCGAGGGCGTCACCATGCGCCTTTACCGGGACGAGAGCATAACGGACAATGGCAAGAGCTGCTGCAGCGACCGGGACGAGGACGACGCTGCCTTCGTGTGCCATCAGCTGGGCATCCCCCACGAGTCCCTCTGCTGCACGAAGGAATTCAGGAGCTGCGTCATCCAGAAGTTCATCGACGAATATCAGGCCGGCAGGACTCCCAACCCCTGCGTCGACTGCAACCGTTTCATGAAATTCGGCCTTCTGATGGACTACGCCAGGGAAAAGGGCTTTGCCG
>JAFRQL010000019.1 GCA_017428655.1 Bacillota bacterium | reverse complement strand
GGAAGGGCCTTTACACCGGGCTTTTGGAGAGCCTTGAGGCCTTCGCAAAGGAGCATCAGAGCGAAAAGAGGCTAAGGCATACCAGAGGCGTGGTGGAATACGCAGAAAAATACGCCCTGAAATACGGGGCGGATCCCTTCAAGGCCAAGGTGGCCGCGTGGTTCCACGACAATTTCAAGGATGCCGGGAACCTCGAGCACGGGTATGTCGCTGCCGACGAGATCCAGAAGAGATTCGGGATCTCCGATCCTGACATACTCAACGCCTTGAGATATCACACCACAGGAAGGCCCGGCATGAGCCTTCTTGAAAAGGTAATTAAGCTGGCGGATCAGCTGGAGCCCTCCAGGACCTTCCCCGGAGCGGAGGAGCTCAGGGCCGGGGTCTCCGACGATATCGACGAGACTCTTCTGACCCTCCTTGAGAGAACGAAAGAATACGTGCTTGCCAAGGGCCAGCCCTACGACGAGCTGTCCCAGCAGGCCATAGATCATTACAGGAAGAAGGCCGAAGAGAAGGCCAAAGCTTCCGCTTGATGATCCGGGACCGCCGGATCAGGAGGAAATATAATGGATAACAGAGAGACCGCGGTCCGCATCGCCCTGATACTGGACCAGAAGAAGACCGAGGACATCGACGTCATCGACATCGGTGAAAAGTCGGGCTTTGCCGACTACCTCATCATCGGCACCGCCAGGAACATGAGGCAGCTGGGCGCTCTTTCCCACGAGCTTGAGGACAAGCTGGCAGAAGACGGCGTCCTCGTCCATCACATCGAAGGAAAGAATGATTCCGGCTGGGTCCTGATGGACTACGGCGACATAATCGTCAACCTGCTCACCAAGGAGCAGAGGGAACACTACCAGATCGAAAGGGTCTGGAACGACTGCATCCGCCTGGATATCGATTATCCGCAGAAGGACGAACAGGGCGGGGCAGTATAAATGAAATACGAAGAACTTTTAAACAGCGTTACGGAGATCATCAAAGAGACCGGATTCACGTCCATAGATGAGTTCCCCAAGCTCTATACCGCGACCACCGCCGAGGACAAAAGCCTTGAGACGGTGCTTATGATGTGCCTCGAAAAGCCGGGCGACGACATATATGCCCAGCTTGCCGCGGAGCTCGCCGCCTACATAGAGCTGGACGACATCAACATGGGTCTCATGGCAAAGGCCGCACAGGCCCTCATGGACATCCGCTGATCTTCGCAGGAAAGGATACATGACAGCAAGAAAAAAGGAAAAATTAAGGATAATACCCCTGGGCGGGCTTCAGGAGATCGGTAAGAACATGACCGTGTTCGAATGCGGCGATGACATCATAATCATCGACTGCGGCATGGCCTTCCCGGATTCCGAGATGCTTGGGGTCGATATCGTCATACCGGATTTTGAATATCTGAGGGACAGGGCGGACAAGATCCGCGGCCTTCTGGTGACCCACGCCCATGAGGATCACATCGGAGCGATCCCTTATCTTCTTCAGGAGTTCAGCGTCCCGGTCTACGCCAGCAGGCTGACCCTGGGATTCATCGAGAACAAGCTGAGGGAGCACGACGTGAAGGGGGATCTCAGGGAGATCGGGGCCGGAGACTACGTAAGGCTCGGCAACTTCACCATCGAGGTGCTCCATACCACACACTCGGTGGCGGACGCTCTGGCGTTCTGCATCGATACTCCCGTCGGAAGGATCTTCCACACCGGAGACTTCAAGATAGACCTTACTCCCATCGACGGCCAGAGGCTTGATTTTTCAAGGCTCTCCCAGATCGGAGACGACGGGGTCCTGCTCCTTATGGCGGACAGCACCAACGCGGGAAAGAGGGGGCATTCCCTCTCGGAGAGCTCGGTAGGCGTCTCCCTGGGGAACATCTTCAAGGCGACCTCGGGAAGGATCATAATCGCCAGCTTTTCGTCCAACGTCCACAGGGTCCAGAAGATCATGGACCTGGCGGCGGAGAACGGAAGGAAGATCGCGGTCTGCGGCAGGAGCATGGAGAACATGGTCCGGATCGCCAGCGATCTGGGCTACATGACCATCCCCACCGATTCGCTCATAGATATCAAGCATATCAAACAGTACAACGACGACCAGATCCTGATCATCACCACCGGGAGCCAGGGAGAGACCATGAGCGCTCTTTCCAGGATGGCCCAGGGGGAGCACAAGCAGGTCAAGATCAAGTCCTCCGATACCATCGTCCTCTCATCTTCACCGGTGCCGGGCAACGAAAAGACAGTGTCCAACATCGTGAACACCCTGATGGAGAAGGGGGCCAAGGTCATCTACAACGAGATCGCTGACGTCCACGCTTCGGGCCACGCCAACCAGGAGGAGCTCAAGCTGATGCAGGCTCTCCTAAGGCCCAAGTACTTCATGCCGGTCCACGGCGAGGTCAGGCACCTTCAGTACCACGCGGAGCTGGCAAGGCAGATGGGAGTCCCCGAGAGCAATATAATCATCGCCAGCAACGGCAGGGTGGTCGAGGCAGGGCCTTCGGAAAAGGTCAAGCTGACCTCGGAGACCGTCAGCTGGGGCGCCGTCATGGTGGACGGCCTGGGAATCGGCGACGTTGGCAGCGTGGTCCTCAACGAGAGAAAGAACCTCTCCGAGGCGGGCCTTGTGGTGGTCACCGTCGTCTACGACAAGTCCATCGGCGAGATCATCGCGGGACCGGAGCTCCACACCAGAGGCTTCATCTACGTGCAGGAATACGGAACCATACTCAAGGACGCCACCGGCAGGGTCACTAAGGCTCTTCTCAACGCCTCGGACAAGGAATACCACGACATCGAGGCTCTCAGGAAGATCTGCCGCGACGTGCTGAGGAACTATTTCTACGAAAAACTTAACAGGAATCCGGTAATACTGCCGGTAGTCATCGAGATATAGGAGGGAATTATGCAGAACGTATATGATATCGCTCACGATCTGGCAAGATCTCTCAAGGAGACGGACCAGTTCAAGGATTACGCCAGGCTCAAGAAGCAGGTAGATTCCAACGAGCAGCTCAAGAAGATGATCGATGATTTTCAGACCAAGAGCATGGAGATGCAGGCAAAGATGATGTCCGGCGAAGAGCAGGACAAGGATCTGGCCGCACAGCTCCAGTCGCT
>JAFRQL010000018.1 GCA_017428655.1 Bacillota bacterium | reverse complement strand
GAAAGGTAATGGATTATAATTACGACAAATAGAAGCGCAGGGCGCGGGACCGGCCCCGGGACCCGTCCCGGAAGGGCGGTCTTTCGCGGAAAACCCTGCGAAATAATTCAGGCGCAGCCTGCTTATTTGTCTGTTTTTAAGACATTATTATGTACGTTCAGTCTAACAATTCGGATATTTTTCTGTTATAATTATCATTCGCAAAAGGAATAGCCCGAAAAAGAAATGAGGCTTTATGGAAAAGGAACAGGATAAGAAAGTCAAGATCGTAAGGACGACTCTGGATGAGCTCCCTTACGGAAAGCCGGAGGACTGGCCGTCTCCTTCCGAGAAATTCAAAAAGTCGCCCATCCCGCAGGGCGTCTCCCATTCGGAACTTTACAAAGACATAATCACCATCGCTCTGCCTTCGCTCTTTGAGCTCATACTTACCCAGCTCACCAGCATGGCGGACCAGATCATGGTAGGAAGGCTTCCCGGAGAGCTGGGAGTTCAGGCGCTGTCCGCGGTCGGCCTTTCCATGCAGCCCAAGATGCTGCTGATGACCATGATAATGGCCCTCAACATGGGCTCCACCGCCATGGTCGCCCGCTTCAGAGGCCAGGGAGACCAGAAGAAGGCCAATCAGGTCTACAGGCAGTCCCTCGTCATAAACATCATCCTCGCGGCCATCGTAATGCTGGTAGGGACCTATGTGGCGAGGCCCTTCATACTGCTTCTGGCGGGAAAGGGCATATCTGAGGCTACCATCGGTTATGCCACCGAGTATTTCCGCATCCAGATGTACGGAATGATACCCCTGTGCATGACCTTCACCTGCACCGCGTCCCTTCGCGGCTGCGGCGATACCAAGATGCCTCTCTTCTACAACACCACCGCCAACGTGGTCAATGTGGTCTTCAACTATCTGCTGATCTACGGCAAGTTCGGCTTCCCCCGCATGGAGGTCGTAGGCGCGTCACTTGCCACCGTCATCGGCCAGACCACTGCGACGGTCATAGCGATGACCCTCATGCTCAGCAAGACCCGCTACGTCTACCTGGATCTTAAAGAGAAGCTGTCCTTTGACCGGGACATCGAGCACAACATCATCACCATCGGTCTTCCCAGCATGATCGAGCAGCTCTTCATGAGAGCGGGAGTCATGATCTTCACCCGCACCGTCGCGGGCCTGGGAGACATATCCTACGCCACCCACCAGATCTGCATGAACATCCAGTCCCTGAGCTTCATGTCTGGACAGGCCTTCTCCAACGCCTCGACCACCCTGGTGGGCCAGAGCCTGGGAAGGGGCAGGGTGGACATGGCGGACGTCTACGTGAGGCATACCCGCCACCTGGGCCTGGTCTTCGCCGTGGTCCTGGCGTCGCTGTTCTTCTTCTTCGGAGGACACGTGGTCGCCCTCTACAACGAGACCCCCGAGGTCATCTATCTCGGACGGCAGATACTGGTGTTCGTCGCATTCATGCAGCCCTTCCAGAACCAGCAGTTCATCACCAACGGCGGATTGAGGGGAGCCGGCGATACCAAGTTCTCGGCCTTCACCATCATGGTCACCGTCCTGATCGTAAGGACCAGCCTGGGCATCCTCTTCATCAACTACCTTGATTTCGGCCTCTGGGGCGCCTGGGTCGCTCTCGTTACCGACCAGTTGCTCAGGACCGCGATGATCATCGGACACTACAACACCGGCAAGTGGAGGTTCCTCAAGCTTAAGGGCCAGCCCGTACCGGAAAAAGCTTAAAAATGGAATACAAAGGTATAAACATCATGGAGGCGGACACCGATACCGCCTCCTTTGTAAATAGTTTCGTAGAAGTAGAGAAGTTCCTGGCCATGTGCCGGGAGTGCCGCAACTACAACACCGTATGGTCCTGCCCGCCCTACGATTTCAACGTTCTTGACCGCTGGGCGTCCTTTCGGGCCATACATCTTACCGCCTGCCGCTACGATACCTTCGAAGGGGAATCGGTCCCTCACGCGGTGGCCGCGCTGGCAAAGATGAAGGAGATCCTGACCGGATACTGCGAGGAGCTGGCCGCCAGGGCGCCGGGTTCTCAGGTAGTTTCGGCGGGCTCCTGCACCATATGCAGCGAGGGCTGCAGCAGGCCTTTGGGGCTTCCCTGCAGGCATCCGGACCGGATGAAGCATTCCATCGAGTCTCTCGGAGGCGACGTGGGCGCGGTCATGGAGCATTTCTTCGGTCTTCCCGTGCTCTGGGGCGTCGGGGACAAGCCTCCCGCCTATCTCATCCTCTGCGGAGGCGTCCTTTACGTTTAGCCGGAGCCGCGGATGTCAGTGGACTCTTACTTTCGTTTCCTTGACATGACAGAGGCTTTTTCTGTATAATATCTGAGATAAGAAGGATATTTTTCACAAGCTTTATCATATGAAGGAGGAAACAAAAATGAAGTGGGTATGCTCAGTATGCGGTTACGTCCATGAAGGCGATCAGCCCCCCGAAAGGTGCCCTCAGTGCAAGGTCCCCGCAGAGAAGTTCAATAAGATGGAAGAGGGCGAGCTGACCTGGGCCGCCGAGCACGTGGTAGGAGTCGCCAAGGGCGTCGATCCCGAGATCGTTCAGGGTCTGAGGGACAACTTCACCGGCGAGTGCAGCGAGGTCGGAATGTATCTTGCCATGGCAAGAGTCGCTCACAGGGAAGGCTATCCCGAGATCGGCCTTTACTGGGAGAAGGCAGCCTGGGAAGAGGCTGAACACGCAGCCAAGTTCGCGGAGCTTCTGGGCGAGGTCGTGACCGATTCCACCAAGAAGAACCTTCAGATGCGCGTAGAGGCCGAGAACGGCGCTACCGCCGGCAAGACCGCTCTGGCAAAGAAGGCCAAGGAACTGGGTCTTGACGCCATCCACGACACCGTCCACGAGATGGCAAGGGATGAGGCAAGACACGGTAAGGCTCTCAAGGGTCTGCTGGACAGGTATTTCGGTAAGTAATATATGAAGTGGCATAAGAGATTCGCAGTCATCGCATGCGTTTCCTTTGTGCTCTGCATGTATACCGGATATAAGCATCTGTAAGGTGCAGGATCAAGAGACATTTGAGCATGGCGAAAGCCATGCTCTTTTTTCTTGCAAACAGGTCCGGCAGCGGAGCGTTTTTTGCGCTTTGCGGTTGTTAAGGACCCCGTTCAGCGTGTAAAATATAGATGTGGTTTTTCGCCTCCTTAAGTTATGAAAGGGGAAAGCATGAGCCTTTTTTGGACAGCGACAGAGAGCATGCCCTACGGCATGGGGTTTGCGCTTTACGGAAGGGAGCACCTGATCTGGCTGGGCTGCATCGCCGTTTTCACCATCTCGATGTGCGCCGCGGCCGGGAAGGCAGATCCAAAGACCCGCAGAAAGCTTTACCTCGGCGTCTGCATTTCCTGCCTCGTCTGGGAGCTCTTCGGGGATGCGGTGCTTCTTTCGACCGGTCAGTTCACCCTGAACTATCTTCCCCTGGACCTCTGCGGCATCGCCATCTACGGCGAATTTCTCTGCTGCCTGAGGCCCCGCCCGCTACTCAAGGAGCTATGCTTCTGCCTCTTCATGCCGGGAGCCCTTGCCGCTCTGGCCTTCTCCAACTGGGTGTACCTTCCCTGGTGGAACTTCTTCGCCGTAAGGAGCTTCGTGATCCACGCCTTTCTTGTCGCCTACCCGCTGATGATGGCAGTCTCCGGCGATCTTAGGCCTGACGCCAGAAAGCTCCCCAAATGCTTTGCCATCGGCATCGCCATGTGCATCCCGATCTACTTCATCGACAAGGCCCTGGACCAGAACTTCTTCTTCCTCAACTGGCCGTCTCCGGGCTCGCCCCTGGTCTGGTTCGAGGAAAAGCTGGGCAACCCGGGCTATCAGATCGGCCTTCCGATCATGCTGCTGGCGGTATGGGTCGTGATATATCTTCCGATAGTGATCATCGATATCATTCGCAGAAATGAGGTGTCAAAGTGATTATTTCCGTTGAAAACATGATCGCGAGGCGAAGGGTCGGGGACAAGGGTGCCGTCGACATGCTGAAGGCGGCCGGGTTTAACGGCATCGACTATTCCCTCTGCTCCATGGACGACTGGTATGAGACCGTGGGCAGTCCCGGAGCCTTGGACTTTGCCGCCGAGCTCAGGGAGTACGCGATGGAGAGGGGGATGGCCTTCACCCAGTCCCACGCCCCGTTCAGATTCAAATACGGCATGCAGATGTGCGAAAAGACCGAGGAATACCGGCAGATCGTAAGGTCCATGGAGTTCGCGGCAAGGCTGGGAGCCCCGATGATCGTGATCCACGCGGTCCTGTGTCCCGAGGGCTGCGACCGCTTCGAATACAACCTCCGCTACTACCGGTCGTTCCTTGAGTACGCCCACCGGTTCGGCATAAAGATCGGCGTTGAGAATCTGCTGGGAAGGGAGACCCCCGAAAGCCCCGCGACGACCAACTGCCTGGGAAGTCCCGAGACCTTCTGCGCCATGCAGGACGAGCTCTCCGATCCGATGATCTGCGGCTGCCTTGACCTGGGCCACGCCCTGATCACCACCGGCGATCCCGCGGGCTTCATAAGAAAGAGCAGGGGACACGTCCATTACCTGCACATCCACGACAACAACGGAGACGCCGACCTGCACCAGCTTCCCGCTCTCTATGAGCCTGCCGGAGGCCGGTACAAAATGCCCTGGAAGGAGGTCTGCGCCGCTCTCAGTGATATCGGCTTCGACGGACCGATAAACCTGGAGCTTCTCCGGTACATGAACAATTTCAGAACTGAGGAGCTGCCGCTGGCCCTTGAGCTTGCGGCGGCGACCGGAAAGGCCCTGGGGGAGATTATCCTTAAGGGCGGAGACCCGCAGCAGAAAGGGTAAGGCGATCTTGATATACATTCTTGCATTCTTTGTCAGCATCATCCCTGCGGCGCTGGTGGTCGTCTGGCTGATGAAGCGCGATCGGGACGACCTTTACAGACAAAGCTGCCGGTACGCGCTCAAAAGGGGAGCTCTGTCCATTTTCCCGATCATCGGGGCCGCCTTCGGCCTGGTCGAGGACATCCCCTACGCCATCGGCGTCAGCCCCATGGTCATGCTGGTCCGCGGCATCACCACAGGCCACACAGGCTACGGATTCATCATGGGATGGTTCTACGGAAAGAAGCTCTACACGGGGAAGAAGGGCTTCGGTGTGATCGCGTTCATGCTTCCCTGGCTGTTCCACGGGCTCTACGACTTTTCTCTTACCGAGGAGCTCCTGGCGGTCAACGACAACTTGGCGGTCATCGCCGTGAGCCTCGCCCTTATGGACATCGTGCTCCTGATCCTCACGATCCGCTTCTTCAGACGCTCCCGCCGGATCGAAAGGTACAACGAGCCTCTGGCGTGCTTTGAATCGTCTGCCCCGGAACAGTTGTCGTCAACGTCCGAAGATAGTGTATGATCGATCCTGCGGCAGGCTGCGGAACGATCCGGCCGTCTGCGTTCATGAAGTTTCAACAACGAGGATGAAATTATGATCAGTTTCGAAGATCTCAGAAAGAAACAGCAAAGCGGAGCCATCAATTCCATGGTCATCTCGCTGCTCAGCAGTTCCCTTGATAAAGCGGCCGAAGGCCTTGAAGCGGGCTGAGATGCGTAGCTTGCCGCTCAGGCGAGGGGATTTGCCCTGGCGTTCTCTTCTCTTCTCAATAACAACAGCGATGAAGAAGCCCGTAAACACTATGAAACGCTCAAAGGGTTCAAGGCCTTCATTGAAGGGGGAAGAGATGAAGCGAGGAGCAATTACAACAAGGTAAAAGCGGAACTGTTCCCTGATCAGCAGCAGTTCGATATCTTTGCAACATTTATCTAACTCTGATGACAAGAGGAATAAAAGGTACATATGTCTATGTCTGCAATGATGATCTAAGGGAATACATGCGGGCATTGATCACTAACGTAAAAGCGTAGAGTAATCATATGATCGATCTCAATAACATTGAAAAATACAGAGAGAACAATCGCCTTGAGGCGAAGAAAGCGCTTGGAGGTCTTCCCAAAAGCATCTGGGAGACCTATTCTGCCTTTGCCAATACGCTCGGCGGGTTGATCCTGCTCGGAGTCGAAGAGCATAAGGACAGATCGCTGCATACGGTCGATCTTCCGGATCCCGACAGTCTTATAAAGGAATTCTGGGATATCATCAACGATCCCAATAAAGTCAGCATCAGTATCCTTTCGAGCAAAGATGTGTATCCTCTTGAGGTGAATGGTTATCATATCGTAGTGATCAATGTGCCTAGAGCTGACAGAAGCTATAAACCGGTCTATATCGACGGAGATCCACAAAATTCATACCGCCGGGACGGTGAAGGCGACTACAGGTGCACTAAAGAAGAATACCAGGCCATGGTGCGTGATGCTGCAGTTCGGACTCAGGATATGCAGGTCCTCAAGGAAATGGATCTCGGTGTCATAAATCATGATAGTCTTAGAGGCTACCGCCAGCGTATGAAATATTCCCGTCCCGGTCATGTGTGGGAGCAATTGGATGATGAAGCGTTTTTGCTGCGTATAGGCGCAGCGGGTATCGGGACTGATGGCGAAAAGCATCCTACTGCAGCAGGACTTTTGATGTTTGGTAATGACTATGACATAGTCAGTGAATTCAATTATTACTTTCTGGATTATCAGGAACAGTATGATACTGAAAATCGCTGGACCGACCGCATCATATCATCCTCCGGAGACTGGAGCGGAAATGTATATGACTTTTTCTTCCGCGTATATAACAAGCTTCAGCAAGATATTAAAGTTCCTTTTAAGATCGAGGGAGCATCCCGGGTGGATGATACCCCTGTCCATATGGCCTTGCGCGAAGCCTTGGCCAATTGCCTCGTAAATGCGGATTACTATGGCCGGCGCGGCGTTGTGGTGATAAAAAGACCTGAAATCATAACGATGGCGAATCCCGGTACCATGAGGATCGAGCTGGATGCCGCTGTGAGCGGCGGGGTATCCGATCCCAGGAACAATACCTTGCTGAAGATGTTTAATATTATCGATATAGGAGAAAGAGCGGGCAGCGGGATCCCTAATATCTTCCGTGTTTGGAGAGAGCAGGGCTGGTCCGAGCCGATGTATACAGAATCGATGAATCCCGACAGGACCGTCTTATCGCTTCCATTATCGGCTGAAAGCATAAACGACAAAAAGTCGGCGACAAAAATCGGCGATAAAAAATCGGCGATAAAAATCGGCGATGGAAAAACGTCGATAAATGAAAGGATCAAGTCGAGCATCATTAATTACCTCACAGACAATCCTCAGGGGAAAACTGTTGATATTGCGGTATATATCGGGTTAAGACCATCAAGGACCAGGGACTATCTCAGAGACTTGCAGAATGAAGGGATCATCGTCGGCGAAGGAACGAGCAACAAGACCAGAACATACAGGCTGAAAAGATAAAGCTTTGTGCTGATCTCAGTCGGCGGTTTGATCCCGGCCGTTGATCGCTTTGCCAGTATGAGGCCGACAAAAAGTACACAAAGGAGACAACCAATGAACACCATCTTTACCCGCGTGAGCATCAGAAAGTATCAGGATAGACCGGTGGAGAAGGAGAAGACCCTCGCGATCCTCAGGGCGGCGATGCAGGCTCCGTCGGCGGCGGACCAGCAGCCGTGGGAGTTTTATGTGGTGACCGACAAGGCGAAGCTGAAGGCGCTGTCAAAGGTCCATCCCTATGCGGGCATGACCAAGGACGCCCCCGCAGCCATAGTCGCGGTCTACCGCACCGACTGCAGGCTCCCCGAGTACGCGCAGATCGACCTTTCTATCGCCATGGAGAACCTGTGGCTCGAGACGACTGCCCAGGGGCTCGGCGGCGTATGGCTGGGCACCGCTCCCATGGAGGAGAGGATGAAGGCCGTCGAAGAGATCCTGGACCTTCCGGCAAACCAGAGGGCCTTCGCGGTGTTCCCCTACGGGTATCCGGCGGAGGAGAGAAAGCAGCGCGACCGTTTCGACGAGAGCCGCATCCATTATGTGGAGTAGGGGAGCCCTTCGATTCCCCCATTCACGAGGTTTGACATTTTCTTGACAATTATACCTCTTATCGGTATTATTGACAGAGGGCATGGCCCTGGCTCAGTATGTGACCGCCATGGCCTATTCCAACGTCGGTCTGGGCATCGCTCACTCTATGGCCCACACTCTGGGCGCTGTTTACGACACTCCCCACGGAGTTGCCTGCGCTATGATGCTGCCCATCGTCATGGAGTTCAACCAGGAGTACACCGGCGAGAAGTTCAAGGCCATCGCCGAGGCCTTCGGCGTTGATACCGCCGGTATGGACCAGGCTGCTTACCGCAAGGCTGCCATCGACGCTGTCCGCCAGCTCTCGGTCGACGTAGGTATCCCCACCAAGCTCGAGAAGCTCAGGGAAGAGGATCTTCCCTTCCTCTGCGAGTCCGCCGCAGCTGACGCCTGCGCCCCGGGCAATCCCAGACACGCTGAACTGGCAGACTTTGAAGCTATGTTCAGAAAGCTCATGTAATATCGATAACCGTGCGATCGAGGCCGGTCCCGTGGAATGCGGGGCCGGCTTTTGTAATGTGCGGCCCCAGTTCCTCCTATTCCGCTGCATATTCGGTCTATCAAGTGACTATTTGCCGCAAAATATACCTTTCAGCCACCTGAAAATGATATATAATGGTATCAACTCAAAGGAGGGAAGGGCGGCTGGCCGCCGGGCATGAACGAGAGCGCAGTCCAAAAAAGCAGTCAGAAAACATACTGGGTATACATGCTCCGCTGCGTGGACGGGTCCCTCTACTGCGGGATCACCTGCGACAGAGAGCGGAGGCTCTCGCAGCACAACGCCGGGACCGCCTCAAAATGCACGAGAAGCAGGCGTCCGGTGGAGATGGTCTGGTCCAGGGAGATCGGAAGCAAGTCCGACGCTCTTAAGGAAGAGGCCAGGATAAAGGCCCTGACCAGGGCGGAAAAGATCGAATTAATAAGTTCGTAACTATTTATTCAGTGAATCTTCACATTTTGCATCTATGATGCATCATGAAAGATAATATACAGGAGGATACTATATGGGCAGAGGTGGAGGCTCCGGTGGCGGCGGCCGTTCCGGCGGCGGTTTTTCCGGAGGAGGTTTTTCCAGCGGAGGGTCCAGAGGAGGCGGTTTCTCCGGAGGTTCCCGAAGCTCTTCAAGCTTCGGCTCAGGCTCCCGGGGTGGAAGCAGCTTCAGCGGGGGCAGCTCCAGAGGCTTTTCCAGCGGAGGCTCGTCGGGAGGCTCCCACAGGAGAGGATATTCATCTGGCAGTTCTTCAGGCAGGCCCCAGGGGACAAACTACGGCAGCAGCCACAACGGTCCCTACTATACCACAGGTCCCAGACCCGGATATTTCAGCACCAGGCCTATAATCATCAACAACGGCGGGCCGGGCTACTACAGCGGCTTCCACAGGCCGGTGGCGAGCCCCGGAGGGTGCCTCACCAGGTTCCTCTGGATGATGCTGATAATGTTCATCGTGATGGTCCTGGTCGCCAGCTGCGCGGCGTCAATGTCGGGCTCCTATGAGAGCTACGAGAGCGACTACGGAAGCTCGCCTTCGTCCATCACTTCATCCACCTACGAGCGGGAACCTCTGAAGGACGCGGTGACGGTGGACGCGGGCTGGTATACCGATGAGCTGGGCTGGATCGATCATCCGTCGGTCCTGACAGGGGGCATGCGGGAGTTCTACAAGGCGACCGGAGTGATGCCCTACCTGTACATCACCGACAACATCGACGGGGATCTTGATCCCACCGACGCAGAGGCACAGCAGTTCTGCAGCGCTCTTTACGATGAACTGTTCACCGCAAAGAACGGGACGGTGGATGGAGCCCACGTGCTGGTGGTCTTCTTCGAACCCTACTCGAGCCAGTATTCCTGGTACATCCAGACCGGATATCAGGCATATACCGTCATCGACGACGAGGCCAGGGCCATCATGGGGGACTACATCGACAGCTACTACACCGACAGCAGCCTCAATGACAGCCAGTACTTCGCCAAGGTCTTCGAAAAGTCCGCCGAAAGGATCATGAACGTGACCAAGCCTCAGTGGTACGCTCCGGCGGTGCTCTTCGGAGCAGCACTTCTGATCTTCGCTGTGTTCTACGTCTGGAAGAGGGCAAAGGACAAGAAGATCGAAGAGGCCAAGGCCAACGCGGAGATCCTGGGAACGCCCCTGGAGACCTACGAGCAGACCCAGCAGACCCAGTCGGCCGAGGATCTGGCGGAAAAGTATCAATAGTTCGGAAAGCGCAAGCTTTTGGATAGAAAGTTTTTCAATACATCACATTTTGAACGGAGGAAAAAACAATGGGAGTTTTAACCAGATTCGTTGAGATCATCAATGCAAACATCAACGCTCTTCTCGAGAAGGCGGAGGATCCCGCCAAGATGGTGGATCAGTACCTGATCGACGCAAGGAACGACCTGGCCGACGTCAAGAAGCAGACCGCAGAGGTCATGGCTGAGGAAGCCCGCACCAAGAGACTGGTCGACGTCAATGTTGCAGACGTAGCCAAGTACACCGATCTCGCCAAGAAGGCCCTGCAGGCCGGCAACGAGGGAGATGCCAAGGTCTTCATCGCAAAGAAGCAGCAGCTTGAGAACGAAGGCGCTCCTCTTCAGGTAGCCTACGCCGCAGCTCACGAGAACGCAGTCAAGATGAGGCAGCTCCACGACAAGCTGACCGCTGACATCCAGCAGCTGGAGGCCAAGAAGGCCGCCATCAAGGCCAAGGTATCCGTCGCCGAGACCCAGCAGACCGTCAACAAGTACACCTACAGCAGCGACAAGTTCGATCAGACCGTGGCAGCCGTCCAGAGGATGGAGGACAAGGCCAACAAGATGCTCGACGAAGCTACCGCCATGGCAGAGCTCAACGCCCAGCCCATCGACGAGGCCAAGGTCATCGAAGAGAAGTACAAGAACGGCGAGACCGCTTCCGTCAACGAGGAGCTGGAAGCTCTCAAGAAGGAACTGGGACTGGTCGAAGAGTAATCTGACGACCGCCTGACCGGCAGAGCGGACGGAAAACGCCCGGACCTCAAGCCTAAAACCTATCGACAGATAAAGAACTCCCCGGAGCATATGCCCCGGGGAGTTTTTCGTCTGCTGCTTTATTCCTTCGGAAAGCTCTCAAAGGTCAGGGCCTTTCCTTCCTCCGCGGTGATCAGGTAGCCTTTGCCGTTCTCCGGCTGCCACTGGTAATACTCCCTGCCTTCGCCTGGGAAAAGATCCGCCATTATAGCCCCTATGGGCCCTCCGTGGATCACCACCAGAAAGTCTCTGCCCCTGTCCATCAGGTCTCTGAAGGCCGAAAGGACCCGGCTCTGAAGGCCTGAGAAGCTCTCGCCCTCGGGGATCACATAACCGTAGAGATCCTGCATCCACTTGTCGAATTCGGGCATTTTGGAGATCGTCTCGTAGGGAAGATCCTCAAATATCCCGAAGTTCCTCTCCGCAAGGCCGCTCACCTTGACGTGGGGAGCCGGGCCGTAGAAGGCTTTGATGGTGTCTTCGGTCCTCTGCATTCCGCTGGTATAAAGGTCGGTGCCGTCCGGAAGAGAGTAATCGAGCCTGGCCTTGAGCTCCTCCAGGTCCTTCAGTCCATCCTTGCTGACGGGCCAGTCCGAGGCTCCGGCGTAGAGCTTTCTTTCGTTGGCTTCGGTCCTTCCGTGCCTCAGGATGTAGATCTTCATGTCGGGTCTCCTTTCTTTAAAGAGTAGGGGCAGGGGAGTTTGTATTATATCACTTGATGCGCTGGGGCAGGCCGCAGAACATCCTGGTGACGGTGGTGCAGCGGGAGGCAAGCTTTTGCAGATATCTTCCGTATTCCTCCCGGAAACGCCTCACTTCGGCGTCCATGGGAACTACTCCGGAAAAGACCTCCCGGCCGACCAGGACCGCGTCCGGCGCAAAATCCAAGGAGGGTTCGACGCCTTCCTTGATGCAGCCGTACACGTAATCCTCAAGACCGTATATGCATCTTGCCTCAGGGTCGATGACGGCAGTCCTTTCGCAGCGGAATACGCCGCTCTCCGCGATCCCGAAATGTTCCTTCGCATATTCAAGCTTGCCCTGAAAGGCTCCTCCGATGATCAGATCCAAGATCGAACCTCCGTTAAATATGATTCCTGCGGCCGGCAGATCCGCCGCTTTGCCGCCGAAATAAAATGCAAAATCAAATGAGAGCCAGGATCAGCGCTCCGGCAAGCTCTCCAAGGGAGATGGCATAGCCGGAGACGTCACCGGACATGCCTCCCAGCTGCTTAGAGCCCCTCAGGATGGCGGCCCAGGTGACCGCTGCCGCTGCCAAGGCTGCAGCGACGGCCTCAGGTCCTGCTGCAAGAGAGAGGGCGGGCATCAGTACCATGACGAAGACCGCCTGACCCTTCGCCTTTCTTTCCATCTTCTCGTAGCTGCTGCCCTCCATCGGCTTCAGGAAAAAGATCGAGCAGATGGAGGACGCCCTGGTCACCGCGGGGATCGCGGCAAGTCCCGCCCATTTGTCTGCGGCGTCAAGCTCCGCGAAGACCGCGAAGGCCGCCATGAACAGCAGGCAGACCGAGATGACCGCAAAGGAACCCACGTGGGGGTCCTTGAGGATCTTTTTCCGCGTCTCCATGTCTCTTCTTGAGAGGATGGCGTCGGAGCAGTCCATATATCCATCTAAATGGATGAATCCGCTCATGAGGTGCGGAAACACGCAGATGGCCGCTGCCCCAATGAGGCGAGGGCAGCCGGACTTAGCCAGGGCCAGGGCAAGGCCCGACCAGCAGGCTCCTATGAGAAGGCCGACGAAGGGGAGCATGATGAGCATCCTGTCCCTCAGCTTTTCGTCCCAGCGGGGATGAGGGCAGGGCACCGAGAGGAACATGCCCCAGGCCATGAAAAAGGCTGTGATCCAGTTCATAAGGGCATCCCTCCTTTGTGGATGATATTCATACCGCAGCAGACCTCGATGACCAGATCCGCGGCCCCGGCAAGGGCGCGGTCGGTCAGGGCCAGCTGCCTTCTGTAGCTTTCGGTCAAGTCTCCGTAGCCTTCCGCGTCGGCGTAGATGAAGTCACTGACGAAGACCGAGTTGGCGGAGCCCCGGGCAAGGCCCAAAAGTTCAGACGAAGCCTTGACGGAGCATTTCTCGTCGACGGTCCCGTCTTCCTTGAACATCATGTTTGAGACCAGGGCGGTCACGCTGTCCAGAAGGAAGGTCCCGCCGGATCTTCCCTTCGCGCAGGCCGAAACGTCCTCGGCGCATTCGAGGGTCTCAAAGCCCTTGCCCCTGCGGGATGATCTGTGCTTTTCGATCCTCGCCCGGTCCTCTTCATCGTGGGGCACCATGGTCGCGACGTAGTATCTGGGGCCGTCCCCGGCTAGCTTCACCGCCAGGTCCTCCGCCAGGGTCGACTTTCCGTTTTTGCATCCTCCCGAGATGAAGACGATCATACGGTGTAGTGGTCTCCTTTTCTGATCTCCTCCAGGTAGTCGTCGTTGATGGAGGCTCCCTTGAAGTCCGCCATGCCGCCGGTGAAGGCGCAGGCCGCTTCGATGATCCTGAAGGCCGGGATGCAGCCGCTTCCTTCGCCCAGCCTCATGCCCAGGTCCAGATAAGGCTCAAGGCCGATCTCCTTTGCCGCGGCCGCGTAACCGATCTCAAAGGATATGTGGGAGGGGAACATGTACCCCTTTGCCGCAGGGCAGAGCCTGAAGGCGCAGAGGGCGGCGACGATGGATATCAGACCGTCGATGACCACCGGGAGCTTCTGCATGGCGGCGCCCAGGTAAAAACCGCACATGGCAGCAAGATCGAAGCCTCCGACCTTGGAGAGCACGTCCACAGGGTCCCTGGGATCCGGCCTGTTCAGTTCGATGGCCTGCCTGATGACCTTCTTCTTCTTTTCCAGAGCCTCGTCGGTGAGGCCTCCGCCTCTTCCGGTCACCAGCTCAGGTTCAAGGCCGGTCAGGACCGACAGCACGGCGGAAGACGTGGTGGTATTGCCGATGCCCATCTCGCCGCAGCCGAGGAGCTTAAGGCCCTGCTTTTTCGCGCGGACGGCCATCTCGACGCCGGTCTCTATGGCGGCGAGAGCCTGCTCTCTGGTCATGGCGGGGCCTTTGCAGATGTTTCCGGTGCCGCGGGCGATGCTCCTGTCTATGATCTTCGGGCAGTCATACTCTGCGTCGATGCCCACGTCGACCACGGTGACGGCGTCCCCGAAATACTTGGCCATGGAGCTCATGCCGGTGAGCCTTTTGGTCATGTTGACCGCCTGGGCGATGGTGACGCTCTTGGGAGCGGAGGAGACCCCTTCCTCTATGACCCCGTTGTCCGCGCAGAAAACGGTGACTCCGCAGGGGCGGGGATCGTAGATCTCAAGGCCCGAGATCCCCGATAGCTTCACCGCGATGTCCTCCAGCTTTCCCAGGCTGCCGGGAGGCTTGGCCAGGGTGATCTGCCTCTCTCTGGCCTTTTTCATGGCCTCTTCGGAGACAGGTTCTATAAGATCTATGAATGATTTGAGCTCTTTATCAGTCATTTGGATAAGTCCCGCAGGATCCTTTTCAATTTAAAATACCGGTCCCTAAAGGGACCGATAAGAATATATCATCATGAGGCTCTAAAAGCAATTATCGGGCAGAAATGACCATCAGTACATGCCCATCAGGCCGATGGCGCTGAGGATCATGAAGAGGGTGATCACCGAGAGGCTCGAGGTCAGGACGACGGCCTGGCCGGCCAGCTCCTCGTTTCCGCCCATGGAGACGGCGGTGCTGTAGGTGTTGACCGCCGCGGGAGACCCGCTGAAGACCACGATGGCCAGAAGGTCAGCGCCCCTGATGCCGCAGATGATGGCGAGGGTCACGATGACGGCTGGCATCACGATGAGCTTCCCAAGGGATATGGCGGCCAGCTGGCGCTTGAACTTCCCGAGGCTTGAGAAATCAAAGGTGGAGCCCAGAGCCAGAAGGGCGATGGGGGTCGCCATGGAGGACAGGCTCTTAACCACTCCGCTCATTATGAATTTGGGAAGGGGGATGCTCAGCAGGTTGAAGGCCATGCCCAGAAGACTTGAAAGGACCAGAGGGTTCTTCAGGATCTTCATGAGCTTCTGCTTTCTGCTGGTGCTCTTTCCGGTGTATTTCTCAAAGACCAGAGACGAGCAGGTGTTCACGATGGGGGTTATGACCGCCATCAGGACCGCGGTCATGCCCAGGTCTCCGGTGATGAAGCTGCTGACGATGGGGATGGCCAGCAGGTTGTAATTGGCCTTGTGGATTGCCTGGATGACCACCGGGATCACGGTCTCGTCGTGCTCATATCTCGGAACGACGGCGCTCAGGATGATGAAGGCTGCGATAGAGGTCACCGTGACGAAGGCCGCGATCTTCACGTCGAAATTGCTGCGAAGATCGGTGGTGTAAATGTTCTGGAAGATGCTCAGGGGAAGGAAAATGTTGAAGACCAGCCTGTTCATCTCCGAGGCTGAGTTTCCCTTCATGTAGCCTTTTTTCTTAAGGAAGAACCCCAGGCCCATGTAGGCGAGGATGGGGAATATGGCGTAAAACGACTGGACGACTGCTGTCATGATATGCTCCTTCTTCCGCGCGGGGCGGCATTCCTGCATATTCTATTACTTGAGCCTTCAGATTTCAACAGAAAACGGAAGGAAATGGCATCCAGGGCGATGGAAAACATATTCAAACTATTGAAATCTCTGTATCTGCCCGCAGGAATATGGTATATTGAACATATAAGTATCTCTGCGCAAGTATTCGGAAAGGAAGTAGACATGTCTTTATTTGGAAAACTCTTAAAAAATGTCGTTTCCGACACCGTCGGCAAGGCTGTCTCCGACACCGTCGGCAAGGCTGTCTCCGATTCCGTTGAGAAGGCGGTCTCAGGCATCAGGGATCAGGTGAAGGAAGCCGGGATCGATCTGGAAAAGCTTGACCTTTCGGCATCCTCAGGCGATGGCTCCGGGCATGCTTCAGGCAGCGGCGATTATTTCAAGATCCATCTTCCGGAGGACGACGAGGACGTCAGGGACAAGCTGCTCAAGGTCCTGGCGGAAGGATTCCCTCAGTGCGAGGTGAGGGAGAACGTGTCTCCTCTGACCATCGGAGCATGGGGCAAGCCCATGGACTATTCTGTAGGCGTCTACAAAGACGGGGAGCCCGCCCTGTTCATTATGTTCATCTCGCGCAATACCACCAGGCTCAGGGCTTACCGCTGGGCTAAGGAAGCTGCAGCAGCGAAGGGGATCCCCATGATAAACTTCGTTCGCAGCTATCCGAACCGCTATGAGTACATCACGGAAAGGCTGCATAAGTACCTGTAGCATCACCAATGTGAGAACAGAAAGGGGAATGCGGGGCATCCCGCGCCTGCGGAGGAAGAAGCGGGCCTGCAGATCCACGGCTTTGCAGGCAGCCCGGGCCCGTTCATTCTGGTAACCAGCGCAACTGCGCTGTTCAAAGCTTTTTCCCTTTCTTTTTTCAGCTTGGGGCGGCTCTGCCTTGGGCGGGGCCGCCCTCTTTTTGAATGAAAGGATGCTTTTCGGTATGAGTTTGCTGGACAGGCTCTGCGAGGAGAGCGCCTGGCAGGAGTACAGGCAGTACAAATCCATCCATGGCTGTATGACCCTGAGGGAGTCGGAGGGGCTGGATCTTTTCATCAAGGAAAAGAGATATCTTCCCATCGCAAAGACCCTCGAGTTTTCCGTGCCCGAAAGAAAGAGCATCAACAAATCCGGCGGGAAAAAGAGGCTGGTCTACATCCTCCCCGAGGACGAGAGCAGGGTGCTGAAGCTCCTGACCTGGCTCATGTACAAGTACGACGGCGCCTTTGAGCCCTGCTGCTATTCCTTCAGGAAGGGCTGCTCCGCCAGGGACGCGTTCTCCGACATCTTCAGGATCCGGGGACTTTCGTCAAAATACGTCCTGAAGCTGGACATCCACGACTATTTCAACTCCATGCCTTCGGAAAGGCTCTGCGAAGAGCTGGCGGAGGTGATCACGGACGATCCCCAGCTTCTGGCCTTCCTCACCCGGTTCTACATGGACGGAAGGGCGTCTGCAGGCGGGATGATCATCACCGAAGACAGGGGCGCCATGGCGGGGATCCCGCTATCGGCATTCTGCGCCAACATCTACCTTGCCCCGGTCGACAGGCATTTCGAGAGCCTGGGGATCCCTTATTTCCGCTATTCCGACGACATCCTGATGATGTTCGATTCCAAAAGCGGGCTGGACGAGGGTCTTGAGACCTTCACCCGGATGATCGAAGAAAGGGGGCTTTCCCTCAATCCGGACAAACTTGCCGTCGCCTGCCCCGGAGAAGCCTGGAGCTTTCTGGGCTTCAAATACGAAAAGGGAAGGCTGGATCTTTCGGACGTCACCGTCTCCAAGATGAAGGCCAAGATCAGGCGAAAGGCCCGGTCCCTCTACCGCTGGAGGATCAGAAAGGACGCCTCCTACGACAGGGCGGCCGCCGCCATGATACGCAGATTCAACCGCAAGTTCTACGATCCCGACGGGGACAGGGAGTTCACCTGGAGCAGGTGGTTCTTCCCGCTGCTGACCAGGACCGACGGGCTTCACGAGCTGGACGCGTATCTTGCCGACAAGCTTAGGTGGCTTTACACGGGCAGGACCTGCAAGGCCAACTACGCCGTCACCTACAGTCATTTAAAGGAACTGGGCTTCAGGAGCCTGGTCAACGAGTATTACAGATCTAAAAAAGAGGAGGGGGAGCAGGACGCTCCTGAAAAAGAAGCATGAAGATGGGACTTTTTGACGTCATCGGCCCGATCATCCACGGGCCTTCCAGCAACCACACCGGCGGTGTCAACCGCATCGGCTACGTGGCCAGATGTTTCATGGGGAGCCAGCCGGAGATGGTCCACTTTCTCTGCCATCCGCTCAATATGGCGTCCTACAGCGGCCAGCACACCGACGTGGCGCTCCTTGCCGGCGTTCTCGGCATAAGGGAGTACGATCCGCTGTCCGCCAAGGCCATGGATATAGCGGTGGAGAAGGGGCTGACCTTTGATTTCTCGCCCCTGGATCTTTCGGTCCACCGCAATTCGTATTTCGTCCATGCCGATATCGATGGGTTCCCCTGGGAGATCGACGGGATCAGCCCCGGCGGAGCCTTCATCGAGATCATCAGGATCAACGGCGTCGACGTGTATTATGACGGAGCGAGCTACGTCTATTATTTCGCGGACAAGGCTCTCGGGGCCGGAAAAGAGGAGGCAGCGGCCGCGGCGGAAAAGCTGGGGATCAAGGCAGTATCGGTCTGCTGCGGCAGTCATGCGGGATACGGACAGGTCCTGCTGGAGACCTTGAAGGCTTTGGACGAAAAGACCCTCGAAGCCTTTGAAAGGGCGGTCTGCCCCAAAGGCTGCGGGATCAAGCGGACCGTTCCTCCAATCAGGAGCATCGCCACCATGCCCGGAGCGGCCGCCTGCTACGATTCCTTCGAAGAGATGCTTAATGACGCGGATGAGATAGGCATCCTTAAGGCGGCTTTCAAATACGAGCATTCTCTCAGCGGAGCGTCCCCCGAAAGGATCATGGAGGAGGCTCTCAAGGAGCTGGAGGTCGAAGAGATCTCGACAGCAAGAGGCCTTCAGGGCGGCAACGACCTGATAGCGGGCTTTGCGGACGGCAGCGACGCGAAGAAGATCGCGGATCTGGGAGCCTCCGGCAGGTCCATCTGCGGTCCGGTGTTCAACAGCGCCATGGCGAAGTCAGTCGCGATGGCTGAGATCAGCGCTTCCGCAGGCAGGATCGTCGCGAGCCCCACCTCGGGCTCCGCCGGGACCCTTCCGGGGACCCTGTTCGCCGCCGCGGAAAGATTCGGATCCACCCGTGAAGAGCAGGCCGAGAGCTACATAGTATCCGCTCTCGTCGGCTGCCTCATGAGCAAGGAGTGCATGTTCACCGGCTCCGGCGGAGGATGCATGGGCGAGATCGGCTGCGCGGCTTCCATGGCCGCCGCGGGAGCCTGCTACCTCGCAGGGGGAACTCCCCGCCAGATCGTCAGCGCCGCCGCCATCGCTCTCAAAAACAGTTTCGGCCTGACCTGCGATCCCGCGGCAAGCCCCGTTGAGGTCCCCTGCATCAAGAGGAACGCCATGGGAGCAGCCCTGGCCATTATGGGGGCTGAGCTGGGCCTTGCGGGAGTAGAGAGCGTGATCCCCATGGATGAGGTGATCGTGGCCTTCAGGAACATCCAGGACCAGCTTCCCGTGTGCATGCGCTGCGGCTTCGACGGGGGACTTTCCATCACAAAGACCGGCCGCCGGATGCAGAAGGAGTGGGCGGAGATGACCGCCGCCATGAACAGGGCTGAAAAGAAATAGAGCCTGACTGGCGCTCAGGGATGACCCTTCCCAGTATCATATGAGCACGCTTAAAGACCTTCGGGCAGCGTTCCCGAAGGTCTTGAAATCATCGATCTTTCGGGGCCGCGATATCGGACCCTCGACAGGATTAGGAAGATCAGGGCATGATGATCTGCGGTGATATATATGTACTGGAATCATAATTCCGCGTATTACGATTGGGTAAAATGGTGCGTTATGCTTGTTTTGTTGCTTATCAGCAGCCATAGGACAGAACGCTGAATCCCAGTTCGTTGGGATGTAGATAAAGCGGGATTTGTCGAAGCAAATTAACTTTGAGTTTTACAGGCAAGGGAGGAATACCGCGATATGGCATCGAACAGAGAGTATCTGGATTTTATTCTGGAGCAGCTTTCCGGCCTGGAAAGAATCTCGTATAGGGCTATGATGGGTGAATTCATCCTCTATTATCGCGGAAAGATTGTTGGTGGCATATATGATGACCGTTTTCTGGTCAAGCCCACAAAGTCTGCTTTGGAGAGGATGCCGGATGCAGACCGGGAGATTCCCTATGAAGGAGCAAGAGAAATGCTGCTTGTAGATAATGTGGACAACCGGGGATTCCTGACGGAACTGCTAACATCCATGTATGACGAGTTTCCGGAACCAAAAAAAAAGAAGTGATCGACTTCTATCTTTCAATTATTTTAACCATGGAGTGTGGTGAAAAAGATTATGAAGGTTTTTGTTGTATATTGTCATCCGTCGGCTGACTCTTTCACGAAACATATGTGTGATGCCTTCATAAAAGGCATTACTGATTCCGGAAATGAATATATCCTGTCGGATCTGTATAAGATGGATTTTGATCCGACGATGACAGAACAGGAGTATTTCGGGACGCATACTACAGAACGACGCCGGATGTGTCTGAAGATGTGCTTGCAGAGCAGAAAAAAATAAATTCATCTGACGCAATAGCCTTTATTTATCCGGTGTTCTGGACAGAGGCACCGGCAAAACTGGTAGGTTGGTTTGACAGAGTATGGTCTTTTGGGTTTGCATATGGAGAAAAAACAATGAAATTACTTGACAAAGCAGTCATTCTTTGTTCAGCTGGCAACCCAATTGAACGACTCCGACAATTCGGCCTTCTGGATAGTATGAAAAAAGTGATGTTGGGTGACCGGCTTTTTGGACGCGTACGAGAGACAGAATTCATCGTTTTTGACAATACATCCAGAGAAAATGAACTTCGTGATAAAAATTGGAGAATGAATCTTCAAAAAGCGTATGAGATAGGGAAGACATTCTTTTCGTGAAGCATTACCCCCAAAACTGATCATATCAATTCCAGTTTGTTGGGATAAATATGTAAAGGAACTAATGCTTATACAGGTATATAAGCATTGATCGGATTGAAAAGGCAAGGTCAGCAAATACCCCGCCCCTATAAACAAACATATGTAAATCGAGAGTGTGAAAACTTTTCTGTAAATAGCCTCGTATGGTAGCGATTCTATTCGAAGCCCTGAAATTACAGGCGTATTCAACCTTGGAACTTCGTAATCACAATATAAAATATTGCCTAAAACATGTCAATACCGGCCAGCCCTGAAGGCGCTGGCCGGATATCTTTTAAAGGAATCAGATTCCCAGTCGCCCCTTATACATGATGCAGAATTCTCCGTAGACAGAACCCCAGCCGTGAATTGGCTGTGTCCATTTTTTCAGGATTTGCATCGTCGACAGATACAAGGATTTAAGCAGTGCTGTAGAATTGGGGAATACACTTCTTTGACGATTCAGTTTCTTGTAGGAACTGTTAAGGCTCTAAATGGCGTTTGCATCATATTTAATTAAGGTGTATTATAAGAAAGATTTTTTGAGGAGCGAATTATGAAAAAGAATAATCTATTGTTACCTGTTGTATTATGCACAGCCATGCTTATGACAGCATGCAGTGGCCAGACACCCGCTGAAAGCTCCGTTGAGAAAGAGCCCATTGAGACCGTCGCTGCAACAGAAGCTTCTGCAGCTGAAACTCCTACTGAAGCTCATGCAGCTGAAGAGACCGCAATCACAACCGAAGCTGAGGCAGCTGCACCTGCAGAGAATAGCGAAAACACAGTAACAGAGGCATCCGGAGCCATCACTCAGGATCAGGCCATGGATGCAGTCTTAAATTACTTCAAGGCTGACTTCCCGGATTATGAGATCGACTCAGAGCACGGTGAGTACTGGGAAGTTGTAACCGGCGACAATGGCGAGATCAAGGTGATCCACAAATCTTACACCGGTGCCTTCAACTTCTATTATGTTGATCCCGCAACAGGTGAAACCTACGTCACAGAGCTTGTCCCCGGCATCATCGACGAGGAGCAGAAGACAGGCGAGACCTTTAATGTTAATGATTATATGAATTAAATCGAGTAGGCTGACTCCTACTCGATTATACACACAGACATTGGGCACTTCTTGCTCCATGTCCTTACGACCGGCAAATGAATCTGTATGCAAGCATCCATTCGCTTGCCGGTCTTGTGCATCAAAAAGGGGGGCTGTCGCTTTAGATGATTTAATCATCTAAAGCGACAGGCCCATCCTCTTGAAATCTCCCTTATAGAGGACGGTTCTGGAAAGATCTCTTTAAGGACATAAGTTGATCCTTGGATAGCTTTTCCAGAAATCTATCAATTTTAGATTTCTTCTTTCGCCCATATCATTCCCCTCACTAGAACTATATAATATAGGAATTTCAACGTTCATCAGCTTTCACTTTGTAGTCAGGGCGTCAGGCGGGGGTGACCGGGCTCCATCTCATATGAGCATGCAAAAAGACCTTCGGGCAGCGTTCCCGAAGGTCTTTTATGATATTTCAGATCATCTCATCAGGGTCAATGCCCGGTGGAGGTCCTGGATGTCCAGGATCCGGTCTCCTTCGACCTTTTCCCCGTCCAGGGACCAGTAGATCGGCGCCTCGAACTCTATCCTGACCCTGGTAGTCTTCACGTATTCGAAGACGTCTGACGAGAAGTCCGAGCTGAAGAGGCCGGATATTATATTCGAAAGATCGGAGGTGGTCATGGGGTTCTTGATCAGTATTAGCTCGAACAGACCGTCGTCCAGACCCACTTCGTCCTCCTTGAGCTTGACGATTCCCCCGATGGAGCGGGTGTTGCTCACGCAGCCGAAGATGTAGTCTCCGGTGCAGCTGAACCCGTCGGCCCAGACCTTGGCCCGATAGGGCTTGAGATTCTGCACGTCCTTAAGGCCCTCGACGATGTAGGCGAAGTGGCCGACCACGTTCTTAAGGTCCTGGGGGGCGGAGTAGGACGCCTGGGTGAAGGCTCCGAAGGATGCGATATATGAAAAATATCTTTTGCCGCCAAAGAATCCTACGTCGATGGGCATCCCCTGGGATCTTATGATCGCCCTGGCCGCTTCCGCGGGCTCCGAGGAGATCCCCAGGGTCGCCGCGAAATCGTTGGTGCTGCCGCAGGGGATGTAGCCGCAGGGGACGACGGAG
>JAFRQL010000017.1 GCA_017428655.1 Bacillota bacterium | reverse complement strand
GTCGAAGTCGTAGACGAAGACCGCGCCTTCGCAGAGCCACTGTCCGTAGAACTTGCCCCAGAGGGACTTGCCCCATCCGGTGTCGGAGATGGTTAAGTGCAGGCCGTCCCGCTCGCAGCAGTGCCAGTAGCGAGCGGTCACGAAGTGGCCAAGGGAATAGGTGTGGGAATGCCTGACCATCTTAGGATCGCCGGTGGTGCCGCTGGAAAAGAACATGACGGCGTCGTCGCTTCCCTGAGAGCAGTCATCCGGCCTTCTGAAGGTCTTTCTGAACATCTGGTATTCTCCGTCGAAATCGTGCCAGCCGGGAGCCCGTCCCCCGACCATCACCTTGGTGGTAAGGCTGGGGCAGCGGCCGGCGACCGCGTCGACCATATCGGCGGTGTCCCCGTCAGCGGTGCAGACGATGGCCTTCACCGAAGCCGCGTTGAACCGGTATTCAAAATCGTGCTCTTTGAGAAGATAGGTCGCGGGGATGGCCACCGCGCCGATCTTTTCAAGGGCCAGCATGGAGAACCAGAACTGATAGTGGCGCTTGAGGACCAGCATGACCCGGTCGCCCTTTTCGATCCCCAAGGACCTGAAGTAGTTGGCGGTCCTGTTGGACTCCTCCATCATGTCTTTGAAGGTGAACCGCCTCTCCTGCTTGTACTTGTCCAGGTGGATCATGGCCAGCTTATCGGGATAGCGGTCCGCGATGGCGTCGACGATATCGAATCCGAAATTGAACCGGTCCGTGTTCTCGAATCTGATGTTCTTCAGGGCTCCGTTCCTGTCCTCTTCGGTCTTCACGAAATCCTCTGCGATGAGCCTGGTGTTGGAACGGGCGGAGATCACGGTCTCCAGGATCTCCTGCTCGGGGGTCTCTTCGCCGGGGAAGATGATCGCGATGAATTCGCAGTCCTTTCCGTCCACCGCTATCATGCCGTGGGGGGTTGAGCTGTTGTAGAGGATGCTGTCCCCCTCCTTGAGGATCTCTCTGTTGTCGCCGACCTGGACCATCAGGGATCCGCTGACGATATAGTCGAACTCCTGACCGCCGTGGGTGGTGGTGTGGATGGGCATGTTCTGCTGCTTGGAGGAATAATCGTACTTGACGTAATAGGGCTCGCCCAGCTTGTCGGCGAGATTGGGAGCCAGGTTGATGATCTTGATGCCGGGCTCCTTGGCGGTGTCCTGTCCCTGGCCCTTCCGGGTGACCGTGTAGGACCTGAGCTTGGCGCTGTGGCCCTCCAGGAGCTCGGTCATCTGGACGCCGAAGATCTGGGCGCACTTGTAGGTGAAGGTGAAGGGGAAATCCACCGCGCCGCTCTCGTACTGTCTGTAATCCTCTTCGCTGATCTCGGTCTTTCCCGCCATGTCCTGGTAGGAATATCCGAAGATCTCTCTCAGCTCCCTGATGCGGCCTGCGATCTCCATCAGCTGGCTCTGTGAATTCTGCGTGGTCATTGCTTTTCTCCGTTTTCGTTGTTTTTGACCTTTGTCTTATGTTGGTAAAACAAAAGGCCCGTCTCAAGCAAAGATCTTGAGACGAGCCGTAATATACGTACCCGCGGTACCACTCAATTTGCGCATATCGCGCCACTCAGGCTCCAACAAGCCTTATGCCCTAACGCGGCAGTCACGGAAGGCGCCTACTGCCTGACCGGCTCATGCCGGACCTGCCATCGGACCTTCAGCTCGGAAGTGATGGGCACTGAAGCGGTCCGCTGCCGGGATCTCAGCATCCCCGGCTCTCTGTGGGCTTTCCTGCTCCTGCCGTCTTCGTCACAGCTTTTTTATTCAACTGCGGTCTAATATGCCACAGTTTTGTTGCCCTGTCAAGTGATCGCAGACGATTTTTTATAACGCGGGCACATGTTGAGGGAAAGGGACGAATATAAGGCGGCAGTGCCTGAATGCCGCTTCTCTGCTGCGCCCGGCCCGAAAAGACCGGATGCCGGTTTACAAGCCGTCAACAAAAGCATATATTATACTTGTAAAGAATGATCTTAAGCAGCTGACATATCGTTTTCTTACAGACTATTTATCACAATTTTTCACTTTCCCGCGATCTCCGCGATATTTGAGGGCAGGATAACTGCCCGCGCTTTCAGTACTCAGTGCATAGACAATGCATTTTCATAATAATATCAACATCAGGAAAGGAGCATCGATCATGACCGTACAAGAAAAGAATATCGTTCATTTTCTCCTCCTTTGTGCCAATGCACTGTTCTAGGATCTTCCCTGGATCACTCCTCTTCCTCTTCGGGAAGCGGATGCTCCTTGACCAGCAGGCTGGTGACCCTCAGGCCCTCCACCTCTTTTACGGTCAGGGTAAGATTCTTGTAGTCGAAGCTGTCACCCACCTTGGGATAGCCGCCCAGCATCTCGATGGCCCAGCCGCCCAGGGTGGCGTTGTCGTCCTCGAAATCCCGGTCGTCCATGTCCATCTCCATGAAGAAATCGTAGATCCTCATGTCGCCGTCGACCTCGAACTCGTCGTCAGAGAGCTCGACGAACTCCTCGTCGATGACGTCCTTCTCATCCCAGATCTCGCCCACCAGCTGCTCCATCACGTCCTCCATGGTGAGCATCCCCATGATGCCTCCGTACTCGTCGGTGACGAATACCAGGTGGCACTTGGTCTTTTTCATGAGCTCGAGCACGTCGGGGATGGGCATGGTCTTGTGGACGAACCGCGGCTCCATCATCAGCTCGTTCAGGTCCAGTCTGTCGCCGTCCAGCATCTTCTTGTAGCACTGGGTGGTCAGGACGAAGCCCAGCATGTGGTCCGGGGTGTCACGGTAGACGGGGACCCTGGAGAACGGGCAGGAGAGAAGCACCTTCTTGATGGTCTCGTCATCATCGTCGATATCGATGGCCGTCATGTCGACCCTCGGGGTTATGATCTCGTAGGCCAGGCAGTCGTCGAAATCCAGGGCGCTCTGGAGCAGGTCGTGGGTGTCTTCGTCCACGATCCCCTCGTCTTCGGCGGTGTCCAGCATGGTCTCAAGGTCGTCCTCGGTGACCGCGTCGTCGGTGGCGCTGCCCTTCCAAAGGCCTGACAGAAGGGCCAGCATCTTCTTTACGATCCAGGCCACGGGGAAGGTCACGATCATAATGAAGCGCAGGGGGATGGCGACCCACGCGGAGAACTTCTCGGGAGCTCTTGAAGCCAGGATCTTCGGGGTGATCTCGCCGAAGATCACTATGATCACGGTCATTATGGCCGTCGCCACGGGAGCTCCGCTGTCCCCCATGAGGGAGATGGCGATGACGGTGGCAACGGCGGAAGATCCGATGTTTACCAGGTTGTTTCCGATGAGTATGGAGATCAGGGCGTCGTCGTAGCGCCTGAATATATCATACGCCGCCCGGCTCACGGGACTGGGCCTTTCTTCGGCGTCCTTGCGGAGCTTCATCTCGCTGGATGACGCAAAGGCGATCTCGGAGCCGGAGAAGAAGGCTGAGAGAAGGATGAGGATTACGATACCGATGTACTGCATCATGCGTCGCCTCCTGTCTCTTCCTCGTCGTAGATCTCGCCGACCAGCTCCTCCAGGATGTCCTCGACGGTGACCAGGCCCAGGATCTTTCCTTCATCGTCCCTGACGAAGGCCATGTGGCAGCGGCGGCCGCTCATGTAATCCAGCAGCTCGTCCGCGGGCATGGAGGGCCGCACGAAGGAGACCCTGTTCAGAAGGTTCCTGGACAGCCTGATCTGCTTTCCGCCCAGCTTTTCCCTCAGGGCGTTCTTCACCTGGATTATGCCCCTGATGGAGCCGTCGCGTCCGATGAAGGGAAGCCTCGCGTACTGGCTGTGCCTTAAGATCTCGAGGATCTGAGCCTCGCTCATGCCCTCGCGCAGGACCTCGACCTGATCCCAGGGCACCATGATGTCCGCGGCGGTGGTCACGGTCAGCTCGAGAGCGGACTGGACCAGCTCGGTGGTGTCCTCATCGATGGGGTCCTCCTCGTCGATATTCTCGATGACGTCGAAGAGCTCCTCTTCGGTCACCGTGGGCTCCTCCTCCCTGCCCTTGCCGACCAGGGCCGTGACAAGGCTGCTTATACCGGAGAAAAGGACAGTTACTGGAGTCAGCAGCTTCATGAAAAAGACCAGCGAGCCGGCGAGCCTCGGGGCAAGCTGTTCGTTGCAGGATTTTGCGTAGGATTTGGGTATCATCTCGGCAGCTATGAACACCACAAAAGCCGTCACGAAGGTCGTCAGCGTGACTGCGGAATTCCCCCAAAGCTTGGAAGCCAGCAGGGTCGCTGCGGATGAACATGAGATATGCATGATGTTGTTGCCCACAAGCAGGGTCGTAAGGGCCTTGTCAAAATGGTCCAGTATATAAAGGACCTTCTTCGCCCTTCTGTCGCCGTCATCGGCGTCAGATATCATGCGTATTCGGTTTACCGATGCAAATGCGGTCTCAGCGGCGGCAAAATATGCGCCTCCGATGAGCAGCAGCAATATCAGAAAACAGTATCGGGGAACAACGGATAATCCACCATCGTCCATCAGGACAGTTCACCTCCTTAAGGAATTCTCACAATTAGAAATCATGATATCTGAACAGTATGATTTTGTCAAGAGCTCGGGGGAAATGGGCGGCGTCCGGCCTTTGGATATAAAAATACCGAAGCGCCGGTCCGGGCCGGGGCTTCGGTATTTGTCATGGTGTCGTATCAGTATTTTTTGAATACCGCGGCAATGAAGATGGCTGCCGCGAGGGATGCGGCGGACGCAGCGATATATATCCAGCTCTGGCCGTCCAGGACAGTCCTGGTGTCAACGGCAGCATCGCTGTCTTCGGAGGCCTCGGACCGGTCTGCGAAAGGCATTTGGCCGCCCCGGGGACGGCTGCCGTCTTCGGAGGACTCAAGCATTTCCCCATCCGCTGGAGGCTCTGGAGCTTCGCCGTCGGCGGGAGGCTCGGGAGCTTCGCCGTCGGCAGGCATCTCCATCCCTTCGGGAGGTCCAGGAGGCTGTTCATTAGAGCCGGTCCCCTCGGATGTCTGCCCCTCCGTCTGCTGAGCGCTGTCCGCAGAACTGTCAGTGCCGCTCTGAGCGGACGATCCCGGCCTCTGGCCGTGCTTTCCGCCCATGCCGCCGTGTCCGTTGATCCAGCCGGAAGACTGATCGGAGGTCTGGCCGTCCTGACTGTCCTGGGGCCTTTGGATCATGCCGCCCCAGTTCATCTTTCCGCCGAACATGGAGCTCTGGGCATTGCCGTAGGAGGCGGAGGTCTCTTCGATGGTGATCTCTTCCTCCCGGTCTCCGATGACCATTTTATAGGTCCCGCCCTGCTCCATCTCCGGGCAGCTTATGGTCACAGCGGAGAAGCTGCAGGGGACCTCCCAGCTGATGAGCATACTGCCGTCACTGTCCTTGATGCCGACGGTCTCGCCGGCATCCTCACCTTCGCTGATGATATACAGAACGGAGCACTGGGAAGAGGTCCCGCTGAAGCCCTCCGCCATGGAATAGCTGCCGCAGGCGATGACCGTTCCTCCGGTGATCTCGCAGACGCCGCCGTTCTCGCTGGCGTAGTCGATGGCGCAGTTGGAGCCGCTGTTGACCATGCTGACCCTTATATTCCCGCCGGTGATCAGTATGTCGCCGTTGGAATCCAGGCCGTCCGCATCTCTTCCGGACTCGTTGATGATGGTGAGATCTCCCCCGCTGATGTGGAGCCGGGTCTCAGTCTGATCGGTCCCGGAAGATCCCGCGGCCTTGGTCTGATCCACCTGCTGGGAGGCACCGTGCATGCCGCCGAAGCCCATCATCCCCATGGCCGAGCCGCCGTTGGCGTTGATCCCATCGTCCGACGGGTATATCACGATCTCTCCTCCGGAGATGTCTACGGTCAGGGCCTCGAGCCCCTCGTAGCATTCCGAGATCAGAAGGCTGCCGCCCGCCACCGCGATGGAGGTATCGGAATGGATGCCGTCGTCTCCCGCGGAGATGGCCACCGAAGCCCCGGTCAGGCGGAAGCTGTCGTTGACGTGAAAGCCGTCGGAAGGCACGGTCACGGAGATCTCCCCTCCGGTGATGACCAGATCGTCGTTGGCGTCTATCCCGTGCTTGTATCCTCCGGTGAGGACAAGGCTGCCGCTGCCGTTGATGGTCAGGTCGTCGTGGGCGAAGATCACCCCGCCGGTACCGTCGGCAAGGGCCTTAGCCGAATACTCCGATCCGCTGGTCATGGTATTGACCGACCCCTCCGCGAGGGTAAGGAAGACCTTGTCCGCCTGATCGATCTGAAAGCAGGCGTCGTCGGAGCAGGTTATGTCCACCCCGTCCAGCATGATCCAGACCTTGGAGCTGTCGTAGGCGTCGACGATGACGCTCCCTTCTTCGAGGCTTCCGGAGATGACGTACTTTCCGGGGGAGGCTATGACCACGTCGCTCCCGTTCACATAGGCCCCGCTGCCGGAAATGCTGGCGGAGGCGCCGTTCAGCGTTATGACCGAAGCCCCCGAGGTGTCCCAGGCCCCGTCAAGGTCGTTTTCGGTGAACAGGCTGTCGTCGGAGTGGGCCTCCGAGTCGGCGTCGACGATGACCTGTATGCCCAGCCTTTCCCCGTTCATGAACAGGACGGTGATCAGAAGAGTGACGATCAGTACGGCAACGCATATTCTGTCAAAATATTTGTGCGTTGACATCCGAAGCCTCCTAACCCATGTAATCTCCGTTGTAGCTGACGAGAACGGCGCTCTCTACGCCCTCCATATCGGAGAGCTTGTTGATGAAATCGGTGTCGCCGCTCTCGAGCCTTACCTCGAGGTTGAGTTCCACCATGCCCTTGCGCGCGGTCTTGCTCTTGACGACGCAGCGCTTGGTATGCTCCTTGAGGAAGGCTGCCGCAGCCTCTTCCGAGGCGTGGTCCGCGCAAGTCAGGACCACTATGTACGGATTGGTCATGTCCTTGCGGTTGGCGAAGATCAGGATGATGAGGCCGATGAATACGCTGCCGAACACCGCGAGAGGGATCATTCCCGCCGCGAGGACGATGCCCGCGACGATGGACCAGAAGAGGAAGGCGATGTCAAGGGGCTCCTTGATCGCGGTCCTGAAACGGACGATGGACAGAGCACCGACCATACCGAGGGACAGGACCACGTTGGAGGTGACCGCCAGGATGACTTCGGTGGTTATCATGGTGAGAGCCACCAGGGTGACTCCAAAGCTGGAGGAGTACATGACTCCCGAGTAGGTCTTCTTGTATATGAGGAAGATGAATAGTCCGATGCCGAAGCTCAGAAGAAGAGCCAGGACCATGTCGAGAACGCTCACCGCGGAGATGTTCTCAAGAAAGCTCGATTTGAAGATGTCGCTGAATGTCATTTTGCTTGCCTTTCTTTGCTTTATTCTTTATCAGTAGTCGTAGACTCTGCACTGAGCGTATTTTGAGAATGCCGCCGCCCTTCTGCCCGGCGTCTGGACGCAGTCCTTGATGACCGTAGGAAGATAGGCGTCCCACTTGACCTCCAGGATGATGGGGGCGTCACCAGCGGGGACGGTCACGCAGTCGGGATCGAGAAAATCGGTGCACCCGAGCCCGGTCCTGATGTCGTAGTCGAAGGTGACCCTGACGTTCCCGGGACCGTAGATGAAGGGCTCTCTGGTATAATCCACGATGGTCTTAGGTCTCAGGCCCTGATACCGCATCTTGCAGTAGAGCTCCTCGACCAGAGGCCTTCCGCAGCCCAGCATCCAGTCTATGTCGCCGTCCACTATGGCCTGAGCCTCTTCCTTTGTCAGATCGGCGCTGTACTTGGTCCCCAGGCCGTTGACCTTGCTCTTCTTTTCCAGATGGATCAGGGAGGTGTCGCCGTTGTAGTAGCGTATGCGGAACTTCTCCCTCATGTTGACCCCGTCGACCTTCTCTCGCAGAGCCTTGTCCTTCGCGTTGTCAAAATACAGGCTCCTGATCAGGTATTTCCCGTCCGCAGCGTGGGGATCGCTCCTGGCGACGGCCCTGAGCCTCTGGCGGATGCAGAGCATGTCCATATATGTGATCTCGTGCTTCCACTCGTGGCGGTAATGTTTTTCCATCGTGGGTCTCCTTTTCGTTTGGGTTGGTCGTATTATATTCCTTGTCCGGATATTTTCAATGTTCTGTTCATGAATTCAATGTGTCGATTTGGTGGAGCGGCAACAAATACAGATTTCTTTACGCTTTCATGTCAATTGCTGAAATCTCACATTTTCTCTGCATTTTGTGATAATATTGATTGGTTATGAGAGAGATCGTCATCGAGCACAACGACAGCGGACAGAGGCTCGACCGCTTCCTTAGAAAATATCTGCCCAAGGCTCCCCTTTCCCTGGTGTACAAGCTGGTGCGCAAGGACGTGAAGGTCAACGGCAAAAGGGCGAAGGAGGACACCTTCCTGAACGAGGGCGACGTCCTCACTCTTTACATGCCCGATGAGGATATCGAAGGCTACGTCGAAAAGAAGCGTCCCCGCAGCGCCAAGAGGCAGTTCAAGGTGCTGCTGGAGAACGACGACCTCATAATAGTATCAAAGCCCTTCGGCCTGCTGGTCCACGGGGACAAGACCGAAAAGAAGGACACCCTTGCCAACCAGGTGACCGACTATCTGATAGAGACCGGCGCCTATGTGCCAAGGCTGGAGAAGACCTTCGTCCCGAGCCCCGTCCACAGGTTGGACAGAAACACCACCGGCCTGGTGGTCTTCGGAAAGAACGCTCAGGCCCTCAGGGTCCTTTCCGCCATGATGCGGGAGGCTCCCGCGGACGAAAAGGACGTGAAGGAGAGCATCTGCCTTCGCAAGTATTACATCACCGTCCTCTGCGGAGAGCTGGACCGCAGCCTGACCCTGAAGAACAGGCTGGTCAAGGACGAAAAGAAGAACCGCGGCATCGTGAAGCCCCTGTCCTATGACGGCGGCAAATACATCGAGACCGCTGCAAGGCCCCTCTACACCGGAGGGGGCTATACCCTGGCCGAGATCGAACTGGTCACCGGCAGGAGCCATCAGATAAGGGCCCACATGAGCTGGGCAGGCTTCCCGCTGCTGGGAGACACCAAGTACGGCGGCAGGGCCTACATGATCCCGGGGGCGTCCCAGAGCGTGACGACCCAGCTGCTCCACGCGGCAAGGATCGAATTCACCGGGGCTCCCGAGCCTCTGGACTACCTCAACGGCACCTCGGTCACCTGCCCCCTGCCCCCCGGCTGGCAGACCGTCGAGAGGGAATTATTCGGAAAGTACATCGCCCTTTAGAACGGGCGCATCATCATAAAGGAGAAAACTATGCATATATCGGAAGATCTCAAGGAGTGGCTCAAGGACATATCGATCTCCATCATCTGCGCGGCGGTCATCCTCACCTTCATAAAACCGACCATCGTAAAAGAACATTCCATGGAGAACACCCTCCACGAGAACGACTATCTCTTCATCAGCCGTCAGGCCTACACCCTTTTCGGCGACGTGGAGAGAGGAGACATCATCATCTTCCCCAGCCAGCTCAAGACCAGCGGGGGCAAGACCAAGACCCTCATCAAGAGAGTCATCGCCATCCCCGGAGACACCATCGCCATCGTCGACCAGAAGGTCATCCTCAACGGCGAGGTCCTGGAAGAGGACTACATCAAGGACGGGTACACCAACACCGAGCTGGAAGAGATGAAGATCCCCGCGGGCAAGATCTTCGTCATGGGAGACAACAGGCAGAACAGTTCCGACAGCCGCTCCAAGTCCGTGGGGCTGGTGGACATCGACAGCATATCGGGCAAGGCCGTGTTCAGGCTCTTCCCCTTCAGCAGGATCGGAGGTCTTTACTGATGGCCGAAGGCAAGCTCATATCCAATAATAAAAAGGCCTATCACGACTACTTTTTCGAGGACACCTACGAAGCGGGGATCGTCCTGACCGGCTGCGAGATCAAATCGGTCCGTGCCGGGGGGGTAAATCTCAGGGATTCCTTCGCCAAGGTGGAAAAAGGAGAGATCTGGGTCTATAATATGCATATAAGCCCCTACGAACAGGGCAACCGCTACAATCCCGATCCCATGAGGCCCAAGAAGCTGCTGCTCAACAGGCAGGAGATCAGGCGCATGGAGCAGGCGGTGACCCAGAAGGGGCTCACGCTGGTGCCGGTAAAGCTTTACCTCAATAACAGGGGACGGGCAAAGCTGCAGCTGGCAGTGGCAAGGGGAAAGAAGCTCTACGACAAGAGAGCGGATCTTGCGAAGAAGGATGCGGCCAGGGATATGGACCGCAGCAGAAAAAACAGGGGGAGAGATGAATAAGATCAAAGACCTGATCTACAACATGAACGACATACTCGTCGCCATGCTGATCCTGGCGGTCGCGGCCTCCATAATATACTGGAGGGTGGAGACCATCATGGATTATCCCGCCTACGCGGCGGCCCAGCAGGAGAAGAGGGAGACCTCCGATCCCAACTTTATCGACATCGACCTCACTCCCGGCGCGGTGGACGAGAACCTGAACAAGGATCCCGAGCACTTCGACGCCAGCACCGGAGAGGTCACCGGCACCGATCCCGCCCAGCCCGGCGAGACCAGTCAGGAGCCTCCCAAGGAGGGCGAGACCGGGAATACCCAGGATCCTGCCCAGCCCGCGCAGCCTGCCCAGACCGGCGAAGGCTTCGTGACCAAGGCTGAGGTCAAATTCACCATTCCAGCGGGATCCTCCTGCGACAAGATCGGCAGCCTGCTCTTCCAGCAGGGCCTGGTCGAATCCAAGGAGATCTTCGTGAAGGAGGTCATCGCCCAGAAGGCGGACACCAAGCTCCAGACCGGCACCTTCACCATCCCAGCCGGCTCAGACCTTAACGCCATCATCAAGATCATAACCAGATAGTTCAGAACGTGGGCGCAATGCCCGATCAAATACGTCCCAGGAGGAAAAAATGGCACTAGTCACTACAAAAGAAATGTTCGCAAAGGCGCTGGATTCCGATTATGCCATCGGCGCGTTCAACGTCAACAACATGGAGATCATCCAGGGCATCGTCGACGCCGCCAAGGATGAGAAGTCTCCCCTGATCCTGCAGGTATCCGCAGGCGCGAGAAAGTACGCGAAGCCCGTCTATCTGCTCAAGCTGGTGGAGGCCGCCATCGAGGATACCGGCCTCGACATCTGCCTGCATCTGGACCATGGCGAAGACTTCGACATCTGCAAGAAGTGCGTGGACGACGGCTTCACCTCCGTCATGATCGACGGATCCAAGCATCCCTTCGAAGAGAACATCAGGATCACCAAGGAAGTCGTCGAGTACGCCCATGACCACGGCGTGGTCGTAGAGGCCGAGCTGGGCAAGCTGGCCGGCGTCGAGGACGCGGTAAAGGTCGAGGCAAGGAACGCCACCTTCACCGATCCCGAAGAGGCCGCCGAGTTCGTAGCCAGGACCGGAGTCGATTCCCTTGCCGTCGCCATCGGCACCAGCCACGGCGCTTACAAATTCAAGGGCACCCCGTACCTTGACTTCGAGAGGCTCAAGCAGATCCACGCTCTGATCCCCGAGACCCCGCTGGTCCTTCACGGAGCATCCAGCGTCCTCAAGGAATTCGTCGACCGCTGCAACCAGTACGGCGCCAAGATCCCCGGCGCCCAGGGCGTCCCCGAAGAGATGATCCTTGAGGCCGTCAAGCACGGCGTCTGCAAGGTCAACATCGACACCGACCTGAGGCTCGCCATGACCGCCGAGGTCCGCCGCTACATCGTCGAGCACCCCGAGGACTTCGACCCCAGAAAGTACCTGGGCGTCGGCCGCGAGGCCATCAAGGGCATGGTCGCCCACAAGATCAGGAACGTCCTCAACTCCTCAGGAAGGATGTAGGGACCGCGAAGGGAGGCACGCTTTCCGCGCCCCTGATGTCAAAATATGCGATAACGAAGCGCTTCTCCGGTGAAGGAGAGGCGCTTTTATTACGCCCGTGCCCCGCCATAAGATCCGGATGGCCTCGCTGCGGGAAAGGACCCAGGTCCCAAGCCACGCCCTACCCGGTTAAATATCTTTAACTTTTTTCTCCGCTCTATTGACAGGGCCCGCCGACTGGTTTATCATGAAAGCAGTTAAAGACCTCTAACCGCATGGCGCCGGCGCGGGCCGCTGACCCGGCTGCAGCGCAGGGCCGTGCACGAAGGAAAGGAGAAAAGATAACATGAAGAAGTCCTTCAAAGTCAACGGTATCGACTGCCCCAACTGCGCAGCCAAGCTTGAAAGAGCCATCCAGAAGGTCGACGGCGTGGAAGACGCTGTCGTAAGCTACGCCACCGCAAAGCTCACTCTTATCGCTCCCGACGAAAAGTTCGACGCAGTTCTTGAGGAAGTCTGCGCTCTGGCTCACAAGATGGAGCCCGACTGGGTCGTCGTCAGATAATAAGGCGATATGCCTGATATAAAGACCATACTGACCGCGGTCGTCTTTATCGCGCTCTACATCGCGATAGGTGGCCGCGTTCTGCTTAAAGCGGCAAGGAACATAAAGCGCGGCGACGTTTTCGATGAAAACTTCCTCATGTCCGTCGCATCGCTGGGTTCCATCGCCCTGGGAGAATACGTTGAAGGTCTGGCGGTCCTGGGCCTTTACAGGCTGGGAGAATATCTTCAGGACCGGGCGGTGGACAAGTCCCGCAGGGCGATCTCAGACCTCATGGACATCCGCCCCGACTTCGCCAACGTGGAGCGGGACGGCCAGCTGGTAAAGCTGGACCCGGAAGAGCTCAAGCCCGGCCAGCTGATCGTAATCAAGCCCGGCGAGAGGGTCCCCGTGGACGCGGTGATAACCGAAGGCTCCTGCAGCCTGGACACCTCCGCCCTGACCGGCGAATCCCTGCCCCAGG
>JAFRQL010000240.1 GCA_017428655.1 Bacillota bacterium | reverse complement strand
TCTACATCGTCTGGCCCACCCGCCAGGACCTGCGGCCCGAGGTCTTCCCCAGGGACAACTTCCTGACCTCGGTCATGGCCTTCATTTACGCTTTCGACACCCCGACGGGGGTCAGCCCCTCGCTCCACGTGGCCTATTCCATGGGCATCATGTCGGTGGGCCTCAAGGATGAGACCCTGCCCCGATGGGCCAAATGTTTGCTGGTCTTCGTCGTCGTGATGATCTGCCTTGCGGTCTGCTTCGTAAAGCAGCACTCCTTCGTGGACGTCCTCACCGCCCTTCCCGTCAGCCTCTTCGCCGAATGGCTGGTCTTCGGGAAGGACTACTGGAAGCCCCGGCTGGCAAAGCGCGGTTAGGCTGGGCTATCGCTCCGGGATATGGTATTTATCGAAAAAACCGAGGCTTTACTGCCCCGGTTTTTCTGTTCCTTTTATTGACATTAGAGCATTAAAGTGTATCATTTTTCCTGTACAAAATATGATCACAGGCAGGGCCCCGGCGGCGCCGGGCGCTTCTGCTTTTCGGGGCCTTTGGGCCCGGACCTAAGGAGGGAATATGGAAAAGGGACAGCAGCTCTACGAGGGCAAGGCAAAGAAGGTTTACGCCACTGAGGATCCTCAGCTCCTCATCGTATCCTACAAGGACGACGCCACCGCGTTCAACGGCGTCAAGCGCGGGACTATCGCAGGAAAGGGCGTAATCAACAACCGGATGAGCAACGCTCTGATGCAGATGCTCGAAAAGAAGGGCGTCCCGACCCACTTCGTCAGGGAGCTCAGCGAACGTGAGACCCTGGTCAAAAAGGTCTCCATAGTTCCCCTGGAGGTCATAATCCGCAACATCTCCGCCGGGTCCTTCGCCAAGAACTACGGCGTGGAGGAGGGCATAGTCTTTGACGAGCCGACCATCGAATTCTCCTACAAGAACGACGCCCTGGGCGATCCCCTGATCAACGAGTACCACGCCAGGGCTCTTAAGCTCGCAACCGCCGAAGAGATCGAGACCATCAAGAGGTACGCCTTCAGGATCAACGACGAGCTCAAAGCCTTCTGGCTCTCCTGCGGCGTGACCCTGGTGGATTTCAAGCTGGAGTTCGGAAGGCTCGAGGACGGGACCATCGTCCTGGCCGACGAGATCAGCCCCGACACCAGCAGGCTCTGGGACAGCGCCACCGGCATGAAGCTGGACAAGGACCGCTTCCGCAGGGATCTGGGCGGCGTTGAGGACGCATACCAGGAGGTCATGAAGCGCCTGAATGAGAGGATGCAGGCCCTTTAGGCCTTCATCCCGCGGCAGGAACTGACGATCCGGCCTTCGGTCATCACTCGCGGTGGCCGGGGCCGGTTTTGTTTTAAAAGCGCATTCTTGTGCAGATAGCCGGACTTGTCCGTTGCCCTATGCTTACCGGCCTGATAGAATTATTATGTATGAGAATCTGATAAGAGAAGGAGGAAGCATGGCGACCAATACCAAGAACCGGATACTTGAGACCTTCGGGGCGATGCTTGACAGGATGCCCTTTGAAAAGATCACAGTGACCGCCCTGATAAAAGAGTGCGGTATCGGACGCAATACCTTCTATTATCATTACGAAGACATCTACGACCTGCTGGACGACTGGCTCGCCAGGTGCCTGGGCTGGGACGGGGTGGACGCCTGCCGCGACTGGAAGGACAATCTGAAGCATCTCCTCTTTCAGTGCAGAGCCAACAAGAACAAGGTCTACCACGTGTTCAACTCGATCTCCAGGGACAGGATGGAGCGGTACGCCCTGACCTCCAACAACGATCTCATCGAAAAGTACGTCGCCGGGATCGCGGGCGGCAGGAACGTGAGCGCGGACAAGCTCAAGGCCATCACCGATCTATTCAGGTGGACCATCATCGGGTTCTTCCTCAGGTATCTGTGGAACGACATGAAGGACGACGTGGACAAGGCTGTGGACGATTTCGCCCCTCTGGTGGAGACCTTCATCGGATCGGCGCTGACAGCGAAAAGACAATAACCTCAATTATTGTTTTTCAATCACATGGAACGGACCGGGGAAAGCTCCCCGGTCCGTTTCTATTGTTACATAACAGCTGCTGCGATAGGATAACCGATGAAACTGATGGCCAGGACCGCCAGCACCGAGAAGACCGCTCCCCAGACGAACATGGAGCGGGCGTCGGTCCAGCCCGAGCCGATGGCGACGGTGTTGATGGTGGACTGGCCAGCCGGGGTCATGTTGCAGATCCCCGCGGAAAAGCCGACCATGCACACCGCTGCGGGGATGGAAAGGGTCCCGGCGGGAAGGGCGGAGAGGACGGCGATGACCACCGACGAGACCACGGTGGTGGTCACGATATTGCTTGAGAAATTGGTCTCGACCACGGCCCAGGTGACAAAGAAGAGGACCAGAAGGCCGGGAGTGAGGCGGCCTGCCAGGGGGCTCATCACCGACGAGAGCCAGGCTGAGATGCCCAGGTCCGCGTTGGTCAGGGTCGCTCCCACGATGGTCGCGGCCGCGGTCATCAGCACCGCTCCCCACATGACTCCCTTGGTGCTGGCCTCTCTGAACTCCAGGATCTGCCTGCCGGCGGGCCTGGCGAGGAAGAGGATGATGCAGCCCAGCAGGGGCGGGAAGGCCGTGGTCAGCCCGTTCACCTTTGTATAGAAGCCGGGAAGGACGCCCTTGAGCAAGGTGGGCCCGATCCAGAGGAAGACCACCAGGGCCATGGTCGCCAGTATGATCTTTTCGCTGCTGTCCGCGGGGGGGATGGTCCCCTTCAGGGCGGAGGCCTTCCTGGGGTCGATCCTGTCCATCCCTTCGGGCTTCATCAGGAAGCGGAAGACCAGTATCAGGGCAGCGACGAGGACGATCCCGGTGGGGATGCCGAAGGCCATGTACTGGAACTGGTCGATCTGGCTGCCGAAGGCCGAGGCGTAGGCTCCCATGGCGAGGGTGGGCCAGACGTGGCCGATGGGGGTCATCCCCGACGAGAGGGAGATGCAGAAGGCAGTGCCCAGCATGAGCATGTTGCCGGCCCTGCTGCCCTTTTCGATGCCCAGGACGCCGCAGATGTCCTCAAGGAAGGGCATGAAGGCGACGAAGAGGACCGAGGGGGAGATGAAGAGTCCCAGAACCGTCACCGCTGCGAAGAGAAAGGCGGTGAAGGCCCAGGGTCCGCGGCTCGCTATGGGGTTGGTGATGAAGGCGACGGTGACCCTGCGGACGAAATTGGTCCGGGACAGGGGATAGACCAACATGAAGGTGAACATGAGGAAGGCGACCGTCGAGTTGCCGAAGGAGCCGGAGAGCATCTTGGAAAAACCGTAGCTGGGCAAAAGGCCGATGAGCAGAAGGCTTATTAGGCTGGGCCAGTCGATGGATACGCCGATCCACATGGTGAGAGAGGCGAAGAAGATGCCGATGGCGCAGAGGGCTTCGTGGGAAAGGCCTTCTGACGGGGGAAGGAAGAAGAAAACGGCAAGGATGGCCGCGGCTATGGCAAGAAAGGCGTTCCTTTTGCCGGAGGTCTTTGCGGCCTTGGTGTTTTCGGGGCTTTTGTTCATGGCTTGTCCTTTTCCGGGCATGAGGCCCGCCTGTGTTCAGGGGCAGAGTTATACGAGGGTGCGGGTGAGGAGAAGGCCGGGATCCGGATCGGTGTTTACGTCGGCTTCGGAGGTCCCGGCGGGAAGGACGGCGTAGCAGGTGGGACCGCTCCCGGAGAGGCGGACCGCCAGCGGTGCTTTGGGGGATGCCGGTCCTTTTCCGTAGAGGGCAGGATCTTCGAGGAGCGCCAGCCTTTCTCTGATCTTCGGGCAGACGCGCAGGGCGGGGCCGGTCAGCTGGTTGGCGGAATGGAGGATCTTTTCTTCCAGGGTATTTGCGCTCATAAAGGCGCTCAGATCCCCGTAATGGGGCGCTTCGGGACCCTGTTCTTCGGCGCCCAGCTCCTGGTAGACCGCTTTAGTTGAGACGCCGAAGGGGGAGGTCAGCAGCAGGATGGCCGCGCTGACAGGCTCCGCCGGTGTGAGCTCCGTGCCTGTGCCCCGGGAGATGGCCGCGAGGGATCCGTTCTGGGCCATCAGGCAGAAGGGGACGTCGCTTCCCAGTTTTGAGGCGATGTCATATAGGGCCCTGGGAAGGGGCGCTTCGCCCGAGCCCGCCCCGCCGCGGGATGCGGGGGTTTCAAGATCCCAGAGGCGGGCGAGGGCGGTGATGACGGCGGCGCCGTCGGCGGAGCCGCCGGCCAGGCCGGCCGCGACCGGTATCCTCTTGGTGATCTTTATATCTATGATCTCCGATACGTCCGGGTGAAAGGCCTCGTGCATCAATGCCGCAGCCCTGTATGCCAGATTGCCCTCGTCCGAAGGCAGGTCGGGCCGGCCCGGGTCCAGCCGGATCGACAGGCCTGCAGGCAGATCCCCGTCCATTGGAGCCTTCCGGTCCGGTCCCGATGCGGATCCGGCAGGACCGCCGCCATCTACCGCTCCGCGCTCCTCCCAGCTCACCGCCACGTCGTCGTGGAGCTCGATGGCCTGCATGAAGCTCTCGATCCGGTGATAACCGTTGGGCATTTCGCCCAGCATGTTCAGTATCAGATTTATCTTGGCGAAGGCCTTTACCTTCGTTTCTTTCATGATCTGTCCTTTCTTTCGCCGTTGCGCCCTTGCGCCCGCATCCTAATGTCACATGCGCCCGGCGCCGCGCTCTCTTGTGTCATTTCCGGCAGCTTTGCCGGTGTGCATTGAGCGGATCCGGCTGAAAGTATAACTATCCGGGCTTTTATAAGCAAACAGTTATACTGTTCTCCTGATAATATCCGATCGCGGATCGATCGGACCCGTCAAATTATGACTATCGCATAAGGATCGGGATAATAGATATAATTCCTGACCCTTTTTGGGGGCCTGGACCCCGGTCTGGACCGCAGCAGGCCTTGCTTAGGATCATTTTATTACTGCAATTTCAGCGATCCTGCTGAAATAGTCATAACAAGTCCTTGCGCGTCCCGGGGAAATGAGAGATCCATTACTGCAGAAAACCCGATCCGGACAATATAGTTATAATTTCCCCTCGGCGCCGCTCTTCCGGCGCCATCGCCGGCGGCCCGTCCCGGGCCTGATCCGTTGAGCCCCAGGGCCTTCCGCCTTTGTAACACGTACGTAGTAATAATAACACAAAAGCTTTATTTATCCACAGCCAGTTATGTGTTAGAATACTATGATGAATAGTCTGCAGCGGCAGCCACGCGGCCCGCGGCAGACCGCCGATAATAAAACATCCTCGAAGGAGATGATATAGATGAACAACACGATAATCGCAGTCGACGGGACCGGTTCCTACAGGCTGTATCTTACCATAACCACCGACGCCGTAAAGGAGGCCTCCCGCATCCACGGCTGCACTCCCCTGGCGTCCGCAGCCCTGGGCCGCACCCTGACCGCGGCCGGCATGATGGGCCTGATGCTCAAAGGCGACAGCGACCGTCTGACCATCCAGTTCAAGGGCGACGGCCCCGCTCAGGAGATCCTGGCCACCGCCTATCCCGACGGCAGTGTCAAGGCATACATCGCCGACCCCTCCGTCGATCTGCCCCTCAAGAGCAGCGGTAAGCTGGACGTCGGCGGCGCCATCGGGAACGGCACCCTGACCGTCATCAAGGACATGGGCATGAAAGAGCCATACGTCGGACGCATCGACCTGGTCAGCGGCGAGATCGCCGAGGACCTGACCCAGTACTTCACCGTATCCGAGCAGCAGCCCTCCAGCGTCGCCCTGGGCGTGCGCATGGATCTCGAAGGCCTGCCCGCCTACGCCGGCGGCATGATCATCCAGGTCCTGCCTGGTGCCAGCGACGAATGCCTGACCGCCCTGGAGGACATGCTCTTCTACATGGATTCCCTGACCCTTCTGATCAAGGACGCGGAAGAGGCCGAGGGCGAAGACAAGACCAGGATCCTGATGGATCTGATCTTCGGAAAGCTTCCCGAAGAGTTCAGGCCCCTCATCCTGGACGAAAGAGAGATCAAGTGGCACTGCGACTGCAGCAGAGAGAGGATGGAAGCGGCCCTCGTCTCTCTGGGCAAAAAGGACCTGCGCCAGCTCATCGACGAGGACGGACAGGCCGAGCTCACCTGCCAGTTCTGCCGCAGAAGCTACCGCTTTGACAGGGACGAGCTGGAGGCCATCTGGCAGAAGGCTCAGAATTAAAGGAGCAAGCCATGAAAGACGTGATGCTTAAGATCACCGGCAAGATCGTCAATTACGATAAAGGCCGGGAGATCTCCGAAGACGTGATGGAATTCATCACCGAGGGCAAGATGCAGAGCCGCGGCCGCACCACCATGCTCGTTTATCCCGAGATGGAGGATACCGGCCTGGGCGAATGCACCACCTACGTGACCGTGAGCCCCAACAAGGTCCGCATCCGCCGGGAAGCAGAAGGCACGGACCAGCAGACGGTCATGGAATTTGAGAAGGGAAGGCGCTACAACGGGTATTACATCACCCCCTACGGCCCCATGGACATGGAGATGCTGACCAACAGCATCGTCCCCTTCAAAAGCACCGACGAGAAGAAGACCCTCTCCATCGACTACAGCATGAGCCTCAAGGGCCTGACCGAGACCCGCAACAGGCTCGACATCGAGATATTGAAAGATCTGGAGGAGACCGAACATGAATAGGAATCAGACGCAGATGAGAAGGATCGCCAGAGTGCTGGCCCTGGTGCTGGCCTTTGCCCTCATCGCGTCCAGCGCTTTTTACCTGATAATGGCCATAGCGGGGCCCATGTACGCCTTTGAGGGCGGACCCTTCGTCTACGGAGCCGACGAGGCGGCAGAAGATCCCCTCAGGATGAGCGAAGAGGATCAGTACCGCATGGAGCTTCTCGAAGAGCTCCTGCCCTTCATCAAGAAGAACTTCAGGGACGAGGTGGAATACGACACCATGATCCGCGGCATGTACAAGGGGCTGATGGAGTCCCTGGACGACCGCTGGACCGAGTACTATTTTGCCGGCGACAGCGCTGCCGATGAGATCTCCGTTTCCCTGGACAGCGAGTTCTTCGGCGTCGGCGTCAGCTTCACCCAGGACGAGAACGGCTTCCGCATCCAGGGGATTACCGAGGGGAGCCCCGCCCAGGAGGCAGGAGTCATCGACGGCGGCTACATCGTGAGCGTTGACGGAAAGAGCACCGAAGGCCTGGACATGACCCAGGTGGTCCTGCTGATCAGGGGCGAAGAGGGCACGAAGGTGACCCTGGGCGTCTCCTACGCGGGAAAGCTCACCGAATACGTCATGGAAAGAAGAAAGATCACCACCGCCAGCCTTACCTACAAGATGCTGGACAACGGCATCGGTTACATCAACATCGACAGCTTCTCCGAGACGACCTCCCAGGAGTTTTCCGAAGCGAGGCTCGCCCTGCTCAACCAGGGCATGAACGGCATGATCATAGACCTGAGGAGCAACGGCGGAGGCTACATCAGCGAGGCCTGGAACATCGCAGACAGGCTGACCGGCAAGGGCGTGCTGGGCTATTATTTCCAGCAGGGAGAGGTCTACGAGACCATCAAGACCTACGACAACAAGATCAGGAAGGTGCCCATCGTGGTCCTGGTCAACCAGTTCACCGCATCCGCATCTGAGGCTCTCACCGCGGCCCTCAAGGAGAACGGCGCAGCGGTGGTCGTGGGCGAGGTGACCTACGGCAAGGGCGAGGCCCAGATCCAGTACACGGTGAAGAACGGCGATTCCTTCAAGATCACCTTCATCACCTTCACCGGTCCCACCAAGAAGCCCATCAACGGCGTCGGCATCGTGCCCGATTTCCTCGTCTACACCTACGGCGGCTACACCTCCGAAGAGGCCGCGAAGATCGTCAACAGCATGGTCCCTCTCAACGAGAACGAGCGCTGCTACGAGGGCGACATGAGCCTCAACGTGCTTGCCGCTCAGCAGAGGCTCAACTATCTGGGCTACGACGTGGAGCGCACCGGCATCATGGACGCGCCCACCATGGACGCCTTAAGAGAGGTCCAGAAGAGGGCGGGCTCCTACGCCTACGGCAACCT
>JAFRQL010000239.1 GCA_017428655.1 Bacillota bacterium | reverse complement strand
CTCTTCCCTTCCGCCTTCAAGGCTCATGACGGGCACCAGGTTGCGGCATCTGTCGAAGAGCTCGAAATACCTGTCGTCCATGAAGGTGCCGTTGGTGAATATGGGGAATAGGATCTCCTGCATGTCCCCTGCGGCCTCGACGATGTCGCGCCTTAAGAGGGGCTCGCCTCCGGCAAGGAGGATGAAGCTGACGCCCAGCTCCCTCGCCTCGCGGAATATCCTGAGCCAGTCCTCGCTGGAGAGCTGGTCAACGGGCTCGCAGTCAACGGTGGCGTTGTTGGACCTGGAATAGCGGCCCACGCAGTGGAGGTTGCACCTGGAGGTGATGCTGGCTATGAGGTATGAGGGCACGTGGAGCCCATCCTTTTCTTCCTTTTTTCTGATGAGGGAGGCCCTGGCGCTGGCAGCGGCAAAGCCAGCCATGAACCTGCTCTCCCTGGGATCCTTCAGAGTCGCCCTGAGGGCATCCTTTACGATCTGCTCTACTCCTTTGGTAAGATATTCCTGAAGATCCTTCTTTTCTTCCATTTTAAATTCCTGTTCTTCCGTATATCATATCGCCGTCGCCGTCAAACTCCTCGTTCCTCGCCCAGTGGATGAGCCTGTGAAGGATGGGCCAAAGCTCCCTTCCCCTGTCGGTCAGGGAATACTCCACCCTGGGCGGGATCTCTTCAAATTGCTTTCTGATTATTACGCCGTCAGCCTCCAGATCCTTTAAGGATGAGGACAGCATTGCGCTGGTTATGCCTTTGGTCTTTTTCACCAGATCTACGTAGCGCATGGTCCCGTCCAGGTAAAGGGAGCAGATGATCCTCATTTTCCACTTTCCCCCGACGACAGCGAGAGCCTTCCCCACCGGGCAGACCTCGTCGCAGGGGCAGGCCCCGGTGCAAGTGCCTGCAGTGCCTTCCGTATCGGTCCCCATGGATCCTTCCTCCGTTCTGATAATATTTGAGATCTATCGTATGGGCGTAATATACACTATTCAAATTACAGAGTCAATATGCTTTTCATACTGAATCTAAATTTCATACATAAAAGCAGCCCCGAAGGGCTGCCTTCGCTGAGACCGTGCCGCCGCGAGCCTTAGGGCCCATAGTGCGGAGCCCTCTGAGACTTAGGCGGGACCGGGAACGCTCTTCTCAGTATTCCCACTGATAGACGGCTGTCCTGGTCACGGTCTGCTTATTTAGAAATGAGAGCCTGAAGATATCGGGACCGGAATAAGTCAGGGACACTGCCACCGCAGGCCTTCCCGCGGAAAGGCCGTAGCCTTCTATGCCGTCGTACCCCTTGACGTCGTCGAAGATCCTCACCGTCTGGGATATGGTCCCCCGGGAGAACATGGTCTTTTCCATGGCCTTTTCGATCAGGACGGAGCTTATCCTCTCGGCGTCTTCCCTGTCTATGCAGAGCCTTCCCGACGCGTAGAGATCCCTGTCGGTGGCAAGAGAGCCCCCGGCCGCGCAGTCTTCCGCCAGCCTTTTGAGGGAATCCTGCATCCTCATGTAGAGCTCCATGTCGTTCCTGTAGACCAGCGAGGCCGAAAAAACGATCATGAGCGCCAGAAACATTATAAAGACCTTCATCTTCTCAGCCTTTCGCTGGCCGCCCTCCCTTCTATGGTGTATCGATAGACGTTCCCCTCCTCCTTAAGTCCGAAGAGGGATCTTCCCGCCATCATCCTTCCGACGGGGACCGTGACCCTGTAGTGAATCATCCCCCTCTCCAACTGGCCGTCGGTAAGCCCCGAGACGTCCTCGAGCCTGTACTTTACGCTGCTGTCCGCGTCGATCACGACTTCCGAGGGGGAGATCTCCAGCCTGCCGGCGATGGACGAAGCGAGCCTCTGCTTGATATCCTTGGTAAAGCATCCCTCCTGCCTCGCCTCTTCCTTTGCCGCGTAGACCAGATCGCTTACCGCCTGCACTCTGGCGCTGTTCTGCTGGTCCATGGCGAACTGAAGAAAGAATACGAGCATCAGCGGAAGGATAGCCGTGAGAACCAGAAACTGCTTCATCTAAGGCCTCCCGTCCTGAAGGGTGTGGACCGAGATCTCCCTGTTCCATAGCCTCTTTACGCTGCTGTAGACGCTGTCATCCCCGCTGCCCGCGATGAGACCGAACAGGAAGATCCCAAGGAGCACAGAGGCCGTCATGATGATCAGCTGCTTCATGGACGGTCCGCGGAGAACTCGGTCACCAGGCCGTCGATCTGGCCGGATACCGTTCCAGCCAGCTTTCCGGCGTCGGTCCGAAAGCCCAGGACCATGGCAGCGATGGCGATACCCAGGATCACCGTTGAGATCAGTACGATAAGTTGTTTCATGTCTTTTCCTCCTTGTGATGTGTGTTATTAAGATGCGTTTTTGTCAGCCCATCAGCATGCCCAGCTGGTCTTTTTGGGCGATGAAATAGGCGACGTAGATGAAATTGAGCAGCACCGCCATGCAGTTGATGACCACCGGGAAATACGCCAGGTCGCTGACCGCTTCGTCCCTGCTCATCTGCCTGGTCATCCGCTCCTCCCGAAGAGCACTCTGAAAGAGTTCAACGCTGGACAGCAGCTCCGACGGATCGATATCCTCCCAGCCGGAGAGAAAATGGCCGATCTCCTTGGAAAATCCAGTCCCGAACCTGGACGAGAGGCTCTCCGCGGCCTTCTCCTTCTCGTTCAGATGGAGCCAGTGGGCCATGTCCAGAAAGACCGGAGAGAGGAGCCTGGTCACGTCGGAGAGCTCGGTGAGCAGGAGCTCCGCGCTTATGCTCTTTCCCCTGCCGAGGATCACCAGGTTCTTGACGTAGGCGAGGCTCTCCGAAAGCTCCATCTCAAGCTTTTCCCGCTTAAGATCGCTTATGAAGTTTTTCACCGGTCCCGGGATCAGGCTGCTTTTCGCGCTGACGGCATACCTTTCCATGAACATGGCTGCCCTGGCCTTAAGATCCGGCTTTTCCTTTACGAGGACCAGCAGAGCCCCGGTCCAGAAAAGGATCATCAGAATAGTCATTACGTGCTCCATAAGCATCTCCTAAAGATCGAGCCTGGTCCTGCTGATGAGCCTCTGCAGCGTCCCGTTGAACATGAACAGGATCACTATTATGAGGAACATCATCAGGCCTTCCGCCGTGGTGAACTGATTGCGGGCAAGCTCCGCAGGGCTGATGCCCAGATATCCCCGGGCCAGGGCCATGGTCCCGATATAGAGGACTGGCACCAGGAACATGGTCATGCGGGACGCCTCGGAATTGAGCCTTTTTCTCTCCTCAGCTCTTTTGTTGGCGGCCTTGAGCTGGTCGGCGATGTCCGAAAGGCCCATGGAGACGTCGCTGCCCTTCTCCGCGGAGATCCGGATGCAGGCGGAGAGCATGCTCCCCCAGACCGTCCCCAGAGCGTAGGAAAAGTCCTCGCAGGCGAGCCTGATCTCCCGGCTCCCTGAGGCCGCCCGAAGCCTTAAAAGGAGCATGTATATCTGCCTTTTGCACAGGGGAAACTCCCCGTCTGAGGAGACCGCGTTCTCCAGCGCCCTGTAGATGTTCCTGTTCTGCATCCGGTACTGCCGGCTCAATTCGGTGACCAGGGCGATCCCCTCCCTGCTGCCCCTGCTCTGGATATCCTCACGCCTGAGCCTGAGTATCACCAGGGGAAGAGCGCAGAACAGGGCCGAATAGATCACCGACGCTGCGGACTCAAAGCTCCTTGAACTGACCGCAAGAGCCAGAAGGAACATGAACGCGAGGACCGCAAGGGCAGCCCTGGCGCTGACCTCTCTTCCGAGAGACGCGGACGCCAGCCTCGCCGGAGCCTGAGCCCAGGACGGCAGGGTCTCCTTTCTTACCGCCGGTCCCTTGAGCCTCTTCCTCTGCCTGAGCCTTGCCCTGGCATAGGGGATGCAGTCGGAGAACACCGCGTACAGCCCCGCCAGATAAAGGAGCCCAAGCGCCAGGGGGACAGCTGAAGCCGCGATATCATAGGGATTCATCGTACTCCTCCTTGGGCGGACCTTTCCGCCAGATCCTTCAGCTGGCTCTTCATGACGCGAAAGTCCTCGGCGGAGCTCTCCATACCGTAGACCGCCTGAGCTTCCCCTATGGAATCGAAGAACCTCCAGCTCTCCGTCTGCATGTCGTACTCGCACACCGGGCAGATCCTGACCCTGCCCTCTTCGTCCAGCTCCATATGGTGGATGCTCTTAAGCCTCTTCTGCCTCTTGTCCGCCAGCTGGACGAAATGAAAGAGGTAG
>JAFRQL010000238.1 GCA_017428655.1 Bacillota bacterium | reverse complement strand
GATGGAGCGGTTCAGGGTGGCCCTCAGGTGGAGCAGCAGAGCGAACACCGTGGTCATCTTTACGCCGCCGGCGGTGGAACCGGAGCCTCCCCCGACGAACATCAAAAGGACGGTGGCGAGCTTTCCTCCCTCGCTCATGCTTCCGTAATCTATGACGTTGAAGCCCGCTGTCCTGGGAGTGACTGCGCAGAAGAAGGCGCTGAGGAGCCTTTCTCCTCCTGTGACCCCGGAAAGACAGTCCGCCGTTTCGGAGAAGTAGAAGAACAGCGTCCCGCCGGCGACCAGCACCGCCGACATCGAGAGCACCATCTTCGTCTGAAGGGAATATTTTTTGAAATGGAGCCCCTTGGTCCTGATGTCCTTCCAGGCGATGAAACCGATGCCTCCGATGAGGATGAGGGCGCAGATCGTTATCATGACCACCGAATCGTCCCTGAAATACGTGAACGAGGACATCCCGTACTTTCCCATCAGGTCGAAACCGGCGTTGCAGAAGGCCGAGACGGAATGAAAGACGCCGAAATAGACCGCGTCAGCAAGGCCCATGACCGGATAAAAGCGGACGGCGAGAATCACCGCTCCCAAGGACTCAAACAAAAGGGTCCCTTTCAGGACCAGCTTGAGAAGCTGGATGAGCCCGCCGTAGTCGGTCGCGTTGAGGCTCTCCTTTACCCAGCTCTTCTGGATAAAGCCGGGCTTTCCGCCCAGGACCATGAGTATTGCCGTGCCAATGGTGACGAAGCCCAGGCCTCCGGTCTGGATCAGAAGGAGCAGGACCAGCTGGCCGAACACCGACCAGTGGCCGTAGGTGTCGACCACGGTGAGGCCGGTGACGCAGCCCGCGGAGGTCGCGGTGAACAGGGCCTCGTGAAAAGAGGTCCACTCCCTTTCGACCGAAGAGACCGGGAGCATGAGGAGCCCCGTTCCGATCAGTATCATTATGAGAAAGCCCGCCGCAAGCAGCTGCATTCCGGACAGTCTTTTTATCCCCCTGCTCTTTTCAGTCTCTGTCATAAACCTTCAGCAGACCGCTATGCCCTGGCAGCGATGACCGCGATCTCGATCCTGCACTCGCCGGAAAGATCCACTCCGCCGTAGCAGAGCCTCGCGGGGAGCTTTCCCGGAGCGAAATGCTTCACATATTCCTCGTTCATGGCGCCTTTATCGGAGAAATCCTTCAGCAGCACGTCGATGCGAAGGACGTGGTCCATGTCGGAACCGTGGGCCTCGAGCAGGACCTTGAGATTCTCCATGACCCTGCGGGTCTCAAAGGTGATGTCGCCGTAGAGCTCTTCCCTTGTGGTCAGATCCTCCGAGACCAGGCCCGAGAGGAACATGAGACTTCCCTCGGTCACCATGTCGCAGTAGGGCGCCGTTCTGTCATCGGTAAAATATACGTGTTCCATAGGATGATATCCTTCCTTTCGCCGGCCGGGCCGGGATGATCATTTGATGTTATTTTATCATAAAATGGCGGAGCTTTACTAATATTTGAGACAAAAGATCATACAACGCAAAGCCGGATGCGCAAAGAGCGGGATAGACTGCCTATCGCGCTCATTCAGCGGTTTATTCTCAGCCCGACTGGGGTATAATAAAAGAAAAACGAAAGGAGGACCGCCATGAGAAGCCAGCTGCAGGAGATAGAAGAGGCCATCGGCTGGGGCCATGAGGTGCTTGACCAGATAGGAGAGGTGGAGGACCGCCTGAGGAGCGCGAAGAACTGGGGATGGTTCGATATTCTGACCAAGGGAGGCTTCATCTCCGCCCTGTTCAAGCACGGAAAGCTGGAGGAAGCCCACAACGCCATGATACGCCTGAGCAGCACCATCGACCGCTTCAACAGCGAGATCTCGGACATCAGGATCTACAACGACGTCTCAAAGATAACCATGGGGGCGGGAGTGCAGATCGCAGACGCGTTCCTGGACAGCATCCTGGTGGACGGGCTGGTCCAGATGAAGATCGGGGAATCCCAGCGGGAGCTGGCGGAGCTCAGGATGCAGACCGAGAACGCCCTTAACAGGCTCTACGCCCTGCGCACCGCGGCGTCGGGCCCGGATCTGTAAGATCCAAACATCGGACATATCTCAAAAGACAAAGCCCCGGTCATGCGGCCGGGGCTCCTTTCATTACATATATCTTTCCATGTTCTCGTTCACCGCGTTCACCGCGCTCTTCATGCTCCTTCTGATGTTTCTGAATTCGGCGAGGAGATCCAGAAAGTCTCCCGACAGCCTGAAGAGCTCGTCGGAGGCATGGAGGGGCCTTTCGTAGAGCCCCCTGGCGTAGTTCTCCATGACGACCTCGTAGCGCCTTGACGCCCTCGCCACCGAATCCTCCCATGAAAGGTAGAGCTCGTCCTCTGCGGTCTTTCCCACCCGGCGCATCAGGCTTTTGTCGTCGCAGATCCTGGCCAGGAGCACGGCAAGGCTGGCCGAGCTCTCTTCGATGAGAAAACCGTTCCTTCTGTTTTCCACGCCCTCGGCGGCGCAGCTTCCCTTTATGAGCACCGAAGCGAGGGAGCAGGCTGCGGCCTCCCTGACCACCAGACCGTTGGTATCGAAGGTGGACGGGAAGAGGAAGAGATCGGCCCTGCAGTACCAGGCGCAGAGCTCCTCTCTGTCGTAGATGGGGCCTGTGAAGAATATCCTTCCGGAGAGCCCCCTGCTCTGGACGTAGCTCTTGACCTCGTCGCTGTCCCCGCCTCCGCCGCCGAAGATCATGCGGAAATCGATGTCCTGGGACCTGAGGGCGCCCAGGGCGTCGATTATGATCTTAAGGCCCTTGTACCACATGAGCCTTCCCACGAACAGGAAGACCGGGACCCCTTCGGGGATGTCGTATCCCGCGGTTAGCTCAAGGGTCCTTTCCTCAGAGAGCCTTCTCTTGGGCACGTCCACACCGTTGGGCATGACGATGTAATCCCCCTTGTAACCGATGGAACGCAGGTTCTTTCCCGCTCCGTCGCTGACGGCCCAGATCTCGTCGCAGGCGCTGATATTGTCCACCAGGGCGCTGAGGACCCCGTCCTGGACCATCTTGAGCCCCACAGCCCTGCTGATGTCGATGTCGAACTTGGTGTGGTAGGTCATCACCAGGGGGGCGTCTATGACTGCCCTGAGGCTCCTTGCCATCACCGTCGAGGCGAAGGGACAGTGGGAGTGGAAAATGCCGATGTTCTTTTCCTTGAGGGTCCCCAGGACCTCGGAACTGAAGGGATTTCCCGCCACATACCCGACGCTCTTTCTCAGATCGATGCCGGGATATCTTATGACCTGGTAATCGAAGCGGCTGTCGTCGGCTTCGGGATTCTCCGGGGTAACGACGAAGGCCTCCTTGCCGCTGCGGTTGAGCTCCGCGGCGTAGTTTACGACCGCATTGGATACTCCGTCTATAAGAGGCGGGAACGAATCATTTAAAAGACAGACGGTACTGCCGCTCATTTTTTATCCTCCGTAAAGCGCCTTTGGGCGCATCCATTTCTTTTATCCTCTTGCCGGTTCTCGTCCCGGCCTATCTTTCCGTAGATCAGGGCGCCCGCCCCGCTGAGCAGGACCGCCGCGCAGAGTATCCCCGCGGCAAGGCCGTACCTGCTGTCTCCCATGGCGTCGCCGCCCAAGGTGGAAGTCAGAAGGGACGGCAGCCTTCCGAAGAAGCTTATGAAGGCCCAGGTCCCGATGCTCATGTCGGTAAGGCCGGCGTAGTAGCCCAGCAGATCCTTGGGAGTGCCCGGGATCATGAATATGATGAAGAAGAGAAAGGCCCTCTTCCTGCTGGTCTTGAGGAACCTGAGGGATTCGATCTTTTCTTCGGTGAAGAAGAGCCTGACCAGCCTCATCCCGTACCTTCGCACCAGCATGAAGACGATCATGCTCCCCAGGAAGGACGCCAGAATGCACAAAACAGTACCCTCCACCGCTCCGAAGGCGTATCCCGCCGCAAGCTCGAAGGGCTCCCCGGGGATCACCGCTATGATGATCTGAAAGATCACCATGAGCACGAAACCGATCCTTCCGAAGACGCCGTGGCTGTCCACCCAGTCCCTGAAGACCTCCGGCTGGCGGATGAGTCTGACCATTGGTATGCCCACATATATCCATGCGGCGGCGACGAGCACCACCATGAGGGCGATCACCGCTATACCGATCTTCTTCTCCCTGTTCAGTTCTTTTTCCCCCATTTCCCCTGTATCCCCCTGGCTATATTATCGCACAGAAGGACATTAAAATTAAAGATGCAGACCCATTAAGAATATCTTAAGGATCTTTGCGGCCGTGAAAGAGGCGCCGCGCCCCTTCAGAGGCCTTGTATAGACAAGTATACACATTTGGCGGCAGGAATCAAACCGAAAAAAGCCCCCTCCCGCAAAGACGTCTTCGCGAAGAGGGGGCGCCGGGAATCGGTCTTAAACGGGCCGCATCATCCCGGATCAGGATCATCAGATCTCGCTGTTTCCGAGGGTCAGGGTGAAGCTCTTGAGCCTGTCCCAGCACATCCGGACTTCAGTCATGGCGGAATACTTCTCCATCATATCGGAGACGCCTGCGTCCTCAAAGGATCCCTTGACAGCGGCATAATCGCCGAATGCGTCGGCGTCGAGCCCGAGGAGGCCCATGAAGCCCTCGTCGAAGGCGGTCCTCTCGTCCTCGGTCAGGGACTCGTAGGCCTTGAGCATGTTGTCCCTGAGGGATCCGCTCTCGCAGCCCCAGAGATCGTTCTTCCAGGCGAAGTCCACGGCCTTATAGAAGGCCTCGGCCTCTCTGAGGGAGGAGCCGGCGCTTCCGGGCATGATCCCGGCTACGAGCTTGAAGTATTCGCCTGCCAGCTGCTCCGCCTCGGGAGCGGGATGCTCCATACGCTCGAAGACCATCTCGGCGCTGCGCTCTTCACGGTCGTCGGTCCACTTGAGGACGTCGCCGTCAAAGCGGAAGGTTCCCTTGCTTCCCTCGTACTGAAGGACGGATCCGGTCAGCTCGCCTTCCCCGCTGTATGTATCAGATCTGAGGGCGCCGTCGGAATAGACGATCTCGCCGCTCTTTTCATCGAACCCGGCGTTCATGGTGTACTCGGCGGTCTCCGAGGCGCTGTTTCCCCAGGAGATCTTAACGATAAGTTCAGCGAATTCGCCGTATACCTTGGGAACTATGGTCATAGAGGCCCTGCCGCTGGTGCAGTCCATCCAGGGGCCTGCGAACTGGTTGGCGTAGACCTGCTTCTCTTCCTCCGCGTCCTTCTGATACTTGGAAGCGAGGTACATGAAGGTCACGATGTCCGCGCGCCTGCAGGGCTCATTGGGAGCGAAGGTCTCCGCTGAAGGGATGTTGTCTTCGCTGAACATGCCGTTCTCATATGCCCAGATCACGGGCTTTTCGAACCAGCTGCCCGCGGGAACGTCCTTGAAGGGGCAGGTCCCGCTGACCCCGGGCTCTCCCGCGGTCCTGTACAGGAAGGTGATGACCTGTGCGCGGGTGGTGGTCCCCTTGGGAGCGAAGGTGGCGTCGTTCATACCGTCGGTGATCTTGTTGGCGAAGGCCCAGTATACGGGAGCCTCGTACCAGCTTCCGGCCTCAAGGTCGGTAAAGCCGCAGCCGCCCTTATCCGCGGCAGGCTGTCCGGCATAGCGCCAGAGGAAGGTGACCGCCTCTGCGCGGGTGCAGGTGCTGCCCGGAGCGAATACGGTCTCGGATCTTCCGTCGGTGACGCCGTTCTCCAGCGCCCAGTCTACCGCGTCGAAGAAGTAGTCGTCTCTTGCTACGTCGTCAAAGCGGTCGGCTCCCTGTGCGAACGCTGGCGCAGCCGTCGCAATTACGAGGGCGAGAGCCAGCACTGTTGAAATAATACTTTTTCTCATACAATATCCTCCTTTTGAATGATGTAAGCCCTGCACCGGACATAGAACACCCGGGAAGGCTTAACGATGTATTATACTACGAAAAAAGAGATATTGATCACTCAGTAAACGTTATTTGACCGAAATCGGATCTTCCCTATGGCCGCTCCCGTTATACTCAAGGCACAGCATGGTCAGATCGTCGAACTGCTCCGCGTCCTTTACGAAATCCGCGACCGCCAGGTCCATATTATCAAGGGTCTGCTTCGCATCCGCCTCCGGGGCGCTGTTGAGAGCGGAGGTGATCCGCTCAAGGCCGAACATGTCTGCGGCGCCGCCTTTTCCCTTGGCCTCGGCAAGGCCGTCGGTATAAAGGAAGAGCCTCGAGCCCGGCTCAAGGACCAGCTCGTAGTCCTCGTAGACCTCGTCCTCAAAGCCTCCGACGACGAAGCCGTGGGGATCCTTGACGATCTCATAGCCTTTACCCGGCTTCATCAGAGCGGGATATTCGTGGCCCGCGTTGGACGCGGTGAGCTTTCCGGTGGAGATCTCCAGGATGCCGACCCAGACCGTGACGAACATGTCCGCGGGATTGTTGGCGCAGATCATGTCATTGGTCTTTCTCAGCACCTCCGAAGGCTTCATGCCCTGGCCAGCGAAGTTCTTGATGGTGATCTTGCAGATGGTCATGAAGAGAGCCGCGCCGATGCCCTTGCCCGAGACGTCCGCTATGACCAGGCAGAGATGATCGTCGTCTACGAAGAAGAAGTCGTAGAAGTCGCCTCCGACCTCCTTGGCGGGCACCATCGAGGCGTAGATGTCGAGCTCTCCCCTTTCCGGGAAGGGCGGGAAGATATTGGGGAGCATGGCCTCCTGGATCCTCTTGGCAAGGTCCAGCTCGGTGCCAATGCGCTCCTTCTCGGCGGTGATGGTCTGTATGTCCGCGATGTAATCGTTCATGCGGCGGGTCATGGATCCGAAGGATTCGGCAAGGGTCTGGGTCTCGTCGCCGGTGTCAAGATCCCAGGTGAAATCCAGGGTATCGCCCTTTATGGCGCTGACCTTGTCGGTCAGAAGCGAGATGGGCTTTACGATATCCTTCGACAGCTTGACGGATATCAGCGCGGCGGCAGCGACAGCGGCGCAGAAGAGCGCCAGCATCATCCAGGTCGCCCTGTTGATCTGCTCGCTGCTGCTCTCAAGGGATCTTGCCGACATCATCCCAAGGCTTTCCAGAAGCTGGGCCGTCGGGGCCTCTACCTCCTCCTTGGGGAGCATCAGGAACATGGTCCACCCGACTGCGTTCATCGGAGCGTAGGCTATGTAGCTGGGGACACCGTCTAT
>JAFRQL010000237.1 GCA_017428655.1 Bacillota bacterium | reverse complement strand
GTCCAGCTCCTCAGCCAGCCGGTCAAAGCCCGCGTTGCCTTCGACGCAGTACTTTGCCATTTTTGTGCCGGGCCTGTTGTTGAAGCCTGCGTGCAGGACCCCCGAATTGCGGGCGCTGGTGCCGCAGCACACATCGGGCATCTTCTCCAGCACCGCTATGTTCAGCTTGTATCTGGAGAGCTCCCTCGCTGCCGCGGAGCCTATGACACCGGCCCCGATGATTATGACGTCATATCGTTCTTTCATATATCATTCCCTGAAAAAGCGGGGACCGTCCTATGGGCGATCCCCGCGGCTCACGATATAAAGGTATATTCTCCCAGCGGATCTGTCAAGTATCCCTACTGGTCTTCATAAAGAGTGCAGGATACGAAATGGCCGGGAGAGGTCTCGATCAGGGGGATGTCCCTGCCCAGGCACCTTTCGCTGCACTGATCGCATCTTGCCGCGAACCGGCAGCCCGGCTTGGGCTCGATGGGATTTCCGACCTCGCCTCTGATGATCTGGGGCCTGCTGTGGCGCTTCTCCACCTTGGGCACCGGGATCGCTGCGAGCAGAGCCCTGGTATAGGGGTGCTTGGGTTCCGCGAACAGAACTTCAGACGGAGCCTTCTCGACGCATTTTCCCAGATACATGACCGCGATGTCGTCGGATATGTGCTTTACCACCGAGAGATCGTGGGTGATGAAGATATAGGTCAGCCCCTTTTGGTCCTTGAGGTCCATCAGGATGTTGAGGATCTGGGCCTGGATCGATACGTCCAGGGCTGAGACCGGCTCATCGCAGACGATGAACTTGGGATCCAGAGCCAGGGCTCTCGCGACTCCTATCCTCTGGCGCCTTCCGCCGTCCAGCTCGTGGGGATATGCGTCCCTGAGCCTGGACGCGAGACCTACCGTATCCATCAGCTCGTCGACCTTGGCCTCGATCTGCTTTTTACCCGACATGACCCGGTTCACGATCAGAGGGTCGGCGATCAGTTCCGCGACGCTCATTCTCGGATCCAGGCTCGAATAGGGATCCTGGAAGATCATCTGCATGTTGAGCCTGGCCTTCTTGAGCTGGCTCTTCGAGAGCTCGTTGATCCTGACCCCGTCGAGGATCACTTCGCCGGCGGTGGGCTCGATGAGCCTGAGGATGGTCTTGCCGAGGGTGGACTTTCCGCAGCCGGATTCGCCTACGACGCCGAGGGTCTTGCCCTCGTCGATGGTAAAGGTCACGTCGTCCACCGCGTGGAGCATGCCGGCCTTGGTCGGGAAGTACTTCTTGAGATTTTTTACTGTAAGCAACGGTTCGCCCATGCTAAGCTTCCTCCTTTACCTGTTCTGCGGCTTTGGCAGCCTGACCCATACCTGCGTACAGGTGGCAGGCCACCCTGTGGGTGCCGTCTACGATCTCGGGAGGAGTCTGTTCCCTGCAGATGTCCATGCATCTGGGGCATCTGGGGTTGAACTTGCAGCCCTTGGGAAGATCGGTGGGATCCGGCATGAGGCCGTCGATGGGAGACAGCCTGTCGGTCTTCTTCTCCAGATCGGGGAGAGAACCAAAGAGGCCTGTGGTATACGGGTGCTGCATTTTGCCGGAATAGATGTCTTCGACCGTGCCGTTCTCGATGATCTCGCCGGCGTACATGATGGCGACGTTGTCGCACATCTGGGCCACTATGCCGAGATCGTGGGTGATCAGGATCAGCGCGGTGCCGAGAGTTTCTCTCAGCTCGTCTATCATGGCAAGGACCTGGGCCTGGATGGTGACGTCCAGAGCCGTGGTGGGCTCGTCGGCTATGATCAGCTCAGGCTCGCAGACCAGAGCGATGGCGATGACAACCCTCTGTTTCATGCCTCCGGACAGCTGATGGGGATAATCGTACCTTCTGCCCTTCTGGATGCCTACCAGCTCCAGGGTCTGATCGACCTTTTCGCTGATCTGCTCCGGGGTCAGATCTTCTTTATTATGATACTTCAGGGCTTCGGCGATCTGATCGCCTATCCTCATGATGGGGTTGAGAGCGGACATGGGATCCTGGAAGATGATGGCGATCTTCTCGCCTCTGATGGTGTTCCTCATGACGTTCTCGGGAAGAGTCAGCAGATCCTCTCCCTCATAGATGATCTTTCCGTTCAGGATCTTCGCGGTCCTGTCCGGGAGTATCCTCATGATGGAGTAGGCAGTGGTGGTCTTCCCCGCTCCGGTCTCCCCTACTATACCGAGGGTCTCGCCTCTGCGGACTTCGAAATTGATGTGGTTCACCGCCTGAACGACCTCCTGACGGGAGGTGTATACGACCTCCAGATCCTCGACCTTAAGGAGGGGCTCGCCGGGACCGGCCTTTACGGCGTTATTGTTCATTTCTGCCATTGAAAGTTCCTCCTTAGTCTCTGAGTCTGGGATCGAGAGCGTCTCTCAGGCCGTCGCCTACCAGGTTGAAGGCCAGAGCCGCAAGAGCTATGGCGATGCCCGGGAATACGATGGTATGGGGAGCGCTCCTCATATACTCTCTCGCCTCGCTGAGCAGCACGCCCCACTCGGGAGTAGGCGGCTGGACGCCCAGTCCGATGTATGACAGGCTCGATACCTGAAGTATGGTAGCGGAAAGAGCGATGCTGAGATCGACGATGATCGGGCCGATGGCGTTGGGGATAACGTGCCTGAATATGAGCTGCGCGTCGGTGCTCCCGTAGGATCTTGCGGCGTCGATGTGCTCCTGACCTACCAGCCTGAGCATTACTGCACGGCCGGAACGGGTGGCTCCCGGTATCCTTGAGATCATCATGGCGATGACCAGATTGGGAAGGGACGAACCGAGAACGGCGACTACTGCAAGGGAAAGGAGCATGCCGGGGATGGCCTGGAAGATGTCCAGTATCCTCATCAGCACGTCATCCAGCCATCTGCTGTAGAACGCGGCAAGGGCTCCCAGTATGGATCCGATGATCTGGGCTCCGATGACCGAGGGGAAGGCGATGAGCATGGTGTACTTGGTGCCGTGGATGACTCTGGTAAAGATGTCGCGGCCGTAGCCGTCGGTGCCCATCAGATGCTCTCTTGATGCTCCCTGAAGGCGGTTCATGATGTCCTGATCGACGCCTTTCGCGTACGGAGAGATCTGCTCTCCGAAAATGATCACGAATATGATCAGGATCACTATCGCAAGGCCTATGAGAGATATCTTGTTCTTTGCGAATCTGTAGACCGTCTCCCTGAGAGGGGTCATCTTCTTTGTACTCTTCTGCTTCATGATCACTTACCCCCCTTGTTCGAATAGCGGGCCTTGATCCTGGGATCGACCACTGCGTAGAGGATATCGACGGTCAGCAGGATGAAGGAAAAGATGATCGCAAGGAACACCGTTCCTCCCGTAACTGCGGGGATGTCCTTTCTCTTGACGGAATTGATGATAAAGCTGCCGAGGCCGTTGATGCCGAATACGGTCTCCGTGACGACGGCGCCTCCGAGGAGTCCTCCGATGTAAACGCCGATGGTGTTTATGATGGGAAGACAGGCGTTATTGAAAGCATGCTTCCAGACGACGATCTTTTCCGGAACGCCCTTTGCCCTGGCCGTCCTTACGAAATCCTGACGGACTGCTTCGAGCATATAGGATCTGGTGCTCCTGAGTATCCTGGCGGAATACTATAAGCATATGCTGTTTTTCCTTTGTAAGTAATTTTAAGTATTTGCTTATACTCTAAGCCTCCTAATGTAGTATAATCAAAAGAATTTGGATCTTTCGATAATTCAGCATACCAATAACTTCCATCGTAT
>JAFRQL010000236.1 GCA_017428655.1 Bacillota bacterium | reverse complement strand
GGAGGCGGTGGAGGCTCGAAGAACGCAAGCACAGGCGCGGGCGGGGAGCGTTACTCGACAATTGACGAACAGTTCCACCCGCTCCAAAACGTCTACAACGACCCCGGAACCGCGGGCGCAGGCGGAGCAGGCTCCGAAGGCACCGCGGGCGGCGCTGGTTTTATAACGGTCTACGTGTAAAGGAGACATAAATGGCAGAAAGATATGTATCGGCCCTGACGGGGCCGGAAATGGACGAAGCGCTCCTGGACATGGCGCAGCACAACTCCGAGGCGTGGGCCATTGGGGAGCGGCATGGCGTAGCGGTCGGGAGCTCCGATGATACCTATCAGAACAACTCGAAGTATTACGCCACCGAAGCCGAGGCCGCTGCGGCAAGAGCTGAGGCCGCCGTCCCGGCAGGGACAGAGGGCGCGGTCCTCTTCAGCCAGGCGCAGAGCCTGACAGACGCGCAAAAGCAAACGGCGTTTGATAACATCGCGCCGGACAGCGTGGAGGAGAGCCTCGACCTCATCAATAGGCTTACATATAAGTTCTACAACACCGGCGTGACGAGCCTCGACGGCCTCAAGACCCTGTTGCAAAACTACATAAATGCGATGCCAAATTATTCAAGCCGCTTTTTCATGATCCGCACCACCTCGACGTTCCAGCCCTTTTATGGCAACGGGACGCTCTATTACGTTTTCTTAATTAGAGGCGGAGCGGCGACGACCTTCCCCGCTATTATTATCAAGCAGAGCGGCTCGTCCAGCACGACCTACCCGCGCATGATGTACATGGCACTTTCCGGCGGGACGACATGGTTCGGGCCGACCACCATCGTGGCGTAAACCCATGAACCAAATAATCATCGCCATCATAGGCTCCGGAGCGCTCACGGCGCTCATCACAAATCTTTTCACAATGCTAAAAGACCGCAAGGACAAATCCCACGGCATCGCCGAGGGCGTCCAGCTGCTCTTGTATGATCGCATCAAATACCTCAGCAAGAGCTACATCAAAGACGGCCGGATAAGCCCTGAGGATCTCGAAGATCTGACACGGATGTGGCAGTGCTACCACGACGACCTCGAGGGCAACGGCTATCTGGACTCACTAATGGCGGCAGTCAAGCGGCTGCCCATCGCATAAGGTAACAGGAGGACAAAACAATGGCAGAATCTAAAGCTCGCACTATGTACAAAAAATACCCCAAACTTTTCATGCAGATGTACCTGCACAGCCTCGACGAGGCTCCGGAGCATCCCGACGACAACAGCGTCATCTACTCCAAGCTGATGGCCAACGCCCAGGGCAAGCAGGAGCCCTACTGGACCCCGGAGGGGACCGACATGGAACCGATCTATGAGGACTTCCGCAAGCTGGTCCCGGAGCCCGAGGAGGCCAAGTAATGGACAGGGAATTTTGGAGGGCGGCGGGGATCCGCGCTCTCCGTACCATCTGCCAGACCGCCGTCGCCTCGATGGGCACCGCGGCTCTGATCACCGAGGTCAACTGGGTGCAGGTCCTGAGCGCCTCGGCCCTTGCGGGTGTTCTATCCCTACTTACAAGCATTGCAACCGGGCTCCCCGAGGTCTAAGATGCTGGTCAAGGTGATCACCGACAGCCGGACGACCTACACCTGCGAGGTCGCCAAGACCGTCTATTTGGCGCCCAACTTCCGGCTCGCCGAGTTGGCCAACAACATGGGAGACAAAACGCTCCCGCAATGGGTAGACAGCCCCGAGTCTCGGGTCTTCGTTGTCATGCTCCAAGAATTGAGGACCTGGATGGAGAAGCCGATGGTCATCAGCTCATGCTACCGCCAGCCTGCCTGGAACGCTCGCGTGGGCGGAGACAAGCGGTCAGCCCACCTCCACGCCTGCGCGGCGGACTGGCACATCGCGCACACCCAGACGCAGCGCGAGCACGTCCGGGACAAGTGGCGGCAGATCTGCGAGAAGCGCGGGATCATCGGCGCCATCAATTACTACTCCGGAGGCTACCACCTCGAAGCCTTCAGCGACCGCTGGTATGGCGTGAAGGGCTTCACCGTCCGCGACTACCGCGGGACGAAACGGGACTGGTAACAGACCACCACAAGCGCGGCGGCGGGTCTTTGGTTTTCTTGCCGCTCGTGCCTCATGATACCTTTCAACCACGCGGGCGGAACTGAAGGCCGCTCGCGTGGCGGATACTCGCACCCCTATTCGGGGTGCTTTTTTTGTGCAAAAAAGTTATCCGGGGAAGTTATATTTCTCGATTTTTCTTGAAAAAAGTATAACTTTTCCGAAAAATCCGAGATGAAATCAACAAATAAAGGAAACGCGACAAGCCTTGAAATTCCAATGAAAAAGCCCGCAGCCGTTGATGCTGCAGGCTTCTTTGTCTGGTGGAGTATAGGGGATTCGAACCCCTGACCTCCACACTGCCAGTGTGGCGCGCTCCCAACTGCGCCAATACCCCAAACATGTTCTTCGCGGTCCCCGGAAGCCCCGGTTTCCTGCGAACATTAGGATTATAGCAGGCTGCTGTGTGAATTTCAAGGATTATTTGATATAATTCTTAAAAAGAGGTGACAAAATGCTGAGCATCATCGCGGACAGATCCAGCCGGCGGCTGGAGGACGTCCTTTTCGACAGGATAAAAGAGCGGATCGCTGAAATGAGGAGCGGAAAGAGCGGGGCAGAGAGGATCATACTGGTGGTCCCGGCCCAGTTCACCCTGAAGGCCGAGGAGCTGGCCTTCGAAAGGCTGGGAGGTCCCGGCTTCTTCGACTTCCACATCATGTCCGGGAACAAGCTGGAGCAGGAGATCGTCCGCGAGATGGGCGGTCCCGGCCTCACCCCGGTCAACACCCTGGGCCGGACCATGCTGCTGAGAAAGGCCGCGCTGGACAACGTCTCAAAGCTCAAAAGATTCTCCAAGCTGGCCACCAACCGGGAATTTCTCAAGCTCGCCGGAGATTTCGTGCTGCAGCTCAAGCAGAACGCCCTGTCCCCCGAAGACATCGACGCCCTGCTCACCGACCTCGACCCCAAGAGCCTGCTCTACGAGAAGCTCTCCGACATGACGCTGATCGCGAAAGGCTACGAGGAGGCCATCGCGGGCCGGTTCACCGACTCCGAGGACCTGCTGGCCTTCATCACCGCGAAGATCCCCGAAAGCTCGTATATCAAGGGCTCCGAGATCTGGTACCACGGTTTTTATTCCTTCACGAAGATGGACTGCGGCTTTCTCGCCGCCCTGGCGAAGCATTCTCATGGCCTCACCATGATGCTCCCCCTCGGGGAAGGCTGCTCCGGCGACGAGGAGCTTTTCGCCGCGCCCAAAAGGACCCTCTCGATGCTCAGGGCCGCGGCCCAGTCCGCCGGGGAGAAGGTCCTGCTGGAGAGGCTCCCCGCCCCCGAAACGCAGATCGAGAACGTGACCGCGCCCATACTGATCAGCTGCTCCACCCCCTTCACCCAGGCTGAGACCGTCGCGGCGGAGATCCTCAGGCTCGAAAGGGAAGAAGGCTTCAGCCTAGGAGAGATGGCGGTCCTCACCGCCGACGCCCCCGGCAGGACCGACATCCTGGCCAGAGTCCTTGGCAGCTTCGGCGTCCCCGTCTTCATGGACAGCAAGCGCAGCGTCATGCACAGCCCGGCCGCGGCGCTGGTCTCGGCCCTTCTCGACATGAGCGCGGAAGGCCTCAAGCCCGCCTCCGTCACCAGCTTCATCAAGCAGGGGCTGGTCAGACTTGTCCCCGAAGACGGCGCGGATCCGGACGACCCCGCCGGCCCCGCCGAAGAATTCGAGAATTACGTCAGGCAGTTCAGGCTCAGGGGAAAGGCCTTCCTCACGCCCCTGCGCTACGGAAAGGACAGGTACTCCGAAGAGGAGTTCGAGGCCCTCGAAGGCTTCAGATCAAGGCTTGCGGAGATCCTAACGCCCTTCCTCGACGGCTTTAAGGAGGCGAAGACCTGCGAAGAGAAGTGCCGCGCCCTCTACAACTATCTGGATCAGATCCTGGAGCTCCCAGCCGCCCTTGAGGCTCTGGCCGCGTCCCTTTCCGAGGATGGTATGCCCGACGCCGCAGAGGAGACCGCCCAGGCCTGGAAGAGCATATGCAGCCTCCTCGATCAGGCGGTGACCCTGATGGGAGACCAGCAGATCGGCGCGAAGGAATTCCGCGACATGATCGAAGACGCCCTCTCCGACATATCCATCGGCGTGCTGCCCCAGGCGGAGGGAAGGGTCCAGCTGGGCACGGTGACCCGTTCGAGGCTCCAGGGGGTCCGGGCCCTGTTCGTCTGCGACGTCAACGACGGACTGATCCCCTCGGACGCCGGCCGCGAGACGCTGCTGACTGAGACCGAGCTCAAGGGCCTTGAGGACATGGGATACACCCTGTCGAAGCGCAGCGAGGTCCTGACCGCGGAGGAAAGGCTGGCCGTCCACCAGGCGCTGGCTGCTCCTGTCGAAAGGCTCTACCTGAGCTGGTGCAGCAGCGCAGAAAACGAAGAGGCCCTGAAGCCCTCGCCCCTCATCGTCGAATATCAGGAAAGGTTCCCCCAGGCGGCTGTGCTCTACGACGTCGAGAACCGTCCGGACCGGGCGGATCTTCTGCAGAGCGGCACCACCGCAAGGCGCAGGATCTTCACCGAGCTTCGCAGGGCTGCCGACCAGGGCAGAGGCGAGGACGCGGTCCCGCCCCTTTGGCGGGAGGTCTACAACGATCTTAAGGCGCGCAGGGACCCGGCGGCTTCGGCGGCGGAGCAGGCGCTTTTCTATGATATTTCAAGTCCCGCCCTTTCGGAGCAGCAGGTCCGGGGACTTTTCGAGCAGGACGGAGCCTTCTCCTTCAGCGCCTCCAGGCTGGAGAATTTCTCGTCCTGCCCCTTCAAGCACTTCATCCAGTACGGCCTGTCCCCCGACGAGCAGGAGGTCTTTGAGATCGACGGCGCGGCGGTGGGAAGCGTCCACCACGAGGCCTTGCTCAGGCTCTCCCGGATGCTCAGCGCCCCCGCAAGAGACAACGGCCTCGCCATCACCGACCCCGCGTCCCTCTGGATGACCGTGACCGATGACCAGCTGACCTCAATGCTGGACGGCATCCTCGAAGAGCTCAAGGAGACCGGATTCGGCGGCCTTCTCACCTCGGGCGGCGCCGAGAGCTACCGGACCGGGCGCATCCGCGGCGTCTGCCTGCAGTTCGCCAGGCAGATGGTGGAGCAGGTCCGCCGGGGCAGGATCAGCGCCATGTATTTTGAGACGGGCTTCGGCCGGAACAGAAGGTTCCCGCCAGTCAGGGTCGAGACGTCTCTTGGGACCGTCAACGTGGAGGGCCGCATCGACCGCATCGACATGCTCAAAGGCGAGAACGGCGAATACGTCAAGGTCATCGACTACAAGTCCGGCAGCACCACCTTCGACCGGGGAAAGATCGTCAAGGGCCTGAGCCTGCAGCTTTCCACATACCTGGAAGGCGCCCTCGGAGACGGAAAGTCCAGGCCCGCCGGCATGTTCTATTTCCAGATCAAGGAGCCCTCGGCGGAGGCCGATCTGGCCGACGTCATATCCGGCAGGCTCCCCCAAAAGATCCTCGAGACCGTCAGGGAGCAGTACCGGCTCAGCGGGATGGTCGTGGACGAGCCCGACGTCCTCGCCGCCATCGACCGGAAGATCCCGGAGGAAGGCCGCTCGGACATCATAGGCTACAAGACCTCGGACAGGGGCAAGGTCACCTGCAAGGACATGGTCACCGCGGAGGAACTGGAGGGCTTCAGGGCGGATTTCAGGAGGACCCTCAAGGGCATCTGCGGCAGGCTCACCGCCGGAGAGATCAGCCCGCGCCCCCGCAGCTACGACTCCCAGACCGACAGCTGCACCTGGTGCGCCTACAAGGCCATCTGCATGTACGGCCTGAAGGACAGGTAGGGGCCGGAGGGCGCACCGGCCACAGTCTTTATGTTTGACAATTGGCACAAGCCTGTGATAGTATAATTTCTGCGTTTTGAGGCGGCGTCCTTTAGGCGCCGCATCGCGCTGGCGTAGCTCAGTCGGTAGAGCAGCTGATTCGTAATCAGCAGGTCGGGTGTTCGAGTCACCTCGCCAGCTCCAATGAAAGACCCTGCGGACAGGTTTGCCGCAGGGGTCTTGCTTTGATCTTTTATATAAATGCCGGCAACCGGTCGGATCTTCGCGGGTCGGCTGACATCAAAAATACCTGCCATGCTGTCCAAAAAATGTGCTTGCATTTTCTTCTTTCTTAGTTTATATTCTTCTTCCCTGCCTCTGAGGGCCTGCGTTTTGGGCCTTTCCCGAAGGGAAGCCGGGCAGGGGTCAGCGTCTTCTTCTTTTGTTTCTTTTAGGAGGTAAATACTTGATCTACGTAATCGAAGCCAAGGTCTGGCTCAGCCGCAGAAAATTTACCGGGATCTCGGACAGCATCGAGGACTGCGCCTCATATTTCAGGGACTGGGCCCTGAAAAACGGCATCAAGCCCAGGCAGATACGCTCCGCCAGGCTCTACAACGCCACAGAATCCAAAAGGATCGGGAGATTCAGCCTCCTCCCCGACGGGAACGTGCTGATAGAACCGGAAGGGTAAGACCGCCGTCAAAACTCGAAGACAGGGTTGCCGTGCTCTCTGATCAGGTCCAGGAGGTCTGACGCGGGGAGCCACACCGACGCAGTGTTGTCGTTGGGATGAGCCCCGACGGGGCCGCCCAGCAGCCGCCTGTCGATGCAGAATACGATCCCGGCGCTCTTATCGTTCAAAAGTCCGAAGGGCGAGACCGCGCCGGGGTAAAGTCCCAGCATCGAAGCCAGCTCTTCAGCGGACGCGAAACGCAGGTGATTGTATCCCCAGTGCTTTCCGATGGCCTTGAGATCCGCCCTCTCCCCGCCCGTGATCGTGATCAGGAAGTAGGTCTGACGCTTGTCGTCGCTGGCGAAGACGTTCTTCGCGATGAGCTCCTGATGGGGCAGCCCGTATTTTTTAATGTCGTCCATGGTGTACAGGGGCGGATGCTCCATGTACTCAAATTCGATGCCCCTGGACCTGAGAAGGCTCAGGATCTCGGCCTTTCCGAGGATAGCTCTGCCGTTCTCCGGGGCGGGACCCGCAGGAGAAGGGACGGTGGACGCTTCGTTATGCATTTCACTCATTTTCTGCCACACTATTCAAATGTCCAAAGGGAATACCGGCTTGATCTGCCGGGACCGGCCATCTCACCGCATACCCCCAGGGGGTATTCCGGCTGTTTTCACCGGCGGCCGTTGGACAATTTTACCGAAAACAGTTAATTGTCCAACGAAATCGCGCCCGGCAAGCCTATTATAGGCCTTTTCGTTGGACTTTTAGGATTTTTCGGTAGATTTGTCCAATCATGATTCTGAAAAAGGCCTCGATATACCCCCTCAATGATCACAGATCGTTGGACATTTTAAAGTTTTTTTCTTAATTGTACAACAGCCGGGGATGAGGCATGGCTTTTCTCAATCCCCCACCCCATGCGGGGTGGGACAGGCGGCCCGGAGCGTTTCGGCCGCCTGGTGGATGATTTCAATCCCCCACCCCATGCGGGGTGGGACATTCCACGCCAGGCGTCCTTTTCGTCGTTCTCGCCATTTCAATCCACCCACCCCATGCGGGGTGGGACGGATGGCCGCTCTCGGCCTTGTCGGAGCCATAGGTATTTCAATCCTCCCACCCCATGCGGGGTGGGACGCTGCTCCCTGTTCACGTTGGTCGAGGTTTTCATATTTCAATCCTCCCACCCCATGCGGGGTGGGACCCGCTACTGCAATTACTGGATTAGGCGCACCTTCTACTATTTCAATCCTCCCACCCCATGCGGGGTGGGACTTCC
>JAFRQL010000235.1 GCA_017428655.1 Bacillota bacterium | reverse complement strand
TCTTCGGTCTTCTGGTCCGCGCCGCTGAAGCAGAATTCTCCGAGGCTCTCGCCCTTGAAGTATCTCACCATGCTCTTGTACTGGGCGGTGATGCCGTCGTAGACGTTGGGAGAGCCGGAGCTCAGGATCAGAGCGAATTTGCCTACGGGGATGGGGCCGTAGGGATAGAAGCGGGTGACTGCTGCCTGCATCTGGCCGCTGAAGCCCCAGTAGTACACGGGGCTGGCGAATACGACCATATCGTATCCGGGAAGAGCCTCTATGACCGGGGCGAGATCGTCCCTCTGGACGCACTTGCCGCTGCCGTTCCTGCAGGCTCCGCAGGCGAGGCAGGCTCCGAACTTCATGGTCGACAGGGCCTTGACGTCGACGGTGTTTCCCGCGGACTCCGTGCCTTCCTTAAAGGCCTGGACGAAGCAGGCGGTGTTTCCGGTCCTTCTGGGACTTCCGTTGAGAACAAGTATCTTCATTTTGCATGCTCCTTTCAGTTCACCACTTATGACAGATCTAGATGATCCGGTATCCGGTATCAACGTCCACCGCGCTCTCAAGAGGCTTTCCGGCGAGGAAGTTCTCCAGGTTCACTGTCGCTCTTCTGCAGATCTTGGCGAAGGGATCCGCCTGTCTCTTGAGCCCTGAGGTATGAGGGGTGATGAGGCAGTTCTCGCAGTCCCAGAGGGGATGGTCGGCGGGAAGGGGCTCGGGATCGGTGACGTCCAGGGCGGCGCCGCCCAGCTTGTGAGCCTTGAGAGCCTCGGCCAGGGCGTCGGAATCGATGGCGGTACCTCTTCCGACGTTGACGATGATGGCGGTGGGCTTCATCAGGGCCAGGGTCTCCTTGTTTATGACCTTGGTGGTGGCGGGGCTGTTGGGAAGGCAGAGGCCGACGAAGTCCATCTCGGGCAGGAGCCTGGGAAGGTCTTCAAGGGTGCAGACCTCCCTGACGTACTCCGCGGCGGCGTTCCTGGTCCTTCTCACCGCGTAGACCCGGCAGCCCAGGGCGTCCATCCTCTTGGCGAAGTTGCTTCCGATGTCCCCGTAACCGATGACCAGGGCGTTCTTTCCGGTGATGACATCGGGAAGCTCGCCCCTCTCCCAGAGGTGCTTGTGCATGTTGTCCCTGTAATGCTGCAGATGGCGGACCAGCATGATGCAGGCTCCGACCATGAACTCCGAGATGATGACGCCGTAGCAGCCGCTGGCGTTGGCAAGGAGCGGCGCGTTCTCTCCGTGGAAGAGGGGGAGCCTGGCGTAACCGTCGGAACCGGCGGAATCCAGCTGAAGGAACTTCAGATCGGGAAGGTCGTGAAGGAGCTCTGTGGGGACGCAGCCTAAAACGACGTCCGCGTCCTTGAGCATCTCGTGGGTGACCTCCTGCTGGGTCGTGTAGACTATGCTGCAGCCCTTTGCCGCAGCTTCGAGGGCTTCCTTTGCCTTGCCTTCGAATTCGAGGGTGGTTAGGATCCTGTACATCTTTTCCTCCTGAAAGATCACTGCTTCGTACCGCGGTGAAGACCGCAGCAGGCTGATATCGATCTTCATTGATTATATCTCAAACCGCAGGCAAAATCATTAATGTATAAAATCCATACAATTAAAAAATATGGGACAGGAACCGCTGCGATGTGATAAAATATCTTTTCGTCCGCAGGCCGGGCAGCCTTAAAAATAAACGCCCCGGACCTGCGCAAAGGAAGAGATATGAGCAGAAACAGCCTCAGCAGAAAACACATGGACCTGACCACGGGTCCCCTCGCAAAGAATATAATACTCTACGCCCTGCCGATAATCGCGACGGGCATGCTCCAGCTCCTGTTCAACGCCGCCGACCTGGTGGTCGTTGGAAGGTACTGCGGCAGCGTCTCCGTGGCGGCGGTCGGAGCGACAGGCGCCGTCATCAATCTTACGGTGACCCTCTTCATCGGCCTTTCGGTAGGCGTCGGCGTCCTTGTCGCCACCGGCCTCGGGGCCCAGAACAGGGAGCAGGTCAGCGACGCCATCCACACGGCCATCCCGGTGGCCCTGATCGGAGGAGTCGTCCTCACCGCCATCGGCGTCGTCCTCACCGAGCCTCTTTTAAGGCTCATGAAGACCCCGGAGGACGTCATCAGCCTTTCCGGCCTTTACATGAAGATATACTTCACCGGCATGCCGGCCAGCCTTCTGTATAACTACGGCGCGGCGGTGCTCAGGGCAGACGGCGATACCAGAAGACCGCTGTTCTTCCTCTCGTCCGCAGGAGTCCTCAACGTCGCCCTCAACGTGATGTTCGTGGTCCTCTTCGATCTGGACGTGGCAGGCGTCGCTCTCGCGACCTCCATAAGCCAGTATTTCTCAGCGATACTGGTCATCGCGGCCCTCATGAGAGAGCAGGGAGCGATCCGCTTTGAGTGGGGGAAGATGAAGATCTCTAAGGAAGCACTCTACCAGATCATAAGGATCGGCCTTCCCGCCGGCCTTCAGGGCGCAATGTTCTCCATCTCCAATACCATAATCCAGAGCTCGCTGAACTCCTTCGGCTCGGTGGCCATGGCAGGCTGCGCCGCGGCGTCTAACATAGAAGGCTTTTCGTACGTCGCAATGAACGCCTTCAACCAGTGCGCCATGAATTTCATCGGCCAGAACTACGGAGCGGGCAACTACGACAGGGTCAGGAAGGTGGCTAGGCTCTGCATCCTTGACGTCATCGTCACCGGCCTCATCGTCGGCTGGACCGTCTTCGCCCTGGGAAGGCCCCTTCTTGGCATCTACATCACCGACTCGGATGCCGCCATAGCCTACGGCCTCATAAGGATGAGGTACATCAGCACGGTCCACTTCCTCAACGGTCTGCATGATACCATGACCGGAGTCCTGAGGGGCCTGGGATCGTCCTTCGTCCCCATGATCGTCACCGTCGGCGGAGTCTGCGTCACCAGGATAATCTGGATCTATACCATATTCCAGGTGCCCGCCTACCACACCCTCGAGATGCTCTTTATCGTATATCCGATCTCCTGGATCATCACCTCCGCCATCCTCTTCGTCTGCTATTTCGTCCTCGCCAAGAAAAAGCTGCCTACAGAGGGGTAAAAACGAAGGGATATATTCTAAAAACGCCAAAAGTGTGATAGTATTATCTGAGTTAAGTAAATAAAAACTCATAAAAGAGTGAAAGGTTCGTAAAATGAGCGAAAACTGCAATCATGACTGTTCAAGCTGCGGGCAGAACTGCGCGGACAGAGAGGCTCCCCAGAGCTTCCTCGCTCCCGCCAATCCCGGTTCCCGCGTTAAAAAGGTCATAGGCGTCGTCAGCGGCAAGGGCGGCGTAGGCAAGTCCCTGGTCACCTCCATGCTGGCCTCCTCCATGCAGAAGAGCGGGAGCCAGGCCGCGGTCCTGGATGCCGATATCACCGGTCCTTCTATCCCCCGCATGTTCGGAGTCAACGGCAAGGTCCTTTCCGACGGCGTCTCCATGTACCCCGAAAAGAGCGAAGGCGGAGTGAAGCAGATCTCCATCAACCTTCTTCTGGACAATACCGACGATCCCGTGGTCTGGAGAGGACCGATCATCGCTGGCGTCGTTAAGCAGTTCTGGAGCGAGACCTGCTGGGGCGACGTGGACTGCATGTTCGTCGACATGCCTCCCGGCACCGGCGACGTTCCCCTTACCGTATTCCAGTCCCTCCCCGTAGACGGCATCGTAGTGGTGACCTCTCCTCAGGATCTGGTCGGCATGATCGTAGGCAAGGCCGTAAAGATGGCCGAGATGATGAACATCCCCGTGGTGGGCATCGTCGAGAACATGTCCTACTTCGAGTGCCCCGACTGCGGAAAGAAGCACTTCATATTCGGCGACAGCCACGTGGAAAAGCTGGCTGACCAGTACGGCATCGACACTGTCTGCCGCATCCCCCTGAAGCCCGAGATCGCAGGTCTCTGCGACGAAGGCAGGATCGAGGAGCTGGACGCCGTCTGGCTCGCTCCCCTCGTTGATAAGATAAGGAGTTAGACCATGCAGCAGATCCTGGCAAAGCTGCCTATGATAGTGGACGTGGCCATAGCCGCCATGCTCATAATATCTGTTCTTGTCGGCTATTCCAGAGGACTTCTGAGAAGCATCATCTACACGGTGAAGAACATTATCGCCATCTTCGGAGCAGCTTACGTCTCCAAGCTGTTCGAGCCGCAGGTGTCCGAGCTGCTTCTGCCCATCTTCAAGAGAAAGATGGTCAACGTAGTCCTGGACAAGATGCCCAAGACCCTCGAATCGCTGCAGCTGCCCGAGCTGCACCTGGACTTCTCCGGGATGGGCCTGGACCTGACCACCGTCAACAATTATCTTGACGCCGTCAGGAGCAGCGCCAACAGGAGCCTGATGGCAACGACCAGCGAGCTCTACGGCCAGATGGCAGCCCGTGTCGAGGACGCCGCCTCCGGCATGCTCTCCACCGCGGTGAGAGGCCTGCTGTTCATAGTGGCATTCTTCGTCATCCTGATATTCTTCGCCATCCTTCTGGGCATCATCGACAACCTGGTGGAGCTTCCCGTCATCAGCACCCTGAACCACGCCGGAGGCATGATCCTGGGACTTCTGCAGGGCGTACTGATCATCTACCTGATCCTCTACGTGCTCAAGCTGACCAACCTGGATATCATAGACAACTTCGCCGATTCCACCATACTTTTCAACTGGTTCTACAACCACAGCCCGCTGGAGCTGACGTCGTTCCTAAAGAACAACGCCCACACCATAGTCTCCGCGGCATCGGAGCAGTGACCCTGAGGAGCCCCTTTGCGGGCTCCGTTTTTTATTACTATTTTTCTGAACCGCGGCCGGGCGGGAGCTTTCCCGGGCAGGCCGCCATGACCAAGGAGGTCCGACATGCTACTTAAGACCGATGTATTCTCTCCCCATATCTACGCTTCGGAAGGCTCCGTCACCCTGAAAGGGAAGAAGATCCCCTTCAGGACCGTCTGCGAGGACAACATGTTCTACGGCGACGACGGCACCCCTGAGGCCTCCCTGTTCTCATACTCGTATTTCCGCTCTGACGTGGAGGATCCCTCGGACAGACCGGTCCTCTTCTGCTTCAACGGCGGCCCGGGATCGTCTTCGACCATGGTCCACGTGGGCTTCCTGGGGCCCTACAGGGTAAAATACGGAGACGTGGACGGAGCGGGAGTCCCTCTTCCCCCCTATGAAGCCTGCGTCAACGAGGACTGCCTTCTGGACATCGCGGACATCGTCATAATGGACGCCATCGGGACCGGCTATGGCAGGCTCCTGGACGAGTCCAAGAAGGACAAGTACTATGGCACCGAGGCCGACGCTGAGGCTTCCATCACCTTCGTCCAGAAGTGGCTGACCAAGTACGGCCGCTGGAAGAGCCCCAAATACATCGTTGGCGAGAGCTACGGCTGCACCAGAGGCGCCAAGATGATCGGCATGGGCTCCTTCGGGACCGACAGATCCTACGGGGTCGCCTTCGACGGCGCGGTCTTCATCGGAAACACCGTCAGCACCTTCAGGGACAGGAACGGTTCCGCCTTCATCTCGCCGGTGACCCTGGTCCCGACGGTCGCCGCCATCAACTGGTATCACAACCATCCGACGGATCAGACCTGCGAGGAGTTCGCAAGGGAGGCCGCGGCATGGGCCGACAGCGAGTACCTGCCCGCCATCTACAAGGGCGAGGCCCTGACCGCTAAGGAAAGGGAAAGGATCATAAAGAAGCTCATGTACTATACCGGAGCTTCCCGCAAGTATCTCGAGGACAGAGACCTGTTGATCGAGCCGGTGGAGATCCGCTCCGAGATCGCGGCGAAGAAGGGCCTGCACGTAGGCCGTCTGGACGCCAGAGTGACCAGGCCCCTGTACGAGCCTCTCAAGGTCGAGAGCGATCAGGGAAGGGGCATGAGCAACGATCCCTCCGCGGCAAAGTACGATCCTCTCTTCGAGGGCGTGCTCCTGGGCACCGTGGCCCCGATGCTGGGCATCGAGAGCGACAGGAACTTCGTGTCCTCCCAGCATCTTTGGAAGACCTGGAACCGCGAGCTCAAGGGCCGCACCACCGCCGAGTGCCTCTCCGACACCATGAGGAACTTCCCCAATATGAGGGTCCTCTTCATGAACGGCTGGTACGACCTCGCGACCACCACCGGAGCCATGTGGTACATGCTCGACCATTCCCACCTGCCCAAGGACAGGGTCTCCGTAAAGTATTACGAGACCGGCCACATGGTCTACCTGGGCGAGGACAAGGTGAAGGCGGTCAACGAGGACATCAGGGAGTTCCTGATGAATAAGTAGGAAGGATCGCCGTTAGGTCCCGAAATAACGAAGCGCAGTCCCGCGGGACTGCGCTTTTTCCTTTAAATAATGAGCTTTCAGCCTTGTCTTGTTTTACTTGAGGCTGATCCTGATGGTACCGTCCTCGCAGTATTCCACCAGCTGCTTCTCCATGTCGGCCTCGGAGATGGCTTCGAAATATGCCTCCTTGCTGGGATAGGGAGGTTTGTAGCCTTCGATGATCTTTTTGCCTGTCTCGGCTCCGTTCCCCAGCATGCGGTCGACCATGAAGAGCTGGACCTTGGCGGCGTTGACGCAGAGGCGCTCGGGATCGTCCACGTAGTAGTCGGTGCCGTGGCCGGTGCCTCTGGCTCCGCCGGCGTAGACCTGGACGGCGGGCATGATCATGGTGACGTCGCCTACGTCGGAGGATCCGGTCTGCCAGGCGTTGGTGTCGATCTTTACTCTCTTTTCACCGACCAGATCGATGCAGGCCTGCTCGAACTCCTTGAGCATGGGCATGTAGTAGTATCTGGGAGCGTAGCCCGGTCTGTCCACCACCTCGACGGTGGCGCCCATTGCCGCGGCTCCTCCCGCCAGGGCCCTGTTGAACTTCTTGTTCTCTCTCAGCATGCCCTCCATGGTAGCGCCGCGGACGTAGGACTCGATCTTCATCTCGTCGGGGATGATGTTTACCGCGCAGTTGACGCCCTTCATGATCGGGTGGAACCTGATGGAATCCTTCTCCTGCAGGGTCTCGCGCAGGTCGTTGCAGGCCTGGAGCCCCAGCATCGCCGCGTACTGGGCGTTGATCCCAAGGTGGGGAGCGCCGCCGGCGTGGCTGGACTTTCCTCTGTAGGTGATGACCTTGGCGATGCAGCCGTTGGAACCCTTGGTTCCGGTGAAATCGATGTCCTTGCCGGAGTTGGTGCCGTGGACCAGGATGGCCATGTCCACCCCGTCAAAGTATCCGCGGCGCATGAATTCGGGCTTTCCGCCGTTGTATTTGATCACGCCCTGCTTGCGCAGCTCTTCTCTGTATTCCAGCTGGATCATCTCTTCAGCGGGGACCGCCATGAGCCTGATCTTTCCGCAGAGGCCGTCCATGGCGCCGGGCTCTTTGAGGGCCGCGGCGATGCCCAGAAGGGCCGAGACCTGGCCGTGGTGGCCGCAGCAGTGGGTCATCCCGTTGACGGATTCCGGATGGTTGGCGATGTCCAGGGCGTCCAGCTCCGCCATGATGCAGAGGCACGGGCCGGGGACGCCGGTGTCGGCGTCGGTGTAAAAGCCGGGGATCTTTCCGAAGTTGGGATCCTGATCCGCCCTAGTCAGAGTGTAGCCAAGAGCCTCGAACCTCTCGATGAGATAACCCTGGGTCTGCCATTCGGTGTAGCCTACCTCGGGGTGGGCCCAGATCCAGCGCTCGGCGTCAAGGATCAGCTGCTTCACGTTGTCGACGTTTTTAACTATAAGTTCCTGTCTTGGTGTCATGTTGGTCCTCCTTTTTTACGATAATTTGTGTATCTGTTATTAAAAAGCCGCGCTTTCAGGGCGCGGCGGTTCGGGGATCATTTTGTTTTCAGCGGGGTCCTGAAGGCGATGGAGATCAGAGGCATCGCAAGCACCAGGACCGCGGCGAGGGCGAGGAGCAGGGGAGAGTAGCTCCCGAAGATGTCGTAGGCATTGCCGAGGAGCATGGGGGCGAAGGTGGTCCCCAGGGACATGGCGAAGCCGAAGGTGCCGACGAAGGCGGGCATGTCTTCCTTTCCCACGGCCTCGGAGGTCACCGCGACTCCTCCCACCGTTCCGATGGGGCAGCCGAAGAAGAGACCGAGGTTTATCAGCACCAGGAATATGACCACGGGAGACCTGAAAAACGCCAGGCACACCAGGCTCACCGCCGTCATCCCCATGGAGAGGTAGAGTGCGGTCTTCGCTCCCTTCCTGTCGAGGATCCGTCCCACGGTGATCTTTCCCACGGCCATGACGGCGTTCTCAAGGGACGAACACATTGAAGCGAAGGCTGCGGAATACCCCAGATCCTGGACGTGGGGATTGATGCTGAAATTGAGGGCCGCGGCGATCCCGTTGGAGAGGAACAGTACGGCCGCGATGATCAAAAGCCTCTTCTGCATGAATGGGATCTTCCTCTCGGACTTTTTATCCGAGACATCGACCCTTTTGTCGACGGCCCCGGGAGCCCTCTTCATCAGAAGGAAGGCCGCCGGGATGGCCATGGCCCCCATGACCACTGCCATGATCCTGTAGGCGCTCTGCCAGCCCCAGCCGGTGATGAGCCAGTTCATCATGGGGTTGAAGACCGCTCCACCGACGCCGCTGCCCATCATGGCGATGCCGATGAAGGTGTTGGCGTCGACGGCTATCCACTCGTTGATCAGAAGCCCGGCGGGAAGGGACGTGCACATGGCCATGCAAAAGCCCAGCAGGGCGTTGGCGATGTAGAACATCCAGATCCTGGTCGCGAAGGACTCGAGAAAGAATACCGCCGTGACCACCACCGCCGCGATCCTGACCGCCTTGACCAGATCGAGCTTTTTGTAGATCCTGGAGCTGGTCAGGGTGAAGGCCGCGGAGCACACGAACATGAGGGTCTGGCTAATGGCGTAGGACCCTCTGCTGAATCCGAAATATGACGTTATGGGAACTATTGAAAGGGAAAAGCAGTTGCTGACCAGGCCCATCACCGAGAACATCAGTATGAACCCGCCTATGACCGCAAGTTTTCCCTGTCTGCTGTTATTCATTATTGATATATCTGCCTTTTCACTGGATCGTCCTGCGCCGACGCGCAAAGCCCTCTAATTATACTCTTAATGCCGGGATCTGATACGCAGATATTTGTATGAATTTCAGACTATTTGCCCGTGGGCACGCATCAGCCGTTCCAGTTCTTCCTGTCCATGATGAAATCGATGACGTTGAGGCTGCTCTCGGTCACGTCCTGCTTGAGATAGGAGACGTAGGTGTCCCTGCGGGCGAGAGGATCGTCGATCAGATAGAACACGATGCTCTTCGTGGGCGCCACGTGGCAGGGGATGGTGGACCTGAGGAAGGTGATCCCCTGGCCCTCGCAGACCAGGTAATAGGCCGTCATCAGCTGGGAGAGCATCAGGTTGACCTTCGGCTCAAAGCCCGCGTTCTTGCACATGGAGAGGCTCCTCTGGTGCAGGTCGTTCTCGCTGTTGAGAAGGATGAAGCCCTCGTCCCTGAATCTGCTGAGGGAGACCGGCGGCTTGTCCTGGGCTCCGCTGCCCCGCTGAAGGAACTCGTCGAAGCTGAAGCAGTGCTCGGAGAGCTCGCTGTTGATCGGGCAGGATTCGGGGACCGCAAGTATGAGCTCCTCGGACTGCCAGGGCAGGGTGACGATCCTGCTGTCGTCGATGTTCTCGACCTCGATGATCAGGTCCAGCTCGTGATCGTACATCTTCTTGATCAGCTGGCCGGTATGGCCTTCGACAAAGGTGAGGGAGGTCTCGGGGTGGAGCTCCTGGTAATCCCTTAGAAGCGAGGGAAGGACGTAAGTGCAGAAATACATGGAGCTTCCGATCCTCAAGGGGATGCCGCTCCTCTCGTGCATCTGCTCGAAGGCCCTGCGCATCTCCTCTTCGATGGCGTTGATCTTCTTGATCTGCTCGATGTAATATCTGCCGGCTTCGGTCAGCGAGACGGGGCTGGTGGAGCGGTCAAAGAGGCTGAGCTGCAGCTCCATCTCGGTCTTTTTTACCGCCGTGCTTAGCCATGGCTGGGATACGTGGAGCATCTTGGCAGCCTTTGAAAAGCTCTTGTACTGGTATATCGCGTATATGTAATCCTTGTAGTCGAGCATCCGGCGGCACCTATATGTTTTACTTAATAACAAGTTATATTTATTGATATTTTCAGACCGGGGCCTAAAACTGTTAAAATGATATCACAACAGACCGGCCCTAACAAGAGCCGCATCAGTGCGTTGGATATCGAGGAGATATTATGAGCAGCAAAATAGCAGCCAGAATGGACAGGATGGTCCCTTCCGGCATCCGTAAGATCAACGAAAAAGCCCTGGCAATGGAAAGACAGGGGGAAAAAGTCCTTCATTTTGAGATCGGACGTCCCGATTTCGATACTCCGGAGTACATCAAGAAGGCAGCATACAAGGCTATCGAAGAGGGAAAGGTCCATTACACCTCCAACTTCGGCACCATGGAGCTCAGGCAGGCCATCGCGGACAAGCTCTTAAGAGAGAACCACGTCGCCTACAAGCCCACAGAGGTCCTGGTCGCAGCCGGCCTTTCTGAGGCGGTCCTTTCGGTCCTGGTGACCATACTCGATCCGGACGACGAGATCCTGATCCCGGATCCCGTGTGGCTCAACTACCTGAACGTACCCTATCTTCTCGGAGCAAAGCCCGTCCAGTACGAGCTCAAGGAAGAGAACGATTATCAGCTGAACATCGAAGAGATCAAGTCCAAGATCTCCGATAAGACCAAGGCAATCGTCATCGTGACTCCCAACAATCCCACCGGCGGAGTCCTTACCCGCCCGGTCCTTGAGGAGCTGGCCCGGATCGCCATCAGCCACGATCTTCTGGTCATCGCCGACGAGGTCTACGAGAGGCTCATCTACGACGGCAGCGAGCATATCAGCATCGCGTCCCTTCCCGGCATGAAGGAGAGGACCTTCACCCTCAACGGCATGTCCAAGGCCTACGCCATGGACGGCTGGAGGCTCGGCTACGTCGCGGCCCCCGAAGAGTACATCCTCAAGATGAACGTCTTCCATCAGCACAACGCCACCTGTGCCTCGAGCATCGCCCAGGCCGCGGGACTTGCCGCTCTCACCCAGGAGGGCGACGAGGTCGAGGAGATGGTCAGGGAATACCAGCGCAGAAGGGATTACGCGGTCAAGGCGATCAACGAGATCGACGGCGTCAGCTGCCTCTGCCCGGGCGGAGCCTTCTACATCATCATCAACGTGAAGAAGCTGGGGATGCCCTCCAGCCAGGTCTGCGAATACCTGCTCGAACACGCCAAGGTGGCCATGGTCCCCGGCAACATCTTCGGCCAGGGCGGGGAAGGCTACATCCGCATGTCCTTTGCCAGCAGCTACGAGAACATCGTCGAGGGCTGCGCGAGACTGGGCAAGGCCGTCGCCGAGCTGATGAAAAAATAAAAAAGAATATCGAAACAATGTTAACAGCAGTATAATTGTTTTCAGAACTTTATTTTAATGCGGCGCCAGCCGCGAAAGGAGAATACAATGAGTTATACCAAGATCCACGGCGTACTTCCCCCGATGATCACCCCCTTCAAGGAGAACGGGGATGTGGATTTCGAAGGCTTTGCCTCCAACGTAAAAGAGTGGAACAAGCATAAGCTTGCCGGCTACCTCGTAATCGGATCCAACAGCGAGACCGCCTTCCTCAACGAAGACGAGAAGCTCGAGCTGATCAAGCTCACCTGCGAGAACGCCGCTCCCGGCAGACAGATCCTGGTTGGCACCGGCATGGACTCCGTAAGAGAGACCATCAAGCTCACCAACAAGGCAGCCAAGCTCGGCGCTGACGCAGCCCTGATCCTGACTCCCCACTATTATTCCGACAACATGCAGTCAGCCAACCTGGTGAGATTCTTCACCGAGGTCGCTGACAACACCGATATCCCCGTGCTTATCTACAACGTAAGCAAGTACACCCACGTGAACATCCCCGCCGACGCTCTCGCGACCCTGTCCAAGCATCCCAACATCGTCGGCATGAAGGATTCCAACGGAAACGTTCCCCAGCTGGCCACCTTCCTGAGAGTCGCCGATCCTTCCTTCCAGGTCATGACCGGCACCTTCGCCGCCTGGTATCCCGCCCTCTGCATGGGCATCACCGGCATCATCTCCGCAATGGCCAACTGCTGCCCCGATCCCATCGCCGAGGTACAGGAGCTCTTCGAGGCCGGTAAGACCCAGGAGGCATTCGCCCTGTATCAGAAGTGGTTCCCCGTCAACGCGGCAGTCACCGGCAAGTACGGCATCGCCGGACTTAAGTATGCCGCCGACAAGAACGGTTTCACCGGCGGATTCGTAAGGAACCCGCTGCTGGATTCCACCGAAAAGGATAAGGCTGAGCTGGACGCTATCCTGGCAAAAGCCATGAATTAACACGCTGTTTTCATGCCTGGGGCTCTGCGCCCCGGGCATGTTCGCTATCCGGGGCAGTTAATCAACAGTTGCTCCGGTGATAGTATCACGGAAAGGAGAATGCAAATGTACAGAGTAGATCTCAACAGCGATCTGGGCGAGAGCTTCGGCAACTGGACCATCGAAGCCAATGACCAGGTGCTCAGGTACGTCTCATCCGCCAACGTGGCCTGCGGGCTCCACGGCGGAGATCCGGTGGTCATGCGCCACACAGTGGAGCTGGCCAAGAAGTACGGCGTCGGCGTGGGAGTACATCCCAGCTACCCCGATCTTCAGGGCTTCGGCCGCAGAAAGATGATCATGAAAAGGGATGAGCTCAAGGATTTCATCACCTATCAGATAGGCGCCCTCTACGCATTCGCAAAGAAGGAAGGCCTTCCCCTGCGCCACATCAGCGCCCACGGCGCTCTCGGCAACGTCGCTCAGGTAGACCAGATGACCGCCGAGGCCCTCTGCGAAGCCACCGCGGAATTCGATCCTTCCATCCGCGTGCTCTACTACGGCGGCAATTCCGCCCTCAAGGCTGCCGCTGAGAAATACGGTCTTCCGACGGTGTCCCTGGCCTTCGCGGACAGAGGCTACGAGGAGGACGGCAATCTCGTTCCCCGCGGGACCCCCGGTGCCATGATCGAGGATCAGAACGAGGCTGTAGCCCGTGTGATCCGCATGATCAAGGAGGGCGTCGTCACCGCCAGGACCGGTAAGGATATCCCCATCAAGGCCGACACCGTTCTGGTCCACGGAGACGGAGCCCATGCGGTCGAATTCGTCAAGGCCCTGCGCGAGGCCTTTGACAAAGAGGGCATCATCGTCAAGGCTTTCGATTAGTTGTTTTCAGGAAAGGAGATCATCATGGATTACAGCAAGATGACACCATTGGAATTTCGTCAGGCCGTACGCACCAACGAGCTCTGCGTCCCCACCGCGGGCATCTGCCCGGGATATCTTCAGGGCAACCTGGTGATCCTTCATAAAAAGTACGCCGAGGATTTCCTCAAGTTCATGAAGCAGAACCCCAAGCCCTGTCCCATCCTGGAGGTCCTCGACAAGGGAACTCCCAAGACCGCCGAGGTCGCCAAGGACGGAGACATCACCACCGACATCCCCCTCTACAGGATCTACAGGAACGGCGTCCTGGTCGAAGAGGTCAGGGACGTTGCCAAGTACTGGAACGAGGACATGGTCGGCTTCCTGATCGGCTGCAGCCTCACCTTCGAGGACAGACTGGTGGACGCCGGCATCCGCCTCAAGCATTATGAGGAGCAGAAGAGGGTGCCCATGTTCGACACCAACATAGCCTGCGAGCCCGCCGGCATGTTCCACGGCAACTACGTGGTCAGCATGAGGCCCATCAAGAAGGACAAGATCGATCTGGCCTGCCAGATCACCGGCGCCATGCCCTACGCCCACGGAGCCCCTGTCCAGATCGGAGACCCCTCCGCCATCGGAGTAAAGGACGTGATGCACCCCGACTACGGCGATCCTCTCGACATAGGCGATGACGAGCTTCCCGTATTCTGGGCCTGCGGAGTAACTCCCCAGGCTGTCGCCATGGCGGCAAAGCCCGACTTCATGATCTCTCACTCCCCCGGCTACATGTTCATCTGCGACGTTCAGGCAAAGGACCTGGATGCGAAGCTCTAGGCAGCGCATCCGGACGACGGACGTTATACCAAATAAGTAAACACTACACGACAGGCTTCTGCAAAGCTATCAACCTCTGTTTATAAGGAGCAATAAAATGAGTGACCAAAACAACAACACTCAGGTTACCAAGCCGTCCTTCGGCCAGTACCTGAAAGCCGTCGGCCCCGCAATAGTCATCTCGGCTGTCGTAGTCGGCCCAGGTTCCGTTACCACCGCGTCCTCCATGGGCGCACAGTATCGCTACACTCTGCTGTGGGCAGTAGTCCTCGCTGCTGTATGCGCGTTCTTCTATCAGCTGCCTGCTCTGCAGGTCGGCATCAACAAGCAGACCACCGTTATGGAGGCAGTGCGCCAGCGCTTCGGAAAGCCCATGGCCCTCGTCCTCTTCGCTCTGCTCACTACAAGCGCCATCATATTCCAGGCCGGCAACTTCTCCGGAGCTGCTCTGGCCATGCAGTTCTTCTTCCCCAACGTGTCCATCCTCGTCTGGGACGTCATCATGATCCTCGCTGCTTTCATCCTCGTCTGGATCGGAAAGTACAACATCCTTGAGAACTTCACCAAGTTTCTGGTGATCGTCATGGTAGGCTCCTTCGTCATCACCGCCTTCGGTTCCGGAGCGAGCATGGGCGAAGTCGTCTCCGAAGGCTTCTCCTTCAAGGTCCCCGGCGGAGACTTCTATCTGGTCCTGGCGATGCTCGCCACCACCATGGTCCCCGATATCCCGGTATCCCTCTCCGCGCTTCATAAAGAGCGCTACTTCAGACCCGGCTCCTTCGAAGCCAGCCTTCCCACCAACACCAAGATGAAGATGGCCCGCTTCGACCTGGCCTTCGGTCAGATCGTGACCCTGCTGATCACCGCAGCCATCATCGTCTGCGCAGCTACCACCATCTATCCGGGCACCGTATCCTCCGGCGCCGACATGGCAAAGCAGCTGACCCCGGTACTCGGAAGATATGCCGGCGTCCTCTTCGCCTTCGGACTCTGGGGCGCAGCCTTCTCCTCCGGACTCTTCCGCATCGAGCTGCTTCCGCTGCTCTTCAACCAGGCCATCGGCAAGGATGAAGACATGAAGGCCGGCCGCAGCAGGATCTGGATGATCCTCGGCGCAGGCATCCCCCTCATCTTCTGCGCTCTCTACGGCAAGTCCCCGGCCCAGCTGATCGTTCTGGCCCAGGCCATCAACGGACTGCTCCTGCCCTTCATCTTCGCCATCATCTGGAGGATCACCTCCGATAAGGAGTTCATGGGCGAGCACCGCAACAAGACCTGGCTCAACGTCGTATTCTGCGTGATCTTCGTGATCACCTGCTTCCTCGCCTTCCGTGTATTCCGCGGATTCTTCGTGAAGTAAGCACAGACTGAGACCGTAACCCTACACATCAGATCTAATGCAGAAGCCATCAGCGGCCTGTCAGCCTTTGGACCGGCAGGCCGCTGATAATTGAGATAAGGAGGAACCATATGCCGGTCATCAAACCTGTGGGAGACTGCGCTCTTACGGTGGAATTTGAAAACAGGATCAGCATCGGAGTGAACAGGCAGGTCCATGCCGTCGACCGAAGGATCGCCGAAGCCTCCGTTCCCGGGATCGTAGAGACCGTCCCCACATACCGCACTCTCATAGTCCATTACAGACCGGAGATCATCCGATACAGGGAGATCGCGAAGAAGATCGGGGATCTCTGCGAAGGCGTGTCGGACAACGCCCAGGGCGACGCCTCGGACGATATCGTCCTGGAGCTTCCCGTCCTTTACGGAGGAGAGGTCGACGTCGACGATCCCAACGCCCTTTACGACGGCTGGGACGGCCGCGAGACCAGCCCCGACATGCAGGCCATAATGGATCACGAACACAAGTCCAGAGAAGAGATCATCGATATCCATACGAAGAACCTCTGCTACGTATACTTCCAGGCATTCGCCATCGGCCACAGCTACGTGGGAAATCCCGAGAAGATATTCTCGATCCCCCGCAGGGCGACTCCCAGGACCCTCATCCCGGCCGGGACCCTCGGCGTTTACGGAGATCAGACCGTCCTCAACGGCGTGGACCTTCCCTGCGGCTGGAACCTGATCGGCCGCACTCCGGTCGTCCTTTACGACAGGAACAGGGAGCAGCAGTCCCTGGTAAGATCCGGAGAGTGGATCAAATTCGTCCCGATCACCCTGAAGGAATACAAAGAGATACACGAAGCGTCGAAGCACGGCGAATATGTGCCCGTGACGTATAAGAGATCGGAGAAGGAGGGAGCAAAGTAATGGCGATAATCATCGAAAATCCGGGACTTCTCACCTCCGTTCAGGACGCCGGACGCTTCGGCATGCAGCGCTACGGCATGTCCCCGGCGGGAGCCATGGATCTGGATTCCATGAAGCTGGCCAATATCCTGGCGGGAAACGATCCCAACACCGGCACTCTGGAGTGCACCTACATGGGCCCGGCCATAAGATTCGAAGAGGACGAGGTCATCGCCATCGCGGGAGCCGACATGGCGCCAACGGTGGACGGACAGCCCGTCCCCATGTGGCAGGCCTTCTGCGTCCCCGCGGGCTCGACCCTTACCACCGGCGGCTGCAGGAACGGCTGCCGCTCCTACATCGCCTTCGCCGGAGGTCTGGATATCCCGGTCCTCGACGGTAGCCAGTCCACCTTCCTGCGCTCGGGACTGGGCGGCCTTGAAGGAAGAAAGCTCAGGGCAGGAGACCGCATCGGGCTGAGAGCCCCTCAGGCGGCCCTGAAAAACATGGTCTTGAGGACCCTTCCCAGGCCCCAGAGATTCAAAAAGAACGTCACGGTCCGGGTGATCCCCGGCCCTCAGGACGACCGCTTCACGGAAGCCGGCTTAAGCACCCTGTACACCAGTCAGTACCGTATCAGCGAAAAGTCCGACCGCATGGGCTTCAGGACCGAAGGCCCCGAGATCGAGCACGTGAACAACGACGCCAACATCCTTTCCGACGGCATTCCCTACGGCGCCATCCAGGTGCCCAAGGACGGAAAGCCCATAATCATGATGAGCGAGCACGCCGGCTCCGGCGGATATACCAAGGTCGGCACCGTCATTTCCGTCGACATGCCGCTGGTGGCCCAGCTGGCCCCAGGCGGGACCGTGCGCTTCGCTCCCACCGACGTGGACACAGCCCAGGACCTTTACGTGGAGAAGCTGGCGGAGTACGACAGGCTCATCGCGCTGTTCAACGCGGATTACGAGGCCGTCTATCACCTGAATATCAACGGCGTCGACAGGTACGTCGGAGTAACGAAAAAAGAATAGGCCCCGCGTAAGGGCCTTGCAAATGAGATCCCGCAGCCTGTCATGCGGGGTCTTTTTTGATTTGATCTTAAAGTCCGAAGCCCTGATAGGTTCCTCTCCGCTTGAATTCCTGCTGGATGGCGTTGAGGACGGCGTGCTTGTTTCTGGTCCATTCGGGGGCGATGAGAAGGGCGCCGGGAGCGTCGCCTGTGAGCCTGTGGATGGTGACGTCCGGCGGGGTCTGCTCGAGGATGCCGCAGATCAGGTTCACGTACTCGTCAAGGCTCATCAGAGGACACCGGTCAGGGTACATGGCGGCGAGGGGAGCGTCCTTCATCACGTGGAGCATGTGCAGCTTTATGCCGAAGGGATGCTTTTCCGTCACATAGCGGGCGGAGGAGATCATGTCCTCGGTGTTTTCGCCGGGAAGCCCCAGTATCAGATGGGTGACGTATCTGACGCCCCGCCGCGAAAGCTCCCGCACCGCCCTGTCATATACTTCGAGGGGGTAGCAGCGGTTTATGAGCCTTTCTGTCGGTTCGTGGATGGTCTGAAGCCCCAGTTCGACCCATAAAAAGGTCTTTTCATTGTATTCGGAAAGAAGATCCAGCACGGGCTCCGGCAGGCAGTCGGGCCTGGTGGCGATGGCAAGTCCCGCGACGTTCGGGTGGGAGAGGGCGTCATCCCAGAGGGCGCGCAGCCTTTCAGCAGGCGCGTAGGTGTTGGTGTGGTTTTGAAAGTAGGCGATGTACCGCGCCTCGGGCCACTTTCTGCTGAGAAGCTTCATCTGCTGGGGGATGGTCCCCGCGAAATCGCCGCTGCCGCTGGACGAACAGAAGATGCAGCCTCCCGTGCCCGCGGTCCCGTCCCGGTTGGGACAGGTGAAGCCCCCGTCCAGTGAGAGCTTTACGATCCTCTCCCCGAACCTCTCTTTCAGCCACGGCCCTATGGCGTTGTAATGGACGCTTCCGAAAGTATTCATGTTCATGGACTGATTTTATCACATATTTATTGAAAACCCCGATATCTCATGATAAAATAATCCAGTTTATTTAAGAGCGTAGAAAGTCGCCGGGTCAAGGCGACCCGAGCGTGTGATTCAAGCTTAGAAAAGCGAAAGGAGAAAACACAACTGATGAGTCACAAGTATGTTTACCTGTTCTCAGAAGGTAACGCCAAGATGAGAGAGCTGCTGGGCGGCAAGGGAGCCAACCTGGCAGAGATGACCAATATCGGTCTGCCCGTACCTCAGGGCTTTACCGTTACCACCGAAGCCTGCACCCAGTACTATGAAGACGGCCGCCAGATCAACGACGAGATCATGGCCCAGATCATGGAATACGTAGCCAAGATCGAAGAGATCAACGGCAAGAAGTTCGGAGATCTTGAGAATCCTCTGCTGGTCTCCGTCCGTTCCGGAGCAAGAGCCTCCATGCCCGGCATGATGGACACCATCCTG
>JAFRQL010000234.1 GCA_017428655.1 Bacillota bacterium | reverse complement strand
CGATGACTATGACAGATCCGGTAGCAGATATGCTCACCAGAATCAGAAACGCCAACACCGCGGGTCACGCGACCGTTGACATCCCTTCTTCTAAAATAAAGAAGAACATCGCTCAGATCCTTCTCAGGGAAGGCTACATCAAGGGTTTTGAAGTCGTTGAAGGCGAAGTCCAGGACACCATCAGGGTCCAGATGAAGTACGCCAGCGACAAGACCAGAGTTATCACCGGGATCCAGAGGATCTCCAAGCCCGGACTCAAGGTCTATGTAAAGGCCGATGAAGTCCCCAAGGTCCTCGGCGGTCTGGGGATCGCCATCATCTCCACCTCCAGCGGCCTTATCACCGATAAGGAAGCAAGGAAGCTGGGCGTGGGCGGAGAAGTCGTCTGCTACGTTTGGTAATAAGGAAAGGAGTAACAAATGTCCAGAATAGGAAAACTGCCTGTGACTGTTCCTGCCGGCGTTGAGGTCACCGTAAGTGATCACAATCTTGTTACCGTAAAGGGCCCCAAGGGCACCCTGAGCGAGCAGATCAGCACACTCATCAAAGTAGACCAGGAAGAAGGCAAGCTGCACTTCAGCGCTGTCAATGACAGCCGCGAAGCCAACATGCAGTTCGGACTGGCAAGAAGTCTGGTAAACAATATGGTTCACGGAGTCACCGTAGGCTACGAGAAGCAGCTCGAGATGATCGGCGTCGGATACAGAGCCGAGAAGAAGGGCAAGGACCTCGTAATGCAGCTCGGTTATTCCCATCCCGTCATTATGACCGATCCCGAAGGCATCGAGACCGTCTGCACCAGCAACACCGAGATCACCGTCAAGGGTGCCAGCAAGGCGCAGGTAGGCAACTATGCCGCCGTCATCCGCGCGTGGAGAAGCCCGGAACCTTACCTCGGCAAGGGTATCCGTTACAAGGGCGAGTATGTCCGCCGCAAAGAAGGCAAGACCGGTAAGTAGAGGAAGGAGTGAACGATATGGCTAACAGAAGCAGAAACGACAATCGTCTGGCCAGACATGAAAGAGTCAGAAAAGACGTATTCGGAACTCCCGAAAAGCCCAGGCTTTGTGTTTTCAGAAGCTCCAAGAACATCTACGCGCAGGTCATCGACGATGTGAACGGCAAGACCCTGTGCTCCGCTTCCTCCCTTGACAAAGAGATCAAGGAACAGGCTGCTTACGGCGGCAACAAGGCTGCTGCCAAGCTGGTAGGCGAGCTCATCGGAAAGAGGGCAAAGGACGCCGGTATCGAGACCGTTTGCTTTGACAGAGGCGGATACCTCTATCACGGCAGAGTGCAGGAGCTGGCTGATGGCGCAAGAGCTGCCGGCCTGAATTTCTAAGGAGGAGTACACAGAATGCGTAACATAGATGTCTCCAAGCTTGATCTAAAAGAATCCATCGTGAACATCAGAAGAGTCACGAAGGTCGTTAAGGGCGGTAAGAACTCCAGGTTCAGCGTCACCGTAGTCGTCGGAGACAGCGACGGTCACGTAGGTCTGGGTCTTGGCAAGTCCGTTGAGATCCCCGAGGCCGTAAGAAAGGCCAGCGAGGACGCCAAGAAGTCCCTCATCACCGTCCCGATGGTCGGAACGACCATCCCCCACAAGACTCTGGGCGTATTCGGAGCAGGCAAGGTCCTGATCATGCCCGCAGCCCCCGGTACCGGAGTCATCGCAGGCGGCGCCGCACGTACAGTGCTGGAGTACGCAGGCATCCAGGACGTAAGAGCCAAGTCCCTCGGTTCCAGCAATGCCGGAAACGTAGCATATGCGACCATCGCCGGCCTCAAGCAGCTGAAGACCATCGAAGAGGTCTCCGCTCTCAGAGGACTGACCAAGGAAGAGATCCTGGGATAGGAGGAGAAATAAATGCTTAAGATCACATTAGTTAAGAGCACTATAGGCTCCACCCCTTATCAGAAGAAGGTCGTCGCAGCTCTGGGACTCAGGAAGCTCAACCACAGCGTCGAGCTGCCCGACACCCCTCAGACCAGAGGAGCTGTCAACAAGGTTTCTCACCTCTTGAAGGTTGAAGAGGTCTAAAGGGAGGTAGAAAGAATGAAACTCAGCGAATTAAAGAAGCCCGAAGGCTCCACCTTTACCGGTAAGAGAAAGGGCAGAGGCACCGGCAGCGGAAACGGCACCACAGCCGGCCGCGGAATGAACGGTCAGAAGTCCAGAAGCGGCGTCGGTCTTCGTCTCGGTTTCGAAGGCGGCCAGATGCCCCTCTACAGAAGGATCCCCAAGAGAGGATTCACCAATCACTGGAGGACCGACTACGTAGCAGTCAACGTTGAAGCTCTCAACGTATTCGAGGACGGCACCGTGGTCACCCCCGAGATGATGATGGAAAAGGGTCTCGCCAAGGCCGTCACCGGCGGCATCAAGATCCTCGGCGAAGGCGAGCTCAGCAAGAAGCTCACCGTACAGGCCCAGAAGTTCAGCAACAGCGCCATCGACAAGATCGTTGCTGCAGGAGGAAAGGCTGAGGTGGTCTAATGGGTATGCTCCAGACGATGAAGCAGGCTTGGAAGATCCCCGAAATGAGGAAGAAGATGCTTTATACCCTCATGATGATGGTAGTCTTCCGCCTCGGCTCCAATATACCTGTACCGGGCATCAACCGCGCGCTGCTCACCAACATGTTCGATTCCAATGATGCAGGTCTGTTCGGACTCTTCAACCTGTTCTCAGGCGGGTCCTTCCAGAACTTCACCATCTTCGCACTGAGCATCACGCCTTACATCACTTCTTCGATCATACTGCAGCTGCTCACCGTAGCGATCCCCAAGCTGGAAGAGCTGAGCAAGCAGGGCGAGGAAGGCAGACGTAAGATCGCGGCTCTGACCAGGTACATCACCATCGCTCTGGCACTTATTCAGGCCATCGGCTACACCTTCGGTCTCTTCGGAGGCGTGCTGTCCGACGACAGCATCCTCTCCAAGATCGTCATCGTCCTCTGCCTCATCGCAGGAACCACCTTCCTCATGTGGCTGGGCGAGAGGATCAACGAGAAGGGCATCGGCAACGGTATCTCTCTGATCATCTTTGCCGGTATCGTCTCCAGAGTCCCGACCACCATCACAAGCACCTTTACGAAGCTAAGCTCCGGCGAGGCTTCGATCATCTCCGTCATACTGTTCATAATCTTCGCACTGCTGATCATCGTCGGCATCATCATGGTCGAGGAAGGCGTCAGAAAGATCCCCGTCCAGTACGCGAAGAAAGTGGTAGGACGCAAGATGTACGGCGGGCAGAGCACCCACATCCCCATGAAGGTCAACCAGGCGGGAGTCATCCCCGTGATCTTCGCGGTATCGATCCTGCAGCTGCCCAACACCATCGCCTACATGGCTCCCGGTTCGAAGTTCGCAAGCTTCGCTACCAAGTATCTGAGCTCTTCAGGCAACCCCGGAGTTTACATCTTCGGCGTCCTGGAGGTCCTGCTCATCGTCGCCTTCACCTACTTCTATGCGGCCATCAGCTACAATCCCACTGAGATCGCAGACCAGATGAAGACGAACGGCGGCTTCATCCCCGGCATCCGTCCGGGCAAGCCCACCGCTGAATACATCCAGAAGGTCAGCTCCAGGCTGAACCTTGTCAGCGCGATATTCCTCGCGATCGTGGCTACACTGCCCACCATCCTCAATCAGCTGACTTCCCTGTCCATCGGGTTCGGAGGGACTTCCCTCATCATCGCCATCGGCGTCGCCCTGGACACCATGAAGCAGATCGAGACCATGATGGTCATGCGCAACTACAGCGGGTTCCTCAAGTAAACGGAGGCGCAGATCATGAAGCGCATCGTATTGCTCGGACCCCCGGGCGCCGGAAAGGGCACTCAGGCGGAGGGTATCGCTGCAAAATATAACATACCGCATATTTCCACAGGGGAGATCTTCCGGGCCAACGTCAAGGAAGGTACCCCCCTGGGGATCAAGGCCCGCGAGTACATGGAATCAGGTCACCTGGTCCCTGACGAGCTGGTCTGCGAACTGGTCGAAGACCGTATCCAGGAGCCTGACTGCGCGAACGGTTACCTTCTGGACGGCTTCCCCAGAACAGTTCCCCAGGCCCGTTTCTTCGACGAATTCCTCGAGAAGATGGGCCAGGAACTGGATAAGGTCATAGACATCGAGGTGGATGAAGACGTGCTGATCCCGCGCATGGTCGGAAGACGGGTGTGCAGACAGTGCGGAAGGCCCTACCACATGATCACGATGCCTCCCAAGGTCGAAGGCGTCTGCGACGTGTGCGGAGGCGAGGTCTACCAGAGAAGCGACGACACGCTGGAAACAGTGCAGAACCGCTTCCGGGTCTATAACGAACAAACTAGTCCTCTCACCGAATACTACAAGGAAAAAGGCAAGCTGGCTCCGGTCAACGGAGACGCAGGCATCTCCGAGGTCTTCGGTGCGATATGCGCCCTTTTGGGAGAATAAGTCATGATCGTGTTGAAATCAAAGGATGAGATCGAGACGATGGCGAAAGCCGCGTCCGTCACGGCCCAGATGCTCGTAGAACTGCCCGAGGTCATCGTGCCCGGCATGAGCACCAGGGATATCGACGAGTGGGTCGAGCATTACATCCGCAAGCACGGCATGAAGCCCGCATTCAAAGGCTACGGCGGCTTCCCCGCCTGCGCCTGCGTATCGGTCAACGAAGAGGTCGTCCACGGCATCCCGTCCAAGAGAAGGATACTTCGCGAGGGCGACATCGTCAGCGTCGATCTCGGGACCATTTACGAGGGTTATTACTCTGATGCGGCGAGGACCTACCCCGTCGGAAAGATCAGCGACGAACACGCCCGTCTGATCAGGGTCGCCGAAGAGAGCTTTTTCGAAGGTCTCAAGTACTGCAGAAAAGGCAACAGGCTCGGCGACGTATCCCACGCCATCCAGCAGCATGTCGAGGCCGCAGGCTTCGGCGTCATCAGGGATTACGTGGGCCACGGAGTCGGAAGGAACCTTCACGAGGATCCCCAGGTACCCAATTACGGCAAGGCCGGACACGGCCCCGTCCTTACTCCGGGAATGACCCTGGCCATCGAGCCGATGATCTGCACCGGAAACTACGACGTCAGGGTGCTGTCCAACGACTGGACCGCCGTGACCGTCGACGGATCCTGGGCTGCTCATTACGAGAATACCCTGGTCATCACCGAAGACGAACCCAGGCTGCTCACCCTGCTGGACGGCAGGCAGTAGCACAGAAGGCAAAGGAGGACGCTGTTAATGTCGAAGAGCGACAGTATAGAAGTATTCGGCAACGTGCTGGAAGCCCTGCCCAACGCCATGTTCAAGGTCAAGCTTGAGAATGGCTTTGAGGTACTTGCCCACATCTCCGGTAAAATGAGGGTCAATTACATCCGCATCCTTCCCGGGGACAGAGTGAGAGTAGAGCTCAGCCCCTACGATCTTACCCGCGGCAGGATAACCTGGAGAGACAAGTAGCCAATATCAGGAGGAAAAAATGAAAGTCAGAAGCTCAGTAAAGCCCATCTGCGAAAAGTGCAAGGTGATCAAGAGGAACGGCAAGGTAATGGTCATCTGCGAGAACCCCAAGCACAAGCAGGTACAGGGCTAGATGCAGAATAGAACCCATTCTCGCATCTCCTAGCAAGGTATTGTGTGCCGGCGGGCGTCAGCCCGGATTGGCACTGAAATTATTAACATAGTTGCAGTACAACAGGAGGTATTTTTTATGGCTCGTATAGCCGGTGTCGATTTACCCAGAGAAAAAAGAGTGGAAATCGGACTTACCTACATTTACGGTATTGGACTGCCCACTGCAAAGGCCATCCTCGAGAAGGCCGGGGTAAATCCTGATACCAGAGTCAAGGATCTTTCCGAAGAAGAGGCAGGTGCCATCAGAAGGATCATTGATGCCGAGTATATGGTAGAGGGTGATCTCAGAAGAGACGTAGCGCTTAACATCAAGCGTCTCCAGGAGATCAGCTGTTACAGAGGCGTCCGTCACAGAAGAGGACTTCCCGTCCGCGGCCAGAACACCAAGAACAACAGCCGCACCAGGAAGGGCCCCAAGAAGACTGTCGGCCGCAAGAAGAAGGATTAATGAAGGAGGTAAGCTGAGATGGCAACAGTAAAGAAAGCTGTACGCAAAAAGAAGAGAGAACGCAAGAACATTGAAAGCGGTCAGGCACATATCCAGGCTTCCTTCAATAACACCCTCGTGACTCTTACCGATCTTTCCGGCAACGCGATCTCATGGTGCAGCGCCGGTTCCCTCGGTTTCAAGGGATCCAGAAAGTCCACCCCCTTCGCCGCTCAGATGGCAGCAGAAGAAGCCGCCAAGGGCGCCGTCGAGCAGGGTCTCAAGACCGTTGAAGTATACGTAAAGGGCCCCGGTTCAGGCAGAGAAGCCGCGATCAGAGCACTTCAGAGCGCAGGACTTCAGGTCACTATGATCAAGGACATCACTCCTATTCCTCACAACGGCTGCAGACCGCCGAAGAGAAGAAGAGTGTAGTAAGGGAGGACAAAAGACATGGCAAGATATACAGGACCTTCCTGCAAGCTTTGCAGAAGAGAAGGACAGAAGCTGTTCCTCAAGGGCGAGCGCTGCTACAGCACCAAGTGCGCTATGGAAAAGAGAGCATACGCCCCCGGACAGCACGGACAGGGCAGGAAGAAGGCTTCCAACTACGGCCTGCAGCTCCGCGAGAAGCAGAAGGCTAAGAGATTCTACGGACTGCAGGAGACTCAGTTCAGGAACTATTTCGAGAAGGCAGCAGCCAAGCCCGGCATCACCGGTGACAACCTGCTCATCATGCTCGAGACCAGACTCGACAACACCGTATTCAGAATGGGCTTCGCTTCCTCCAGAAAGGAAGCAAGGCAGCTCGTCACTCACGGACACTTCACCGTCAACGGCAAGAAGGTAGACATTCCTTCCCAGCTGGTCAAGGCCGGCGACGTCATCGCCGTCAAGGAAAGAAGTCAGTCCTCTCCCAAGTTCAAGGAAATGAAGGAAATGACGATCAGCACTCCCGAGTGGGTCACCATCAACACCGAAAAGCTGGAAGGAAAGGTCCTCTCCGTTCCTACCCGCGCGATGATCGATACACCCGTCGCCGAGCACCTGATAGTCGAGCTCTACTCCAAGTAATAGTTTGACCGTTATATCCACATTCTACGAACAAGGAGGGATTTAGAGTGATAGAAATTGAAAAGCCGACCATCGTGAGCGAATGCTCGGAAGACGATCCCTGCTACGGAAAATTTATCGTTGAACCCCTCGAAAGAGGTTATGGAAACACTCTGGGCAACAGCCTGAGAAGGATACTCCTCAACTCTCTTCCCGGAGCGGCGGTCACATCGGTGCGTATCGACGGAATACTCCACGAGTTCTCCACGATCCCCGGAGTCAAGGAAGACGTCACCGAGATCATCCTCAACCTGAAGAAGCTGGCCATAGCTCTTCACGGTGAAGACAAGAAGCGCGCCATGATCAACGCAGTAGGCCCCAAGGAAGTCACTGCCGCCGACATCATCGCCGACAGCAGCCTTGAGATCTACAACACGGACCTGCACATCGCAACCCTTGAAGAGGGCGCCAGCCTTGTCATGGAGATCAACATCTCCACCGGCCGCGGTTACGTCCCTGCCGATCAGAACAAGGATGAGAATACTCCTATCCCGGTGATCCCCGTCGACAGCATCTACACCCCCGTAAGGAAGGTCAACTGGACTGTCGAGAATACCCGCGTAGGACAGATCACCGACTACGAGAGACTGGTCCTCGAGGTCTGGACCGACGGAAGCATCTCCCCCAAGGAGGGCGTCTCCATCGGAGCCAAGATCATGGAAGAGCACCTGAAGCTCTTCATCAATCTCACCGACAATATTGAGGAAGTCAATATCATGGTCGAGAAGGAAGAAGATCAGAAGGGCAAGGCTCTTGAGATGAGCATTGAAGAACTGGAACTTTCCGTACGTTCGTTCAACTGCTTGAAGCGTGCGTCGATCAACACCGTCGAGGAACTCACCCAGAAGACCGAAGAAGACATGATGAAGGTCAGGAATCTGGGCAAGAAGTCCCTGGACGAGGTCAAGCACAAACTGGAAGAATTAGGTCTGGGTCTTAAACCCAGCGACGAATAAAGGTAAGGAGGTTACTTCAAATGCCCGGATACAGAAAGCTGGGAGTCAAGACTGCCCACAGACAGTCCATGCTGAGAAACCTGGTCACCGACCTGTTCCGTTACGGCCGCATTCAGACCACTGACTGCAGAGCCAAGGAAGCCAGGAAGGAAGCCGAAAAAATGATCACTCTCGCCAAGAGGAACGATCTTCACGCAAGAAGACAGGCTCTGGCATACATCAAGGACGAGTCCGTCGTCACCAAGCTGTTCGACGAGATCGCTCCCAAGTATGAAGAGAGACACGGCGGCTACACCAGGATCCTCAAGCTGGGTCCCCGTCAGGGAGACGTAGCTGAGAGCGTATTCCTCGAGCTGGTATAAACGATAAGATCCGCACAGCGGAATGAAAGGCAGGTCCTGAGGGCCTGCCTTTTAAATTGTAAAAAAAACAGTCAAATCGGACGATTTCTTGAAGACCATGCATGTGGTATCATAAAACCATCAGGTAAAGCTGGATCTTCGGTGCGGAAAAGCTCCGCGGATCATGAGCCGTAAGCTGAACTTTTATATATATCACACAGAAGGAGGCAAAATGGACCACATCAAAGAATTGTCAGCTCTTATCGATGCGAGAAGCAAAGAATTCACAGAACTGAGCGACAGGATCTGGGGCTTTGCCGAATCCCGCTTTCAGGAATTTCAGTCCAGCAAGCTGGACGCCGCCTATCTGGAGTCCCAGGGCTTCAAGGTGAAGCTGGGCGTCGCCGACGAGGACACCGCCCTCGTCGCGGAATACGGCAGCGGCCATCCCATCATCGGCTTCCTCGGCGAATACGACGCTCTGTCCGGCCTTTCCCAGCAGGCTGACGTCGCCGAGCACTGCCCCATCGAGGCAGGCTGCGACGGACACGGCTGCGGCCACAACCTTCTGGGCACCGCCGATCTTGCTGCCGCTGTGGCCATCAAAGAGATGATGGAGCAGGGAAAGCTCAAGGGCACGGTCCGCTTCTACGGATGCCCCGCCGAAGAGAATGCCGCGGGAAAGGCCTTCATGGTCAGGGCAGGCCTCTTCGATGACGTGGACATCTGCCTTACCTGGCATCCCGGCTGGCTCAACCAGGTCAACGGCAACGGTTCTCTGGCGAACATCAGGGTCTTCTATACCTTCCACGGGCTCTCGTCCCACGCCGCGGGCGCTCCCCATCTGGGCCGCTCCGCCCTGGACGCTGTCGAGCTCATGGACGTAGGCGTCAACTACATGAGAGAGCACATGATCGACGAAGCCAGGATCCACTACGCCATCATCAACACCGGCGGCACCGCTCCCAACGTGGTACAGTCCGAGGCTCAGGTCCTCTACGCCATCAGAGCGCCCAGAGTATCCCAGGTCATGGAGCTCTTCGACAGGGTCAGTGACTGCGCCAGAGGCGCCGCTCTCATGACCCAGACCAAGGTGGACATCAGACAGGTATCTGCCTGCTACGACTGCATCGGTAACGACGTGATCGCCGAGAGGTTCATGAAGAACATGGACGCCCTGCTGCCCATCGAATACACCGACGAGGAGATCGAATACGCCAGAAAGTTCCAGGAGGCCATCACCGATCTGGACAAGGTGAGCCTGAAGAACGCCGCCAAGAGGATCGCGGGCAAGGACGCCGCCAAGCTTCTCGAGCAGCCCATCTGGAACTTCAGAGTCCCCGGATACGTCAAGAGCGGCGGTTCCACCGACGTCGGAAACGTCAGCTGGGTCGTCCCCACCGCTCAGTTCGGCATGGCGACCCTGGCAGCCGGAACTCCGGGCCACGCCTGGCAGGTGGTAGCCCAGGGCAAGGGCTCCGTCGCTCACAAGGGAATGCTGGCAGCAGCCAAGGTCCTGGCAGCCACCGCTTATGACTTCTACACCGATGAGAAGCTCATAGAGGCCGCCAAGGAAGAGCTGGCCCAGCGCCTTGACGGAGAGCAGGTCCCCGACGCCCTGCCCAAGGACCTCAAGCCTGAGATCTGGTAATTGTTTTTCAGCCCGCGATCACTGAACAGGAGGAAGTGTTTATGAGTTATATGAAGGATATAGCCCCCCTTGTGGATGCAAAGGCAGATCAGTTCTGCTCGATCAGCGACAAGGTCTGGGAATATGCCGAGTCCCGTTTTCAGGAGTTCAAGTCCTGCAGGGAAGAGGCCGATTACATGGAGAGCCAGGGCTTTAAGGTCACCCGCGGCATAGGCGGAGAAGATACCGCCTTCGTGTGCGAATACGGGAGCGGAAAGCCTGTAGTAGCCATTCTCGGTGAATTCGATGCTCTCTCGGGGCTTTCGCAGGAGGCCGACAACCCTGTGCATACTCCCATAGTCCCCGGCGGAGATGGCCACGGCTGCGGCCATAATCTTCTGGGCGGAGCATCCCTTGCCGCCGCTGTCGCGGTCAAGGATCTGATGGATCAGGGAAAGATGACCGGTACCATCCGCTATTACGGCTGCCCCGCTGAAGAGAATGCGGGGGGCAAGGCCTTCCTCGTAAGGGAGGGCTGCTTTAAGGATGTCGATATCGCCATCACCTGGCATCCCGGCTTTATGAACAACGTCGATACCGGCGGGTCCCTTGCGAACTTCAGGGTCTTCTTTACCTTCCACGGGCTTTCATCCCACGCTGCGGGAGCGCCTCATCTGGGCCGATCCGCGCTGGATGCCGTTGAGCTCATGGACGTGGGCGTGAACTACATGAGAGAGCACATGATAGATGAGGCCCGCATCCACTACGCTATAATCAATGCCGGCGGCACCGCCCCCAATGTGGTCCAGTCCGAAGCCCAGGTCCTCTACGCCATCAGGGCTCCAAAGGTCACTCAGGTCAAGGAGCTTTTCGAGAGGGTCTGCGACTGCGCAAGAGGAGCCGCCCTCATGACTCAGACAAAGGTCGACATCAGGCAGGTCTCCGCCTATTCCGATCTGGTCTGCTGCGATGTCATAAGGGATAAGCTCGCCGAGCACCTCGATGAGGTGATCCCCATCGACTATACCGAAGAGGAGCTTGCATATGCTGCCAGGTTCCGCGATGCTATCACCGACCTTGACAAGAGCAATCTCAAGGCTATCGCAAAGAAGATCGCGGGAAAGGACGCTGCAAAGGTGCTGGAGCAGCCCATCTGGAACTTCGTAGTGAAGACCGACATGGGCCCGAGCAAGGGTTCCACCGACGTAGGAGACGTCAGCTGGGTCGTTCCCACTGCCCAGGCGCATATCGCGACTCTAGCTGCCGGAACTCCCGGACACGCCTGGCAGGTCGTCGCCCAGGGCAAGGGCTCCGTCGCCCACAAGGGAATGCTGGCTGCAGCCAAGGTCATGGCGGCCACCGCCTGCGACTTCCTCTCCGACATGGAGCTGGTAAAGGCGGCAAAGGAAAACTGGCTGGAGAAGCTGGACGGCGAGGAGTATCCGAACCCGCTTCCCAAAGATCTCAAGCCCGAGATCTGGTAAGGATAGCCTTAAAACCTCGTTTTGCATATCGGGACCGCAGCGAAAGGAGTCTGAACGAGACTTTGCAGCGGAACATATGTAAAACATCTGAAAAATCTGCGACCTGCCTTCGGGCAGGTCCTTTTTTGCACCGGACCTTGCGTTTTGCGCCCCGGGGCTTTATCCTATGTAATATATCCCGCGAATGGAGGAGACCATGGCAAAACACAGACAGTATCCGGTGGTATATATCAACGAAAAGGCGGAAAGATCCCTTCGGGGCGGCCATCCCTGGGTCTACGGCGAAGAGGTCACCCGCATCGAGGGGGAATACGTCAACGGGCAGATCGCCGACGTGTTCTCCGAAAAGGACAGGTATCTGGGCAGCGGTTTCATAAACGATCATTCCAAGATCCTGGTCCGGGTGATCTCGGGCAACACCAACGACCGCTATGACGACGCCTTCTTCGAGAGGAGACTGCGTTACGCGGTGGATTACCGCAGGACGGTCATGGGGGAGAGGGACTTCAAGTGCTGCAGGCTGATCTTCGGGGAGGCCGACCAGTTCCCCGGCCTTACCGTCGACCGCTTTGAGAACGTCCTGTCGGTCCAGATCGCCTGCCTTGGCATAGACATTCGCAAAAGGATGCTGCTGGATACCCTGGTCAGGATCCTGAGGGGATACGGCGAGACCATCGACGCGGTGTATATCCGCACCGATCCCGCCCTCTGCGAAAAGGAGGGCATGGAGGCGTACGAGGGCTTCTTTGACGGGGAGGGCCTTGCGACTGAGGGCATCGGCGAGACCGTGATCACCGAGAACGGGATCCGCTACCACGTGGACTTCATCGGCGGCCAGAAGACAGGCTTTTTCGTGGACCAGAAGTACAACCGGGTGGCGGTGGCAAGGATCGCCAAAGGAAAAAGGGTCCTGGACTGCTTCACCCACACCGGCGCCTTCGCTCTCAATGCGGCGGCTGCAGGGGCCGACCGCGTGACCGCGGTGGATATCTCGGAGGAGGCCATCGGGATGGCGAAGCGCAACGCCGAGCTCAACGGCCTTTCGGACAGGATGTCCTTCATAACCTCGGACGTGTTCAAGCTTCTGACTGAGATGGCGGAGAAGGGGAGCTGCGACTACGATCTTATCATCCTCGATCCTCCGGCCTTCACCAAGAGCCGCAGGACGGTCCAGGACGCGGAGCGGGGCTACAAGGAGATCAACATGAAGGCCATGAAGCTTCTGCCCAGGGGCGGATATCTCGCCACCTGCTCCTGCTCCCGCTTCATGACGGAGGGCCTCTTTAAGAAGATGCTCCACAGCGCCGCCAGGGACGCGGGGGTGTCCCTCAGGCAGATCGAGGCAAGGCAGCAGGCTCCGGACCATCCGATACTCTGGGGAGTCCCTGAGACCTACTATCTAAAGTTCTTCATATTCCAGGTGGTCTGATCCTGCATCTGACCCTTGCTGAAATAAAGAAGGTCCCGACCGCGTCCGCGGCAGGACCTTTTATGATGACTTATTTCGGAACGGGGCTTTTCGCGTCAGTTCTCCGCTATGGCCTTAAGGGCTGCTTCCACGGCCCTGGCTATGTCCTCCAGGGGCAGGGCTGGAGTGCCTTCCTTAAAGCGGGGCAGCTGCTCCGGGATGCAGGGCACGTGCATGAAGCCGGCCTTTACCGGAAGTCCTTCCTTCGTTATCTCATGAAGGACCCCGTACATGACGTCGTTGCAGCAGAAGGTCCCTGCGGTGTTGGAAAGGGCGGTGGGGACTCCCGCTTCGTTTATGGCGGCTGTCATGGCCTTGACGGGCAGGGTGGCGAAGTATGCCGCGGGGCCGTCCTCTCTGATGCAGACGTCCGAGGGCTTGTATCCTCCGTTGTCGGCGATCCTGGCGTCCATGACGTTGATCGCGACCCTTTCGGGGGTGACCTTGTCCCTTCCGCCGGCCTGGCCTACGCAGAGCACAGCGTCGGGCTTTTCGCGCCTCACGGCGTCCATGACCACCTGTATGCACTTTTCGAAGAGGCAGGGCACTTCCAGCTTCACCAGCTCCACCCCTTCCGGGGCCTTAGCCAGCTTTACCGATTCGAGGGCAGGGTTGACCGGTTCTCCTCCGAAGGGTTCAAATCCAGTGAGAAGTATCTTCATGGGCGTCCTCCTTTACTTGATCCTGGCCTTGGGGCCGTGTACCGGGGCGAGCTTTCTGGCTCTCTTTGAGGCCAGCCTTGAGCGTGCTCCGGCCCTGCGCAGCGCGTCGTCCTTTTTCTCCATATCCGCCCTGATGCCGGCCAGCAGCCGGATGCAGACTCCGATGGCGGCGACCATGAGGCCTTCATAGGCTTCGAAGGGAAGCTGGGTCAGGCTGAGGGTCGCGGCGGTGCCTTCCTCGGCAGCCCTGGCTATGGCGCCGAAGGTCTGCGATATGAAATAAACGATGCCTAATAATATGACGCTGAAGCCGACTTTTTTCATATCTCCTCCCGGTCCGGGCGCTGCATGGGTCAGTGGCTCGTTTATTCTACGCGTCGGACCTGATGAAATTATACCACCGGGAAAGAAAATCTTGTATATGAAGCGCGGAAAAAGTATAATTAAATGCTATGTCTAAGGCTCGGGAGGGATGATGGCTGCAGGAACCGCGATCAACAGAATACTGGCATTGATCCTGTCCTGGGTCATCGCGATAGGTCCGATGGTCCCCGAGGCGGGCGCGGCCCGAAGCTTTTCAGCGGGCTCTGTCAGCTGCAGGGTTACCGAAAGCACCGAGGCCTTTGGGCCTGCCGTCGTGAGCCGCAGGGTCTACGACTTTGAGGACGCTCAGGTCCTGATGATCAGGGCCGAGGGATCCCCCGGCTCCGAAGGCCCCTTTGCGGTCTGCTTCTACGAAGAAGAGGTGGGCCCGGACGGCTGCCACATATGGTATCCGGGGGAGGACGGCCGGTGGGTCGATACTCCCGCAAAAGAAGGCTTCATCCGGACCGGGACCGTCTGCATCCGGACGGGCGGCAGGACGGTGATGATCAGCCTTCCCCAGTCCTACGAGGACGTGGGAAGGTCCGTATACCGCTGCATGAGCGAGTACAAGGGCTTTCTTTCCATAGAAAAGAGCGGGAGCGGCCTGGTCATAAAGGTCATCGGGATCTGCCCGGAGGGAGCCTCCTGTCACGGGATGATATATTCCGGGAAGGATTTCAGTCCCTCCTTTGGGGACGACAACTGCGCCGTCCTCTGGGACCGCTATCTTTCCGACGGTACCGCCCGCTGGCTCTTTGAGGGCTACTGCAGGGTGATCCCGGGAAGATACGAACCCAACGTCGAGGGCGGATATTACCTCTGCCCCGCCTGCTTCATCGCCCAGGTGATGGCTGAGAAGATCGGGACCTGCCCGGAGGCGCCTTACCTTGCCCTCGCATGCTGGGATACCCAGGCCATGCAGCAGAGCGAAGAGGGCTTCTGGAAGACCGGAGCGAGGAGCGTCTGGCTCTACGAGGACTACGGCATAGAAGAAGGCTTTTACGACACCCGCTTCAACACCGATCTCATAGAGACCGGGCTGTACATAAACGAAAAGCTGGGCGGATCCTTCGGCAAGGACGCCGTCAGAAGATACGCGGGCTTTTATACATCCTACGCCTACGGGTCACACCGGCAGACCGAGAGAGGAGGCTGGCTGATCCCCGATTACACGGGGCCGGGCCAGAGGACTGCCGCCCACACGTCCCTCAATCATCAGGCAGCGGAATGCAGATGCCTGTACAGGATGGCCGAGTTCCTGGACGATCCGGGGCTCATACCCCTTGCGGACAGGCTCCTTGAGGGGATCCTGGACACGTCGGAGGGCTGGATCAGGGAGGACCACGATCTTCACTATTCGGTCTCTGCGGAGGGAGAGTTCTCCGGCAAGGACTACGAGAGGCTGACATACGACGATCTCGTGCAGCTGTCCGGGCTGCTCGAGGACATGGGAAGGCCTGCTGACCAAAGGCTCACAAGGCTCATCGAAGAAAAAAGGCTCTGGATGAGAGCGCGCGAAATAGAGGATCTTTAACATGGACCCCATCATCGAGATAGAGAATATAAGTTTTGCATATGAAGAAGGGGAGGACGGAGAAAAGCCCGAAAAGGCCATCGACGGTCTGACCCTTTCCATAGAAAGAGGTAGCTTCGTGGCGGTGACCGGCTCCAACGGGTCGGGGAAATCCACCATGGCAAAGCATCTCAACGCCCTTCTGCTGCCTTCCGAGGGCAGGGTGCTGGTGGACGGCATGGACACCAAAGACGAGGACAAGGTCTGGGAGATCAGAAGGCGCGTCGGCATGGTCTTCCAGAATCCCGACAACCAGCTGGTCTCGTCGGTGGCGGAGGACGACGTTGCCTTCGGCGCCGAGAACCTGGGGATCCCTTCGGAGGAGATCAGGCAGCGGGTCGAGGCCGCCCTCAAGGCCGTCGGCATGTACGAGTACAGAAAGAAGGGCGCCCATCTTCTTTCGGGAGGCCAGAAGCAGAGGATAGCCATCGCGGGCATCCTGGCCATGGGGCCGGAATGCATCGTGCTGGACGAGCCCACCGCCATGCTGGATCCCAGGGGCAGGGCGGATCTGATGGACATCCTCGAGGCTCTCAACGGCCAGGGAAAGACCATCATACTGATCACCCATTTTATGGAGGAGGCCGCCAGAGCGGACAGGATCATCGTCATGGACCACGGAAGGCTGGCCCTGGACGGGACCCCGGTGCAGGTCTTCTCGGACCCGGAAAGGCTGAGAGAGCTCAAGCTGGAGCTGCCGTTCACGGTGGAGCTGGCGGGAAAGCTCAGGGACGCGGGGCTGGATATCCCACAAGGCATCATATTTGAAGAGGAGCTGGCGAAGGCCGTATGCGAATTGAAGTAAAGGATCTTGATCATATATACAATGCGGGGCTTGCCTACGAGACCTACGCGCTGAAGCACGTGTCTCTCACCCTGGACAGGGGCGAGCTGGTCTGCCTCATAGGCCACACCGGCTCTGGCAAAACGACCCTGGTGCAGCACCTCAACGGGCTCCTCAAGCCCGACAAGGGGCAGGTGCTGGCTGACGGGGTCGATATCAACGAGAAGAGCCCCCAGGCCCGGGCGCTTAGAAGGAAGATCGGTCTGGTCTTTCAGTATCCGGAGTACCAGCTCTTTGAGGAGACGGTCTTTAAGGACGTATGCTTCGGCCCAAAGAACATGGGGCTCTCCGAAGAGGAGTGCGCGAAGAAGGCCAATGATTCCCTGAAGCTGGTGGGCATGGACCCGGACGAGGTGGGCGACAAGTCCCCATTCGCCCTTTCGGGAGGACAGAAGAGAAGGGTCGCCATCGCCGGCATCCTTGCCATGGATCCGGAGGTATTGATCCTGGACGAGCCTGCGGCTGGTCTTGATCCCGCGGGGAAAAAGGCCATCCTCAGCTGCATAAAGGGAATAAAGGAAGAACGGAACATCTGCATACTGCTGATCTCCCACAACATGGAAGACGTGGCTGAGATCGCGGACAGGGTGCTGGTCATGGACAAGGGGAGCCTTGTCCTCGACGGCCCGCCCGGCGAAGTATTCGCCCGGCGGCAGGCCCTGCGGGATATGGGGCTTGCCGCCCCGCCCGCAGCCCGGTTCATGGAGATGGTGGCTGCGGGGGGCGGGCCGGTCTCGGCCGACGTCCTCACCCTGGACGACGCAGCCCGGGAGATAATCAGAGTTTACGGAAAGAGATAAATGGCGATCAAAGATATAACCCTCGGACAGTATTATCCGTCGGAATCGGTCATACACAGACTTGACCCCAGGACCAAGATCATCGGGACCCTGGTCTTCATGGTGTCCATATTCCTGGTGAAGAGCTTCACCGGCTTCGCGGTGTCCGCAGCCCTTCTGGCCGCGGTCATCATCCTGTCGAAGATCCCCTTCGGGTACATAGCAAGGGGCCTTAAGCCCGTCATCTTCATAATCATCATCACCATGACCATGAACCTGCTGATGACCCCGGGAGAACCCATCGCAAGTTTTTGGATCATCACGATAACAAGAGAAGGCCTTGAGAGGTCCCTGCTCCTCGCCATCAGACTGGTTCTGCTGATATTCAGCTCCTCCATCCTGACCCTGGCGACCAAGCCCATGTCCCTCACCGACGGTCTGGACAGCCTCCTCTCTCCCCTGAGAAAGATCGGCTTCCCCGCCCACGAGATAACCATGATGATGACCATCGCCATCCGGTTCATCCCGACCCTGATGGACGAGACCGACAAGATCATGAAGGCCCAGACCGCAAGAGGCGCGGATTTTGAGACCGGAAGCATCATGCAGAGGGCCAAGAGCATGATCCCACTGCTCATACCCCTCTTCGTCAGCGCCTTCAGGATCGCCGCCGACCTGGCCATGGCCATGGAAGCCCGCTGCTACCGGGGCGGAGAAGGCAGGACCCGCATGAACCCCATGAGGTTCTCAAACCTCGATACCATCGCCTGGATCATCCTCGCCCTGTATCTCGCCGCGGTCATCGTCATGAGGAGGATGGGCCTGTGAGGCAGAGAGGCGTAAAGCACAAGGACGAGATCGTAAAGAGCTGCGAAGCCTGGCTCGCCAAAGATCCCAAGGCTCTCAGGGGCGCCTGGAACACCGTCTTCGGCAACGACCGTCCCATCCACCTGGAGATCGGCAGCGGCAAGGGCAGGTTCATCACGTCCCTCGCGGCCCTTCATCCCGAGATCAACTACCTGGCCTGCGAGGGCGGGGAGAACATCTACGTCAGGATCCTTCAGAAGGCCGCAGAGGCGGAGCTGGCCCATCTCAGAGTCATCGACGAATACATCATCAGGGCCTCCGAATACTTCGCGGAGGGGGAGCTCTCCGGCATATACATCAATTTCTGCGACCCCTGGCCCAAGGACCGCCACGCCCACAGAAGGCTCACCCATCACCTGAACCTGGAGGAGTACAAGAAGGTGGTCCGCAGCGGAGGCTTCATCGCCTTTAAGACCGACAACGACCCTCTCTTCGATTTCTCCCTCGAGGAATTCAGGACTGCTGGCCTTGAGCCCGTCCGCCTCACCCGGGATCTTCATTCATCCCCCTGGGCGGCCGAGAACGTGATGACCGAATACGAAGAAAAGTTCAGCGGACTGGGCAAGACCATAAATTATGCCCTTATTTTGCTCCCCTAGGGGTGGAATATCACCGCCCTCTTTGGTATGATATAAGTAGGGCACAGGATCATCTCCCGTGCCCTGTGTAACGATGTGAAAAAATAATCGGAGGGTAAAATGTCTATCAAAATCGGGATCAGCGGCTTCGGCCGCATCGCCAAGATCGCTCTGCTGGCCATGGAGGAGCTCGGCGAACCTTATGAGCTCGTAGGTATCAACTGGAGGAGCAGGGATCTGGACTACATGATCTACATGCTCAAGTACGATACCGTCTACGGCAGGTTCAACGGAACTCTCGACAAGTACGAGGACGGCATCATCGTAAACGGCAGGAAGATCCCCGTATACGCAGAGACCGACGCCACCAAGATCCCCTGGACCGAGTGCGGAGCCGAGTACATCATCGACGCTACCGGCGCCTACGTAACTACCGAAAAGGGCATGGAGCACATCCAGGCTGGCGCCAAGCACATGATCATCTCTGCCCCCGCCAAGGATAAGGTCACCCCGACCTTCGTCTACGGCGTGAACCACGAGAAGTACACCAGCGACATGCAGATCGTGTCAGCCGCGTCCTGCACCACCAACTGCCTGGCTCCCCTGTGCAAGGTGCTTCAGGACAACTTCGGCATCGATCAGGGACTCATGTCCACCATCCACGCGGCTACCGCCAAGCAGAAGGTCGTAGACGCCAAGTCCCTTAAGGACTGGCGCACCGGCCGCACCGTCTTCGGCAACATCATCCCCACCACCACCGGAGCAGCCAAGGCAGTAGGCCTGGTCATCCCCGAGATCAAGGGCAAGATGACCGGCATCGCCTACAGGGTGCCCACCGCCGACGTCTCCGTAGTCGACCTCAACGTACTGCTGGAGAAGGACACCAGCTACGCCGAGATCTGCGAGAAGGTGAAGGAAGCCTCCCAGACCTATCTGAGCGAGGTCATCGAGTACGTGGACGACGAGGTCGTATCCAGCGACTTCATCAGGTGCAGCAGGCCCTGCGCCTTCGACGCAAAGGAAGGCATCGAGCTCAACAGCAGATTCTTCAAGTTCGTGTCCTACTACGACAACGAATGGGGCTACACCAGCAATCTGCTCAGGCTCGTCCGCCACATGTACGAGACCGATCACAAATAGAGAACGATCCCAAGGCATATGAAGGGACCGAAGCTAATACGGTCCCTTCTTTCCGCTTTTTTAAAGAGAAGCAGCAGAGCGCACCAGACGCCCGCCGCGGCCGATGCGGCCGCAGCGCTTCTCATCATCCCCTCCGTTCCGAGCAGGACCGCGTCCGCAGCCAGGAGCTTGGCATCGCCCAGCCCCAGAGGGCTGCCCTTTTTTAATGATGCGGCAATAATTGTCGATAAAAGCCACAATAGCAGGACCGCTCCCGCCCCCATGGCGGAAGAAAAGAGCCCTGAAAGATCGCGGGCGCAAAGGGCGCGGACGAGCCCGAGCCCCGCAAGAGCAAGGCTCCACTGGTCCTGAAGGACCATATACAGGCCGTCGGAAAGACTCAGCTGGATCAGCAGCACCCATACAGGGCAGAGCAGGACCGCTTCGGCGGGATCCGTCCTAAGAAGCAGCGCCAGGAAGGTCCCGAAAAGGCACCAGTACCCGGGGCTTTCGGGCCTCAGTACGTCCCTCCCGCTCCTTGCGGGAACTCTTTCACACATATCATCGAAAAACCAGCTGTCGGGGGTAGATCCCCAGAGCAGCGAAGAGAACAGGGCGAGCAGCGCCGCCGCCCCCGCCTTAGCCGCAAAAATGAGAGCATCCATATGCCTCCGTCCCCGTCAGTTATAATATATCTTAATTGCTAAAATATGTCAATATAATATCCATCCCTGGCGGCCGAAAGACCGCGAAAGAAAGGCGTCTTAATGGAAAAGGAAAAGAGAAGCTTTTTGAAACGGGGCGACGTGGACATGACGTCGGGCCCCATCACCAGGCACCTGATGTATTTTGCTCTTCCGCTCTTCGTCGGCAACATTTTTCAGATGCTCTACAACACCGTCGACACCTGGGTCGTCGGCAATTTCGTGAGCAGTGAGGCCTTTTCCGCCGTGGGAACGGTGGGAGCCGCCCTCAACATGATGATCGGCCTGGTCACCGGCCTTTCCAACGGCGGGACCGTGGTCATCTCCCAGTATTACGGCGCCCATCAGTACGACCGGGTCAAGACAGCGACCCACACCATCATGCTCTCGTCGGTATTCCTGGGGATATTCCTCAGCATCGTCGGAGTCCTGATAGTCCCTGTTGTGCTGAACTTCATGAAGGTCCCAGAGGTGATCAGGCCCTATTCCGCGGCCTATCTCAGGATCATGTTCGGTTACATGGTCTTCGTCGTGGTCTACAACATCGCTGCGGCGGTCCTGAGGGCGGTGGGAGACTCGGTCAAGCCCTTCATATTCCTGGTCATCTCGTGCCTTACCAATATAGTCCTGGACCTTCTCTTCGTCATCGTCTTCGACATGGGAGTCAGGGGCGTCGCCTACGCGACCATCACCGCTCAGGCCCTTTCGACCACCCTGGTCGTCATAACCATGCTCAGGAGCGACACCTGCATAAAACTGATCCCCAAAGACCTTAAGATCCACTTCCCGACCCTTAAGAAGATCGTCTCCCTGGGGATCCCCGCGGCCCTTCAGATGACCATAACCAGCTTCTCCAACATGTTCGTCCAAAGCTACATCAACGCCTTCGGACCCGCCTGCATGGGAGGCTGGACCGCCTACAACAAGGTCGACCAGCTGCTGACCCTGCCGGTCCAGTCGGTGAGCCTTGCCACGGCCACCTTCGTCGGCCAGAACCTGGGCAAGAACCAGGCCCAGAGAGCCAAGACCGGCATCAGGACCGCCATCACCATATCCCTTACCTTCGTCGCAGTCATGGCAGTGGTGATCGAGTTCACCGCTCCCGGCCTGGTGGGCTTCTTCAACCCCGATCCCCAGGTCATCTACTACGGAAGCAGGTTCCTGAGGCTCATCGCTCCTCTGGTCCTCTTCTTCGCCATCTACCAGCCTCTCGCGGCGGCGATGAGGGGAGCCGGCAACGCCAGAGCGCCCATGTACGCCATGCTCTTCTCCGGCGTGCTCTTCCGCCAGACCTACCTCTTTACGGTCTCCAAGCTCTTCCCCGGCAACGACCTGCTGGTGGGAGCCGCCTACCCCATCGGCTGGGCCCTGTGCAGCATGATCCTGATCTACATCTACAGGCACAGCGACATCGCCAGCCACAGGATCGTGGAGGATTAAGGGGCTTTCAGACGGTTTTAAACGCAAAATTGCAATATAAAAGCGCTTCCCGCGGGGGAAGCGCTTTTGCTTTCTTCTTGATGGATCGAAGCGTCCTTTATTTCGCCAGCTTGGCGCAAAGGTCCTCGAGGGCTTCGCCCAGGGCCTCTTCGAAGGTCGGGTGGGGCCTCATGGCCTTGAGCAGGTCGGCTGGGGACATGCGGTTGGCGATGGCCTGGGCCAGCTGGCTGATCATGTCGGTGGCGTTGGGGCACATGAGCTGGGCTCCGATTAGAGCTCCGGTCTCGGCGTTGGCGACGACCTTCATGAAGCAGCGTCCGGCTTCGGCGATGACGGTCCTGGCGTTGCCGCCCATGACGCACTTGCCGGTCTTGGCGGCGATCCCGGCTTCCTTGGCCTCGGCGTCGGTCATGCCTACGGACGCGATCTCGGGATGGGTGTAGATGCAGCTGGGGACGATGGAAAGGTCGACGGTGGGCTCTGCTCCCGCGATCATCTCGACGCAGGCGGTGCCCTGTGCGGCGGCCACGTGGGCCAGCTGGATCCTGGAGGACACGTCGCCTATGGCGTAGACGTGGGGGATGGAGGTGGCGAAGCGGTCGTCCACCTTGATGCTCCTTCTGTTCATCTCGGGCTGAAGGCCTTCAGCGAAAAGCCCGGCGCTGTAGGGGCTCCTGCCGATGGCGCAGAGGACCTTCTCGCCGCTGACCGATTCCTCGCTGTCACCGCTGGCGAACACGACGGTCATGGCGCCTTCGCTCTCTTCGACCCTTTTGACCATGGCCTTGGTGTGGATCTCGACGCCCATCTTCTTGAGGTTCATGGCGAGGTTCTGGCCCAGCTCTCTGTCCATGTTGGGAAGGAGCCTGTCCAGGCCTTCGACGATGATGACCTTGGTGCCGAGCTCTGCGTAGAAGGTGGCCAGCTCGACTCCGATGACGCCGCCGCCGATTATGACCAGTGACTCGTAGAGCTTGTCCGAGCCTTCGAGAAGGGTGTCTGAGGTGAGGACGCCGGGAAGGTCCAGTCCGGGGATCGGGGGCATTGCGGGGACCGAGCCGGTGGCGATGAGGATGTCGTCCGCGGTGATCTCGCTGGCGCTGCCGTCCTGTGCCGTGACGCAGACTCTGCCTTCTCCCATGATCTTTCCGGTCCCTCTGACGAGGGTCACCTTGGCGCTCTTGAACAGGCTCTCGATACCCTTTGACATCTGGCCGGTCACCTCAGCCTTGCGTTCAAAGATCCTCGCAAGGTCGAAGGAGGGCTGGGCGTTGATGCCGATGGAAGCGCCGTTTTGGGCCTCCTTGTAGAGCTGGGAGGCGTGGAGCAGGGCCTTGGTAGGAACGCAGCCTCTGTTGAGGCAGGTGCCGCCGGCCTCTCTTCTTTCTACGACCGCGGTCTTAAGTCCCAGCTTTGCCGCCCTCAGGGCTGCGGTGTAGCCTCCGGGGCCTGCGCCTATGACTATGAGCTGATAATCGTTCATTTTTATCTCCTGTATGTAGCCCCGCGCGATCCGGGGCCTGCCTTATCTGCGTTATTTATCCTGCCCGGTGAAGAGGCGCACCAGATCCTCCTTGTGATCCAGATCCGAGGCGCTTATCCTGAGGGCAATGTCTTCTTTGGTGAACCTGGCTCCCGCCAGGGCGGCCTTAAGCCTTTCCGCCAGGGTCCAGTCCATGGAATCGGTGAATATCCCGGCGCTCCTTACCGTGCCGTCCGGTATATCCAGCTCCGCTCTGATCTCGCCCCAGGCGAACCGCTCCTCGAAGACCGCGTCCATGGGGAGCTGCCTTCCGTAGTTCCACTCCCAGGAGGCGTTCCTTTCTCTCAGGACGGCGACCCTTTCGGGATCGGCGTACCCCTGGGGAAGGAGCTCCGCCTTCATCCCGAAGACCCTCTGAAAGCTCTCCTCCATGGCGGAGGAAAGATCCTTTACGGTGAGGCCGGGCCTGAGCTCGGAAAGGTTCACGACCCTTGAGTGGACCGAATCGACGCCCTTGGCCCTGAGCTTCGCCTGTGACGGCCTCAGGTATCTTCCCAGCTTTTCAGTATCCACCGAGACCAGCAAGGTGCCGTGGTGGTAGCTTTTGCCCCGGTGGCTGTAGAAGGCGTTGCCGGAGAACTTGCGTCCCTCCGCCAGCACGTCGTTCCTGCCGGAGCGGGATGCTGCGACGCCGAGGGACCTGCAGGCGTCCTCGATCACCGACAGCTGCCTGTCCAGGTCGTAGTCTTCGCTGTTCACGATGAAGGTGAAGTTCAGGTTGCCCAGGTCGTGGAAGACCGCGCCGCCCCCCGAGAGCCTTCTCGCCAGCAGCCCGCCTTCCTCTTTCAGAAGGTCGGTGCGGCATTCCTTCCAGGCGTTCTGGTTGCGGCCGATGACCACGGTGTTCCTGTTCTGCCAGAGGTAGAGGATCATGAGGCCTTCGGGGACCGACCCGCACAGGGTCTCCTCGACGGCCAGGTTCTCGTAGGGGTCCAGGGACGTTCCCCGGTATATGGCAAGGCGGTCTGTCATGGTCTGGACGGTCCTCTCTTCTCGGGTATCTTTTAAGTCTTAAAAGGGACGGGGGACCGGTGCGGTCCTCCGTCCCCGCTCTTTTGCAGGATGTTATTCTGCGGGCCTGAAGCGGACCACGGGCTTTCTTGCGGCCAGGACCTCGTCGGGACGGCCGATCTGGGCGTGGTGGGGAGCTTCATGCATGTATTCGGGATCCTGATGGGCCAGCTCGTATACCTTGCGGAACACTTCGGCTGCCCAGTCCAGGGTGTCCTTGCTCTCGGTCTCGGTGGGCTCGAGCATGAGGGCTTCGTGGACGATCAGTGGGAAGTACATCGTGGGCGGATGCATGCCGTAGTCGATGAGGGTCTTGGCGACGTCCAGGGCGGAGACTCCGGTCTCCTTCTTGAAGGCGCCCAGATCTAGGACGAACTCGTGCATGCAGATGCGGTCAAAGGCGGGTTCGAAGGTGCCCTTGATCTGATGCATCAGGTAGTTGGCGTTGAGCACTGCGTTGGTCGACGCTTCGGGGACGCCTTCCTTTCCGAGGGTCAGCAGGTAGGCGAGGGCTCTCACCACGATGAGGAAGTTGCCCTCGAAGCTCCTGACCTGGATGTGTCCCTCTTCGTCCATAAGGGCGGACTTGGGAAGGAAGGGAGCCAGGAAAGCCTTGCAGCCTACCGCTCCGGCGCCAGGGCCTCCGCCGCCGTGGGGAGTGCTGAAGGTCTTGTGCAGGTTCATGTGGGTGCAGTCGAAGCCCATGTCTCCGGGCCTTACCACTCCCATGACCGCGTTGAGGTTGGCTCCGTCGTAGTAGCACAGGCCGCCAGCCTCGTGGACCAGCCTGGTGATCTCCAGGATGTTTTCGTCGAAGAGACCCACCGGGTTGGGGTTGGTGAGCATGAGTCCCGCGGTGTCGTCGCCCAGAGCGGCCTTGAGGGCCTCGATGTCCACGCAGCCGTCAGGGGCGGAGGCGATGTTTACCACCTCAAATCCGCACATGGCGGCGGTCGCCGGGTTGGTGCCGTGGGCAGAGTCGGGAACGATGATCTTGCATCTCTTCTGATCGCCTCTGGACTGGTGATACTGCTTGATCAGCATGACGCCGGTGAACTCGCCGTGGGCGCCTGCCGCCGGTTGGAAGGTCATGTCGTCCATGCCGGAGATCTCGCAGAGATACTTCTTGGCGGTGGCGATGACTTCTTTGCAGCCCTGGACCGAATACTCGGGGGCCAGGGGATGGATGCCGGTGAAGCCGGGCAGGGCAGCGATCTCTTCGTTGACCCTGGGGTTGTATTTCATGGTGCAGGAGCCCAGGGGGTAGAAGCTGGTGTTCACGCCGTGGACCCTGGTGTTGAGCTCGCTGTAGTGGCGGTCGACGTCGATCTCGGAGAGCTGGGGAAGGGGAGCCTTCTCAGCCCTTCTGAACTTTTCGGGAAGCTCAAACTGCTCTACGTCGCATCTGTCGAGGAGCTGGCTCCTGCGTCCGGGGGCGCTCTTTTCGAATATGAGTTTCATTATTCCAGCACCTCCTTTACTATGGAAACTGCCCTGTCCATCTCGGCCTTGGATACCTTTTCGGTAGCGCACCACAGGACGCCCTCTTCGATGGGAAGGCCGCCCAGGATGCCTGCATCCTCAAGGGCCTTGAGGACCTTGTCCTTTTCGGGCATGGTGGTGACGAATTCGTGGAAGAAATCGCCGGTGTAGACCAGCTCAACGCCCTCGACGGTGCAGAGCTGCTTTGCCAGATAGTGAGCCTTGGAGAGGCACTGGGCAGCGGCGTCGGCTATCCCGTCCGGACCCATGGCCGCCATGTAAACGGAGGCAGTGAGGGCGCAGAGGGCTTCGTTGGAGCAGATGTTGCTGCTGGCCTTTTCTCTTCTAATATGCTGCTCGCGGGCCTGCAGGGAGAGGACGTAGCATCTTTCGCCCCTGCTGTCCACGGTCTCTCCGACGATGCGGCCGGGGAGCTTTCTCATGTTCTTTTCGGTGGTCGCCATGAAACCCAGATAGGGCCCGCCGTAGGCCATTGGCATTCCCAGAGGCTGGCCTTCGCCGACGGCGATGTCCGCTCCGCACTCGGCGGGGGTCTTCATGATGCCCAGGCTGATGGGGTTGACGCCCATGATGAACATGGCGCCGGCTTCGTGGGCCATGGCTCCCAGCTCTTCCGCGTCCTCGATCTGGCCGTAGAAGTTGGGCTGCTGCAGGTAGAAGCCTGCGACGTCATCGGTGAGCATTTCTTTGAGAGCTTCGGGATCGGTCTTTCCGCCCTTGGCGGGGACGATCCTCATCTCGGTGCCGGAGCCCATGCAGTAGGTCCTGACGGTGTTGATCACGTCGGGGTGGGCTGCAGCGGAGATCAGGGTGACGGTCCTCTTGCGGGCTCTGCACATGGCTGCCGCTTCCGCAGCGGCGGATGCTCCGTCGTACACAGACGCGTTGGAGACGTCCATGCCGGTCAGCTGGCAGATCATGGTCTGGTACTCGAAGATGGACTGGAGCACTCCCTGGCTCATCTCGGCCTGATAGGGGGTGTAGGCGGTGAGGAACTCCTCCTTTGCGGGAACGGTCTTCACGATGGAGGGGATGTAGTGATCGTAGGATCCGGCGCCTCTTAAGACGGTGCCGAACACGATGTTCTTTGCGGCCATGGCGCTCATGGCCCTCATGGTGCCCATCTCGCTCATGCCCTCGGGAAGGTCGAGGCCTCCCTTTACGAGCATCTCTTCGGGCACGTCCTTATAGAGCTCGAGGACGCTGGAAAGGCCCAGGGCCTTCAGCATCTCGTCCCTCTGCTCCATGGAGGAAGGTACGTAGCTTCCCATCTATGCCACCGTTTCGCAGAATGCCTTGTAAGCTTCGGCGTCCATCAGTTCTTCGGTGTCTCCCAGGTCCTGGACCTTGATGAGCCAGGTGCCGTAGGGGTCGGAGTTGAGGCTCTCGGGGGAATCGAGGGCTGCTTCGTTGACGGCGCAGACGGTGCCGCTGACGGGGCTGTTCAGGTCGCTGACGGCCTTGACGGATTCGACGTCGCCGAAGGCTTCGCCCATGCCTACTTCATCGCCTTCCTGGGGAAGGTTGACGAATACTACGTCGCCCAGAGCGTCCTGAGCGAAATCGGTGATGCCGATGACGGCCACGCCGCCGTCCATCATAACCCATTCATGATCCTTGGAATACTTGAGTTCTGCGGGGAAATTCATTGTTGACCTCCAATTGTCGTATTATCTCTGCTGGTATCTGCTGGTTGTTCATGCTCTCCGGGGGAAGACTCCCTCCGGAATATCATTCGATCCTATCCGTTGATCACGGGGATCGCGTAGGGTATCTTGCTGTTCTTAAGATGGGTCTTGGAGACCACTGCGTTCAGCCTCCTGCCTCTGACCTCGACCTCCACCTTGTCGCCTTCCGCGATGGTGCTGTCCATGTAGGCCGCTCCGATGGCCCTCTTTCCGGTGGATCCGGTGAAGACCGCGTCCTTGCCCTCGCCTTCGATGACGTGGTAGGGGATCATGGTGCCGCTGGTGACCCAGCCGACCTGCTCTCCGTCCTTAAAGACGGGCATCCCGGCCCTGATGACGCCCCTGTCGAGAAGGGTGATGGGTTGGATCCTTCTGGGAAGGTCAGCCGCGAGGGAATGATCGCCCTCGAGGATCTTCAGGAAGGCTTCGTGCTGCTTTGCGAGGGCCTCATATCCGATCATGTCCTCCTTGCCTTCCGCGAAGGAGACCGCGAATTTGGCGAGGAATACCGCGTAGATGGGCATGGGCTTTCCGTCCGCGTCGAGGCCCATCTCGTGGCCGTAGAGGGGCATGGAGGCTTCCATCCTCAGGGTGTCCCTGGCGCCGAGGCCTGCGGGCTTTGCTCCCATCTCCAGGAGCTTTCCCCAGAGCCACACGGTGTCCTCGTTGCTCGCGAAGACCTCGTAGCCCAGGGGCTCGCCGGTGTAGCCGGTCCTGGAGATCATCATGCTCCTGCCTTCGAGGGTCAGGCTCAGGATGTCGTTCCTCTTCATGGACGCGATGGCTTCGCCGCCCTTGAGGGACGAGAGCATGTCTCTGCTCCTGGGGCCCTGGACCGCGATGGATCCGGTCTCGCCGCTGATGTCGCTGACGAAGCAGTCGAAGCCTTCGGCGATGGGCAGGAGCCACTCCTTGTCCTTTTCGATGTTGGCGGCGTTGATGACCAGCAGGCAGCGGTCATCGGTGAAACGGTAGAGGTAGGCGTCGTCTACCGCGCTGCCGTCTTCCGCGGGGATGATGGTGTACTGGGCTCTTCCGATCTCAAGGGCGGAAGCGTCGTTGGTCAGAACTTTTTGCAGGAACTTCAGCCTGTCGGGGCCGCCGACGATCAGTCTTCCCATGTGGGAGACGTCGAAGAGGCTGCATTCGCTGCGGGTGAAGAGGTGCTCCGCGATGATGCCGGAGGGATACTGGACGGGCATGTCCCAGCCTCCGAAATCGACCATGTCGGCTCCCGCGTCCACGTGAGCCTGATAGAGCACTGTCCTTTTCAGTTCGCTCATTTTACTGTCCTTTTCTTTAACAAGAGTTCCGGCGCCGGATGGAGGCCGGGCAAAATGGGCAATATAAAAGACGCAGACCCGCCCCGCGTGGGGTATCCTGCGTCTCCGTCATAAACCTGAGAGTTTCCCTGCCCTCGGGCAGGTTGCACCTTTGGTGCACAGCCAGGGAATATTGAACGGCCGTGCTCTTCGGAGTGTCGTCGTGACCCGATCCTTTTGCCTGAAAGCTTTCCCCCTTCGGCGCCGCTTCTGCGGTCTCTCTCGAGCCAGTCATCCGACTGATTCAGTTATACTTGCTGATTGCGTTATCATTTTATGAAATAGGTTTTCAAAAATCAAGTGAATTAAATCAACAAATACAAAGTATTTATTTAACGATCGAATCATTGCATATCGGTCGCGAAACGCTGGCTGCGATATGCAAAGAACTAACTAATCCTTATATCTTCTGTGGCTTTTGGATGATAGCTTGCTCAAAGATGCATTTGTGTGCATTGCCGGAAACAACGGTCTGTTATGTCCGGGATCAAGGCCGATTATAACTATTATCCTGATCCTGAAGGATCCGCAGTAATAGTTTTCGCATTTGAGTGTGTGATCTGAGAGCAAATTATAACTGTCATAAGAAAACAAGGCTGATTGCAGTAATATTGAAGGGATACTCGAGAGAATTTGATGATACGTGAGTTCTTAATAGGCTCCCGGCATAGGCTGAACAAGCTGTAATTACTGTAATTATCGCAGATCTGCATGAAAAGTTATAATAATGCCAGGTCGCCTGATCCAGTTTCAGCTATGAAGGATGCTTTTTTATGACTCGGATCGCAAATATGCGTTCATAGTTATAATACGACGTCCAGGCGTATCTGAAGCCTCGCGATCCTAAAGATTCGGGGCGATGCGCAGTCAGGCACCTCATATGCAGGTGAATGATCGATGTTTCTTGACAACCGCATATTGAAGATAGTAAGATTTCTGCAATGCTGTTTTTCAGGGTGGACGATAATGGGAACTGCGGAGATCTTTATTCTCGGCGCGGCTCTTTCGATGGATGCTTTCGCGGTAGCGGTCTGCAAGGGCCTTGCCATGAAGAAGATCGACGGGCATTACGCGCTCATAATAGCTTTGTATTTCGGAGGCTTTCAGGCCCTCATGCCGACCATCGGCTGGCTCGGCGGGTCGTACTTCAAGGCCGCCATCGAACGGTGGGATCACTGGATCGCCTTCGGTCTTTTGGCGTACATCGGAGGCCGGATGATCTGGGAGAGCCTTCATCCCGATAAAGAGGAGGCGTCCGAAAAGCTGGACCGCCTTCCCGTCGATCACAAGGACCTGCTGATCCTGGCCGTCGCTACCAGCATCGACGCCCTGGCCGCCGGGATCGCCATGGCCATCGAGGACGTGAACATCGTTTACGCGGCGGGGCTGATAGGCTGCACCACCTTCGTCCTGACCCTGGTCGGGGTCGCCACGGGCAACCGCTTCGGATCCCGCTTTGAGGAGAAGGCGGGGATCGCGGGAGGCATCGCCCTGATATGCATCGGGATAAAGATCCTACTCGAGCATCTGGGGATCATAGGATAACAGTCCTCTGAGGACTTTAGGCATTCAGGCCGCTCTGTGAGCGGCTTTTTTCTTTTGCGGAGTAAGTTTCAGCTAACTTCGCCATTGACACAGGCCGTCCCGCGGTATAGAATTAGCATATGCTAATCAAATTTTGGCGGACAAAACTGTAGGAATGAACAATATCTCAGCGGAAAGATCAAGAGAAGACTATCTTGAGACCATACTCAGCCTGATAAAGAAGAACGGGGCCTGCAGGGCAACGGACATCGCGGACTCCCTGGGCTATTCCAAGGCCAGCGTCAGCATCGCCCTGAAAAAGCTGGAGGACAGCGGCCTGGTGATCCGGGACGACTGGAGGATCCTTCTGACCGACAAGGGCAGGGAGATCGCCAGCGGCACGCTGGAAAAACACAATTTCTTCAAGAGCCTCTTCATCTCCTGCGGCATCGATCCCGATACCGCCGAAAAGGAGGCCTGTCTGGTGGAGCACGCCGTCAGCGAGTCCAGCTTTCAGGCTCTCAGAGCCAGGCTGGGAGGGATCGCGGAGGGGGACCGTTAGCGGGCCCTTATACCGGTGAGCCCGGCCTAAAATAGTTTGTTTTGCTCTAACAGGGGAACAGGGATTAAATTAATAGCAGGCAAATACAGCCGCATCGCATCAGGTGCGGCATTTAATTTAGGAGGTAGATAAACATGAAAAACTGGGGACATCTGGGTCTTTTCGCAGGCGGGCTGCTCTTCGGCACCGCAGGCATCTCCATCCTCACCAGCGAGGACGCGAAGAAGGTATATACCCACTGCACGGCGGCGGTCCTTCGCTGCAGGGACAGCGTCATGAAGACCGTCGACTGCGTCAGAGAGAACTGCGGAGACATCAAGACTGACGCCGACGCGATCAACGAGGTCAGGACCGAAAGGGCAAAGGCCGCGGAGCTGGCTAAAGCCAGGGCTCTCGTAGCGGAGGCTGAGGCGGCGGAGAAGGCTTAGCAGCATGTACTATACTATACTGCACGAATCTGCAGGAAGGCTCAGGGTCCGCCTGGGCCTTTCACATATGAGCCTCCGCGAGGCGGACATAGTCGAATACGCTCTTAAGGCCGGCTGCCCGGCGAAGGACGTGAAGGTCTACGACAGGACCTGCGACGCGGTCATAACCTTTGACGAAAAGGACTGCAGGGACAGGATCCTGAAGGCTCTGGAGGATCTTTCGATCAGAGACGATGCGGCCATCGCCCTGGTCCCGGAAGAGACCGGAAGGGCGCTTTCAAGGCAGTACGAGGAAAGGCTCGCGGCCAAGATCATCGGGACGGTCTTAAGAAGGCTGTTCTTCCCCGCGGTCTTCAGGACCTTCTGGTGCTGCTGCAAGAGCGTCAGGTTCCTGGGCAGGGGGTTTGGCTGCCTTTTCAGAAGACGGCTGCAGGTGCCGGTGCTGGACGCCGCCGCTATCGGCGCCGCCATGCTCACCGGCGACTTTTCCACGGCGTCCTCCGTCATGTTCCTTCTGGACGTAGGCGAGATCCTGGAGGAGTGGACCTACAAGAAATCCGTCGGAGATCTGGCCAGGTCCATGTCCCTTAAGGTCAGCAGCGCCTGGGTGAGAGAGGACGGAGAAGAAAGGCTCATCCCCGTTTCCGGGATCAGGGAGGGCGATCTGGTGGTCTTAAGGACCTCCGACATCATCCCCCTGGACGGCACCGTCGAAGAGGGAGATGTCAGCGTCAATCAGTCGGCTATGACCGGCGAGTCGGTCCCCGTGGTCAGGACTCACGGCGGCTACGTCTACGCCGGGACCGTCGTCGAGGAGGGCGAATGCCTGATCAGGGTCGCCAGGGCCAGCGGAAACGGCAGGTACGACCAGATCGTAAAGATGATAGAGGCCTCGGAAAAGCTCAAGTCCGAGACCGAGACCAGAGCCTTCGGTCTTGCGGACCGGCTGGTCCCCTGGTCCTTTGCAGGCGCGGTGATCACCTTTATACTGACCCGGAACATCCAGAGGGCCCTGTCCTTCCTCATGGTGGATTTCTCCTGCGCTCTCAAGCTCTCCATGCCCCTTTCGGTCCTTTCTGCCATAAGGGACGCCTCGGCCTATGGCATATCGGTCAAGGGCGGAAAGTTCCTGGAGGCCGCGGCGGAGGCGGACACCATAGTCTTCGACAAGACCGGCACGCTTACCTATTCCTGCCCCAGGGTCGAGAAGATCATATGCTTCGACTGCTCCGGCGAGGACGAAGATCTGCGGTTCGCAGCCTGCCTTGAGG
>JAFRQL010000233.1 GCA_017428655.1 Bacillota bacterium | reverse complement strand
CTAAAGATAGGTCAGAAGTTTATTATCTGCTCATGCAGATGAAAGCGAGGTGCTCTATGAATAATCCGGCAAGATACGTAAAAGATCCCCAGCTTCTCAAGAGCCTTGATACCATCACCGACGTGTTCGGCGACGGCAGCTTCTATACGATGGACTACTTTTCCGGCGACAGGCTGGACCGGATCCTTTCCGAAGACCATCACAGCGTAGACGATTTCAAGGTTTTGCTGGCCAAGGTCTTCGTCACCGAAGAGATGAACAGAATGGACTTCGGAGCCTGCTGCTCCGCTTTCACCGCAAAGGATAAGAGGGGCCACGTGCTGGTCGGCCGCAATTTCGACTTCACGCATCCGCTCTTCGGTATCCTGCTGAGGACGGCGTCCCCCGGCGAGCTAAAGACCATCGGAATGGCCGACATGTCCTTCTCGGACATGAAGCCCGGCAGCCTAACCGACGGAAAGACCGATATCACCACCGCGGTCACCGTCCCGTATTTCAACATGGACGGCATGAACGAGGCTGGCCTGTTCATCGGGGTGCTGCAGCTGAGAAAGGCGACCACCGCTCAGGACAGCGGAAAGCGCAAGGTCATAACCACCTCGATGATCCGTGCGGTCCTGGACAGGGCAAAGACCGTCGAAGAGGCCGAGGAGATATTCAGGTCCTACGACATGCAGTCTCCCATAGCGAACAACGATTATCATTTCTTTGTAGCGGACGCTTCGGGAGCCTCCCGGGTCTTCGAATACGTGGACAACGTCCTCAACGTCATCGATACGGACCTGGTGACCAACTTCTACCTTTCCAAGGGAATGAGGAAGAAGGGCGGAGGAAAGGAGCGCTACGCGGTCCTCAAGGAGCTCCTCAATTACAGGGAAGGCCGCATGGAAAAGAAGGACATGATGGACGCTCTCAGGCTGGTCTCCCAGCCCTCCGGTTCCAAGGGGAAGAGCAATACACTGTGGTCCGCCGTCTACGACCTGACCGCGAAGGAGGTCACCGTCGTCACCGGCCACCGGTATTCAAAGGCGAAGACCTATAAGATCCTTTAATCAAGTGCACATATTTATCAATATATCAAGGAGAAACAATGGCAAGCGAGTTCGGTAAGGATATAATGGCCAGGGCGAGGAGCCGGGCAGAGATCGGAGCAAAGCATCTGACCGATGGTGAGATCAAAAAGCTCAACAACTTCGAGAGGGATATGCTCAAGGATCTGGGCGTCGAGATGGGTGTCGAATGGTCGAACCCTATCCCCAACACGGCCGGGGTCCCGAAGATATTCATAATGCAGCCCAACGAGAGGGGCGAGGACCAGATGACCAGCCTTGAAGCTGCCGGCATCAAGCCCGGATCTGCCGAATTCTGGCGTCAGATGCAGATGGGCAATATCTTCGCCTATCCTGTGGGTTCAAGCGATCCCGTCCAGATGCAGGTAGACACCGAGAAGCTCACGGTAAATTACAGCAAGCCCATAACCGAAGAGAACCTGCCTCAGGCTCCCGCAAAGCGTCCGACCCTCTGGATGCGGTTCGCGGGGCTCTTCGGCGGATACAAGAAGGAGCGCGCAGCATGGGCGAATCGGGAAGCCAACAAACAGAACACCCAGTCCAAGCTGGGATTTATGAGGGAGCAGCGCAACGTTGCCATAGGCGAGGACGGCGCTATAGAAAAGGCTTCGGCCGAGAAGATGCTGAAGAAGTATGACGATGAAATGGATCTGACCGCTTCCCAGAAGGCTTTCAGATCGCCGCTGAAGAAGATGGATCTGATGACCAGCATCTACCAGCCCCAGCCGCGGCTCATCGAAGAAGACGGGATCCTGAAAAACAAGGACCATACCTATGCCCTTTATACCAAAGAGCAGTTCAACGATCTCAAGCAGTATCCCAAGACCGGTCCCGACGGGATAGACCTTGATACCATAAAGGTCGGAAACAGCGGAGAGTCCGTGACTCCCGAGGAATTCGCCTCGGTCTGCATGTATGCCCTCTGGCAGCCCGGCCCCGCGATGAAGGGGTATAAGCACAACTCGATCTCCGTGGATCAATACGCGGAAGAGAGCATCCTCAATTATAAGGATCCGACGGATCCCACCAAGAATGCCTTCAAGCCCGAAGAGGTGCACGACCTTCTTACGATCAACGGACGCAACTTCTACACCGGTGACCTGT
>JAFRQL010000232.1 GCA_017428655.1 Bacillota bacterium | reverse complement strand
TCTGAGATCAAGTTCAAACATTTGCCCTCCCCCTTTCTTTAATAATAAGAATAATAAGAGCCCGTCAATTGAGACGAGCCCTGATAGTTTTTATATCAAATCCCCTTCTCGTGTCATAGTGTACCACTTGTAATAGTACACTGTCAACACCTATTTGGAGATTTTTAAAATTTTTTTAGGATTTTTTCAAATATTCCGATGAGACCGGGAATTCGAAGTAGGTATCCGGGTAAGGCTCTTCCTTTAAGGTGAAGTGCCACCACTCGCAGTCGATGGGTTCGAAGCCGTTTCTCATCATGGCGTTTCTTAAGATCATCCTGTTGTTATACTGCTCTTCCGTGATTCCACGGTAGTCCGGATGAGAGATGGGGCTGAAGAGATCAAAGGGACTTCCCATGTTCAGTTCTTTGCCGGTCTCCATGTCAAGGAGGGTCAGATCCACGGTGCTTCCCCTGCTGTGGCTGGACCTGCTGGCGATGTAGCCCCTGGAAAAGAGCTCCTGCTTTTCGATGTCGGGATAAAAGAAGGGCTTCATCCGAAGATCCAGGTCCTCTATCCCCCACAGTACGAAGTGCCTCACAGCGCAGGCTGGCCTGTACGCGTCGAAGATCTTGAGCCTGTAGCCCTGGACCTGGGCCAGATTGCTCACGGTCTTCAGTGCCCTCGCGGCCTCTCTGGTGATGATGGCGCAGGGCTCCTCATAGCCGTCGATGCGGTCCCCTACGAAATTATATGTGGAAAAGTAACGGATCTCCTGGACGATGCCGGGGACGTAATCCGACAGGAGCACGAAGCCCGAAGCGTCCATCAATGCCTGTTTTTCAAAATCGACCATTGTTTCTTCCTATTCAAGTCTTATGACCGTATCCGCCTTGGGATCGTTGCGGTCGGTAAGGATTATCCCCCTGTATCTGGGCGAGACCCTCTCCAGAGTATAGCAGTCCCCTTCGGGAGTCGGGAACCTCTAGATGAATCTCCTGATGGTCTCCTTGCCCTCTTGGGTGAGATCGAACTGAAGGGTGGCCAGGTTGGATTTCACATGCTTTGAGTTCCTGGTCCCGACCATGCAGGCTCCCACACCATCCTGCTCAAGAATGAATAACCGTTCCTGAAAGTATTGCGGATCTCCATGATACCCTCCTGTTCATCGCGTCCGAATTTGACCGGGAACGGGGTATTGGTATACTGTTGTACAGATTTTATCAGTTTATTATATCAGTCCGCAGCCTGCGATGAAAGGAAAAAGTATGGACGATACCTTTGTTCTGTATGATCTTAAGGTCGAGATCGTGGAGGGCGAAAAGTCTAATGTGTGCAGCCACCACACTGGAGACTGCTACTTGTGGAGGGAGAGGATCTGGTCTTTCCCGAGAATACCTCCTTCTCCATGTACGCCATGGCGGCCCTCCTTCCCCTGCTCCCCGCCAAGCAGAGGGAGCTGGATCCCAACGACTGGATGCTCTCGGATTCTGATATAGCCTGTCCCGATCCCAACTGCGGAGCCAGATTCCGCATCACCAGGACCAAAAAGAGGATCCTCTCCCACGGACAATGCACCCTGGTCCCCCTGCCCGGTAAATAAAAAACAAGTACAAAAAGATCCCCGTCAGGGACCGAGCCCTGGACCGGGGATCTTTTGCTATCATTTATCCTTCCCTTACGGCCTTTATTTCCCGACCAGATTCAGGAACTGCCTGAGCCTGGGATTCTCAGGATCGTCGATGATCTCCTGAGGAGTCCCGTCGGCGGCGATATATCCGCCCTCCATGAATATGATCCTGTTGGCCACGTTGCGGGCGAAGTGGATCTCATGGGTGACGAGGATCATGGTCGAGGTCTGCTCTTCGGCCAGCTGCCTGATGGTGTTGAGGACCTCTCCTACCAGCTCGGGATCCAGCGCCGAGGTGGGCTCATCGAAGAGCAGCACGTTGGGATTGACCGCGAGGGCTCTTGCGATGGCGACTCTCTGCTGCTGTCCGCCGGACATCTTGGCAGGATAAAAGTCCTTCCTGTCCAGCATACCGACCTTTTTGAGCTGGGCGATGGCGATGTCCTCAGCCTCTTCCCTGCCCTTGCCCTGAACGGTGATCAGAGCTTCCATGACGTTGCCAAGGGCGGTCTTGTTCTTGAACAGATTGTAACCCTGGAATACCATGGCGGACTGCTTTCTGAGGTCGCGGACCTGCTGCTTGGTGTGGTTTTGGGCGTCGACGGTGACGTCTCCGACCCTGATCACTCCGGTGGTAGGCTCGCACAGATAGTTGAGGCAGCGCAGCAGCGTGGATTTTCCGGTGCCGGAGGGGCCCAGGATAGCGACCACGTCGTGCTTGTCCACGTGAAGGTTTATCTCCTTCAGGACTTCCGTAGTTCCATCAAAGGTTTTGGAAAGATTCTTTACATCGACCATATCGGATCCTCTTGATATCGGGAAGGCATGGCAGCGGAAGCCGTCATGCCGCTGATTGATTGTCTTATACTACTTGGTGGAGGTCAGCCATTCGTCGCTGATCAGCTTGGTCATATCCTCGTAGAAGTACTTCTCGGTGATGGCGGAGATGGTGCCGTCTTCCTGCATCTCAGCGAGGACCTTGTTGAGCTCGTCGCGGAGGTCCTTGCTCTCCTCGTCGTCTCTGAACCACCAGCCTACGTTGTTTCCGAAGAGCTTCTCATCGAGCATGCGGAGCTTGAGGCCCTGCTCTCTCTGATACTTCTCAACGGTGCTGACGGTGTGGGCCAGGGAGGGGATCCTTCCAAGGTCCAGATCCTGGAACAGGGCGCCGGTGTTCTCGTAAGGACGGATCTCCCAGTCATAGTCGGGAGCCATCTTCTCTACGGTGTTCTGGGCGGCCTGGCCTGCGGTGCAGCCCATGACCTGTCCGCGGAGGTCTTCGAAGGTCTGGTACTCGCTGTCCGGCTGTACTACGACGACCTGAGCGTCAGCGTAGATGGGGTCGGAAGCGATGTGAGCCTCAAGACGGCTGGCGGTGATGGCGGCGCAGTTGGCAGCGACGTCGATCCTCTTGGAATCCAGCTCGCCGAACAGGGAGGTCATGTCAGCGCAGCGCTTGACTTCTACTTCCCAGCCGGTCCTCTCGATGATCTCTGCCCAGAGCTCTCCTTCGACTCCGGTCCAGTTTCCGTTGTCCTCGAGGAGGGAGTAAGGCAGGCCGCCGCCGACGGTGCCGACGGTGAACTTGCGGGCAGTGTAACCGGTGTCAGCGGTCTCTGCAGGCTTGGTCTCCTGAGCGGTCTCAGCGGGCTTGGTCTCCTGAGCGGGCTGCTGTGCGGGTGTGTTATTGCTGCCGCAGCCGGCCAGGACGCAGATCACCATGACTGCGGCGAGGACGAGAGCTGCAGCTCTCCTGAAGTTGTTCATTTAATTTTTCTCCTTTTGTAACTTTTTATTCAAAAGACCCTTATTGTCTTTTGTGACGGTGCTTGAAGAATAGATGGCGTTGCTCTTCTCTTCCAGTCTCTTCTGGACCATCCCCATGAGAAGGGAGAATATCCAGTAGATGATCATTACGATGGCGTAGGTCTCAAAGAAGCGGAAGGACGCGGCGGATTCTATCCTGGCGTTGCCCATGACGTCTCTGATGCCGATGGTGAAGGCAAGGGAGGACATCTTGAACAGATTGATCATATCGTTGAACAGGGTCGGCAGAGCGACTCTGACAGCCTGCGGGATGACGATCCTGGTGGTGAGCTGGAAGTTGGTCATGCCCAGGGAAAGCGCTGCTTCCCTCTGTCCTTCGTCCACTGACATCAGGGCTCCCCTTATGGACTCCGCCATGAAGGCGCTCATGGAAAGGCTCATGACGACGCCGGTGGCGACCACCGGAGACATGTTCAGGACCAAGGTACTGATGCGGGCGAGGCCGTAATAGAAGAAGAATATCTGGGTGACGTTGGGCGTTCCTCTGATGAAGGAGCTCCAGACCTTGAGGATCTGGACCGCGACGGGCACTTTATAATAGTTGAGCAGCGCGAGGACGGTCCCCAGGAGCAGCGAGAAAACCGCCGCTATGACTGTCAGTCCCAGAGTGGTGGGAAGACCCTTCAAGACCTTCGGGAAAGCCTCAAGAAAATATGACCAGCTGAAAAGCATAATGACCTCCGCAAGTTACCACCTGCTTATTGAATAATCAAACGCGTGGATTATACTTGCGAAGGTCAAATAATGTAAAATGATTTATTCGAATAAAAAGTCGATCGTATTTATATTTTAAATATGATCATGCGGATCTACTATCGATATGCGCTATCTATCAAAGAATTCGCAGGCCATGGCCACGTGCATCGCGCAGCCAGTCTTCATCGAATCCTCGTCCAAGTCGAACTTGGGGTCGTGGATCCATGCCCCTGCTCCCTTGGCGGGGTTGGCGATACCGAGATTTCCGTAGCAGCCCGGCGCTATGGTGAGATACCTGCCGAAGCTCTCAGAGCCCATGGTGACAGCCTGGGGCAGCAGGTTCTCCTCTCCGATGACCCTGGCTGCGGCGCTCCTGGCGCAGTCGGCCGCAAAGGCGTCGTTGAGCAGAGGATCCGAGGGGGCTCTGTCCCTCAGGTTCTCGATGGTGCATCCGTAGGTCAGCTCCAGGCCCTTTACGATGTCCGCCATCTTATGCTGGAAGATATTCCTGGCGTCGTGGCTGAAGAATCTGGCGGTTCCGTAGAGCTCAGCGGTCTCGGGGATTATGTTCCCGGCGGTGCCGGACACCACCTGGCAGACCGCGACGCTGAAATCGTCGAAGGGAGAGATGCTCCTTCCCCTGATCTGGTTGATCTTCACTATGAAGTCGGCCATAACGTCTATGGGATTGTTGGCAAGATCGGTGCGGGAGCCGTGTCCGCCCTTTCCGGTGATCCGGTAGCCTATGCCGATGGGCGCGGCGTCCGCGTTGCCGGCGCTGACTCCAAAGGTGCCCGCGGGATATCCGGGCTCCACGTGCATACCGAAGCACAAGTCGTACTTTATGCCCATATCGTTGAAATACTTGATGATATTGACGATGTTGCCTCCGCCCTCTTCTCCTCTCTCAAAGCAGCAGAGAACGTCGCCCTTGAGCTCGTCCTTATGCTCATGAAGGATCTTCGCCGCTCCCAGGAGCATGGAGGTGTGGGCGTCATGGCCGCAGGCGTGCATGACTCCGGGATTCTTGGATCTTACCACCCTCTGCATCCCGTTGTTGGTCTCGGGCTCGTCGATGGGAAGAGCGTCGATGTCCGCCCTGAGCAGGATCATCTTCTTTCCCTCCGCGGGAGCCTTTCCCCCTCTGATGAATGCGATGACTCCCCCGTCGGGGATCTCGGTGACCTCATCGAGACCGAAGGCCTTCAGTCTTTCGATGATGTACGCCACAGTGTGGAATTCCCTGCGCGAGAGCTCGGGATCCTCGTGAAGATGCCTGCGCTGCTCTACCAGCATCGGGAAAATGTTCTCAACTTCTTTTCTTATGTCCATGGTATCCTCCGCTATCTCTTTTTTGCGGTCTTGCGGTCGGAAACGCCGCAGAGGGATGATACCATCCGCGGCGGCAAATATGATCGATCTATGATGATTTTAAATATGACGGACGGGATCATAAAAGGATGTTATAGACCCGTTCCTCTGCCCGTGGATGAAGGTCTCCACCGGTCAAGCTCAAGGAGGACCCTTACCGAATCCCTGTCCTTCTGCTTCTCGCCCTCGGAAAGCCGGTCATAAGGCATAAGATCCACGTGGATCCTCTTCGCGCTGTCCTTGCTCTTTCCGTTCTCGGGCGTTCCCTGGGTCCAGTTGTTCAGCAGGTGGTACCTGCACCAGCGCATGTGCTCAAGTTCCGAAAGCAGTTCCATCACGTCCCCGGGGATCCTGTCCGGATCCTCAGGCATATCCATGGAGCGGAGCATGGCAAGGCGTATCTCGTGATAATCCGCCGAGCTTATGTTGGAATAGCGGGTGAAGGTATCCAGCTTCCTCCATTCGGAGTCCAGGGCCTCTTCGGTCTCGGCAACGCCGGAATAAAGATGGGCGTACCGAAGATTCAGGGCCTTGGCGCGGCGGTACTGGACCTCGCTGAGGATATTCCGAGGCTCGAAGGCAAGGTCCTTCCAGGGGAAGCTCCTGATCCTCTCATTCTCTCCCAGGATCTCTTCCCCGGCCGTGCCTGCGGAGAACACGTCGATAGTCTTTTCCGCGAGAGCCAGAAGAAGGCCGGAAAGAAGCCCGGTCTGGCCCTCCTGCTGAAGGACTATGATCCGCTCTGCCTCCTTAAGCAGAGGAAGGCAGTCAGTCCACTGCTCCTCGTGGAATACCACGGGATCCTGCAGCCCGCCCAGCTCATGGTGGATCTTTAGATATGACGGATCCCCGCCGAAGATGTGATACTCGATCCTCTGATCCGGTGAGAATATATTGATCTGAAGGGCGCAGGAAATCATCTCTTCCGCCAGCCTTCCCGCTCCGATCATGACGATCTTCATGCGGTGGTCCCGCGCCCGGGAAGCCTCATACAGGCAGTTCCTCTGCCAATAGAGCCTTGCCGCGGTCTCCTCGGGGCAGAATATGCGGACGTTCTCCCCTGCCGCGGTCTGACCGGGAAGAGAACTGCTCTTTATGAAGACCTCACTGCCCGCCAGGGCTTTGGAGCTGCGCTCCAGAAAGCGAATGTTCTCATCTTCATCCCAGAGAAGGATGTGGCGCCTTGTCCCCGCGGGGACGTCCCCTCCCGATATGCCGGAGCTTCCGAGAGCAGCCAGGACAGGGGCCGTGTACTCTTCGGGCCCGTAGACAGCGACGGAATCCTTCCTTCTGCTGCGGATGCGGTCTCGCAGCTTCTTTCTCAGGGCGGACGCAGCCAGCAGAACGCTGTAGGCCGATACCAGAGGAGCGGTCCAGCGAGCGATCTCCACCAGGATGTTAGGCGGAGTATCGGAATAGTTGAGAACGTACATCTGAACGCAGGAGAAGACGGAGTCCAGCAGCGCCCCCCCTTCCAGGAGGAAGCCCGCGGTCCCACAGATCAGCGGCGTGATGAATATGAGTCGGTTTAGAAGCTTTTTATCCGGTTCCATCGTTTCTCCTGTCTATTCTTCAGACTATTGTACCAGGGATCCATCCTTTCAAATTGCGATCTGTCTGATTCTTTTGTATAGTCTCTGTCCCAGATCAAAGGTGATATGTATAAAATACAATCGGAGTGATTGAATATAAATTCAAGCAGAGGCTTTCGTTAGTCCGACAAACTTGAATTTTCAATGTTGTCCACACACCCAATAATCATAGCTATTCTTCCGAAAAGCGTTCAGGCTCTCAGCAAATTCAGAAGAAAGCTCGCTGATCCTGCCTTCTCCTTGCACCATAGGATCAATGAATCTCTTTTTTGCGGAAATCTTTCGCCAGCATCCTGTATCTTTTGGCTGCGGTGCACTTGTAATCTGGCTGTATGTGCAAAAACTATTCCATAAAGAAGCCGTACGTTCATCAGAGAAGAATTTACCAATAACCTCCGGTTCAGTTGAGCATAGATCGTCTTCACTGATGATCTGATGCTCTATTGCATATTTCAAAATCTCAGAGAGTAATTGCATGGCATAACGGTCTTCGTCTGAAATATATATTTTTGAACACCCAAGCGCGGCTTTTGCAAAGGTTTCCGCAATAAGTGTGTTTTTGAACATAAGTTCCGGGGTTCCATATTCATTCGTCCCGATGATAAGATCACTGTAGAAGCACTTTGCATCTTCTATTGTGCAGATCCCGTAATTAATACTGTTACCGATCGTGTATTCCAGACGATCGGCAGACAAAAGTGGAGAATCATTATCCGCAATCGGGTATCTGTGGTAATCACATACATCCCCTGTCGTGAGTTCGTATTTCCTTAAGACAGCCTGCAATTCTGTTGAATCGGCTATCAGCATTTCTGTACCGTCTTCGGTAGATTCCTGCGTTAAATAATCTCCGTGCATAAAATCGACTACATGAGTAAAAACCGGTGATGCAACATCATGCAGAAGACCGGCAATCGCTTGTTTGCGATCATAAGTGAAATGCCAAACAATTAATGCCACTCCTACACTGTGGTCATAACGCGAGTATGATTCTATGTCAGCAAACTGCGGAAATGCTGTATATTCACAGCCGCAATTCATTCCTATAGACCTAATCCTTTGGATGATCGGTGTTTCTATGCACTCACGCAGAAAATCCGGTATTTCGTTATGATAAATGTGATAATGATCCATTCTGCCATCCTCTCCATCAACGACAAATCCCGATTTGTTTTGTTTTTCATTCTTTCTGTTTCTACATTATCAGCAAGGACAATAGCATCAATTTTTCTATAGTCCATAGTTCCTCCAACTACATTCTTATAAATGCCACACAGCCCATATCATCTGAAGCAGTAAAGCCTACCGAACGATAGAATGCTTTCGTCTTTTCTGTGTTATCCGTCAGCAGTTCCATCTGGTAAACGTCCTTATACTTTTCCATGACGGCTTTCAGCAACTTTGTTCCGATCCCTTTTCTCTGGTACTCCGGCAGAACGATGATATCCTGTACAAACACGATCGTCTGCCCGTCACCGACCGCTCGGATGATTCCCACCAATCGATCAGAATCATATGCACCGAGTACACAAAGGGAATTTGCATAGGCTTCTTCAAGGATGTCGATTCTTTCAAGATAATTCGTCCATCCGACACTCTGGTACAGTTTTTTTATTTCTTCCAGATGGAAGTTTTCGTACGTTTTTAAGTCCATACCTTTTCCTCCTATGCCGCTCCCCGCAGCCGCTGATGGCAGTCTATAGGACCGAATTTATCTTTCATCAGCCACAATATGCCTTGTTTCTCTGACTGGATGCTTGAGCTCCGTTTTGATGAACACCGGGTATATTACCTTATCTGTTTCGAGCGGAACCCATTCAAGATATACTAACATGAATAATCATTCACATAGTCAATGGAATGTACTCATCCAGTCAGCCCTTCCATTACTTCGAGTCCTCCCACATCCTCAACTCATGAATCTATAGAATCATTATTTCTGAATTCACATCACTGTGATCCGCTGAGACGATATCCTTTTTATACACACGACTGTCATCTCCATGGACATCCTTCATGATCTTCCAGAATCGATATCCGTACTTCTCATAAAGTCCCGTCTCGCCCGTGGAGATGTAGATATGCTCATGCCCATCATCCCTTGCGAGCATATAAGCATGGTCCAGAAGCATTCCAATGCGGCGTTTCCCTCTGTACTCCGGGAATGTATACACAAAGCCGACCCAGGGGGTAAGCGACGGATCACGAATGTCATCCTGCTCGGCATACGTACAAAACGAGATCAATCTTTTATCATCAACAAGAAGAAGCACCTTTGTCGTTTCACCGCACAGCTCCTTCAGTTTCTGATCGCGAAGCAGCTCATACAGGTATTTTCCCGCCCGCCAGTCGCTCTTTTGTATCTCCGAAAGCCAGTAAGCCTTATCATCGCTGACGTAAAAATCAATTATCCTCAAAGAATCTTTCCTCGATCCCCTTCAACTCATCTATGCTGTCAACGATATGATCCGGTCTCTCAGCCTCATCGTCAATGCTCTGGTAAATGGCATAGCCCTAGCGCACCCATACCGTTTTCATCCCCAGCTTTTTTGCGGGGACGATATCATTATCCAGCCGGTCTCCGACCATAACGGCGTCATCAGGCCTGCATCCCGAACCGTCTCAGTTGATATCCTTCCTGGAGAGCTTCGCAATTACTTCTGTGTGCCCTGTGAAGGGGAACATGTCGACGGGCTGGGCCTTCTGGACTTTATACCCCTTTTTTACAAAGGATCTGAGGTCTCTTGCCAGGGTCTCGGGGCCGCAGGAGATGTATACGATCCTGGATGGGGCGAGCCTTGCCGCCGACCGGATGAACTCCTCCGTGCTGCCGCTCCTCGGGGGATCCATGAAGAGCACGTCGCACTTTTCTCCCCTCTCCGCCATGGCGGCCATGAAACGGCCGGCGTCGTCCTTGAAGAACTTCGCGTTGCCGACACCGTTGTGCCTGGCGTTGGAGACCGCGTCCCTTACAGCGCCGGCGCTGAGCTCGACTCCGATCAGGCGCCGGGCGCCCTCAGCCGCGCAAAGTCCGATGGTACCGGTGCCGCAGTAGGCGTCGATGACCGTTTCGTTTCCTGTAAGCCCTGCGTATTCCACGGCGGTCCGGTAGAGGATCTCGGTCTGGACAGGGTTGACCTGATAGAAGGACCCGGCGGAGATGCGGAATCTAAGGCCGCAGATCTCGTCGGTGATGAAGCCCGGTCCGTAAAGAGTCTGGGACCGGTCCCCCAGGACCATGCCGGTCCTTTTGGAGTTGACGTTCTGGATGACCGTCGTAATGCCGGGATGGGCCTTGACCAGGGCCTTAACGAAATTGTTTCTCGAGGGGAAGACCGGGGTGCCGGTGACCAGCACGACCATGATCTGCCCGCTCTTAAAACCCCGCCTTATGAGGACGTGGCGCAGAAGACCGGTGCCCCTGTCCTCGTCGTAGACTGAAAATCTAAAGGAAGCGGCAAGATCTCTTATGCCCGCGATGATATCCCTGCTGACGGGATCCTCGAGCATGCAGCTGTCCGACGGTACGATCCTGTGGGAATCCTCTTCGTAGCTTCCGGTGATGATGCGCCCTTTACGGTCTAGGCCGAAGGCGTGGTGGACCTTGTTCCTGTACCCTTGCGGCTCCTTCATCCCTATGATCGGAAGCACCGGGCAGATGCCGCCCAGAAGGGCCTCCATGTCTTTTTGCTTCTTTGCCAGCTGGTCTTCGTAGGGGACGCCCTGAAACTGGCATCCTCCGCAGCGGCCTGCTGCAGGACACTTCTCCATATCAAACGAACCTCTGGTCTATGGTGAGGCTCCCCTTTTGGGCGCGGCAGCTTCCGACGGCGCCGCAGACCACGGGCATCATCGGGGGAAGGTGGCCTATGTCGGCGTCGAATACCACCGGAACATGGTACTTCTCAAGGACCGGCAGCACCGCGGAGAAGCGGTCCAGCCCAAAGGTCTCCGAGTCGAAAAACCACGGCCTTCCGATGATGAAGCCCCTGGCGGTCCTGAACCAGCCGGCCTCGTCCAGCTGCCAGAGAGCCCTTCTCATGGCGACGGGCTGAAGATCACAGCTCTCAAGGAACCAAACCACGCCGTCGCGGCGGTACCTTTCGCAGAATCCCAGGACCCTGTCGAACCTGGTCCCGCAGAGTATCTGAAGGATATCCAGGCACCCGCCCAGGAGCCTTCCGGAAAAGTCCGCGCTCTCCCCTTCCAAAAGCTCTCTTCCGTCAGCGCCGAAGACCCTGATGCAGCCGGGCTCCTTAGCGTTGTACGGCGCAAAGGGATCTTCCGCGGACTTAAGTGCGTCCTTCTCCCATGAAGGATAGCTGTGGAGGGCGAGCTTTTCACCTGTAAGGACGGCGAGAGCGTCCTCCACCGCGGGATGAAGGGGCTTCATGGCGAATTCACCGGCGCAGGGGCCGTAGACGGCGGCTGTGTCGCAGATGGTCGGAAGAGTGAAGGTCAGATTGGTGTTGTCGGAATAGCCCATGAACCAGCGGGGCTCCGATCTTGAGATCTTTTCAAAATCGACGAAGGACAGATCCTCGCACATGGTCTCCCCGCCTCCCACCGAAAGGACGGCGGCGCAGTCCCTGCCTGTGAAAAAGTCGTTGATCTCGGCGGCGCATAGCTCCGGCGAATTGCTCTTGCCCTGCCCCTTTCCCTCAAAGCAGTTGGGACCAGCGAGGATATCAAAGCCTCTGTCCTTCAGGACCCTTATGGACTCCTCAAGGCAGCTCTTGTAGGGATCGAAGGTGCATCCGAATGAAGGCGCTATGAGGCCGATGGTGTCACCTTTTTTTACGGGACGGGGATATCTCATGTCCTTTACCTCCTTTTCCGGACCGCGGGCCCGAAGCGGACCTTCCCTGCTTTGCCGCAGCGGTCTTGCTGCCCTGGGGCTGCCTTGGCGGGATCAGGCAGTGCTTCCTGTCCCAGCCTATCAGGTCCTGGCGGCCGGCCCTTACCAGGGCTTCCCTGACCAGCTCGTAGTTCTCGGGCTTTCTGTACTGGATAAGGGCCCTCTGCATGGCCTTCTCCCTGGGGTCCGAAGGTACGTAGACCTTCTCCATGGTCCTGGGATCCACGCCGGTGTAGTACATCACCGTGGAGATGGTCGAAGGGGTGGGATAAAAGTCCTGGACCTGCTCGGGCATGTAGCCCATGTCCCTGATGCTCTCGGCGAGGGCGACCGCGTCCTTTAAGGTCGAGCCCGGATGGGACGATATCAGATAGGGCACGGCGTACTGATCCAGCCCCAGCCTTCGGTTGGTCCTGTCAAAGCGCCTGATGAACTCCCTGTACACGCTGTTCTCGGGCTTTCCCATGAGCTTCAGCACGTTATCGCTGACGTGCTCCGGCGCGACCCTCAGCTGACCGCTGACGTGATATCTGCAGATCTCTTCGATGAAATCGTCGCCCTTCTTATCGGCAAGGACGTAATCGAACCGGATCCCCGACCGGATGAAGACCTTCTTCACTCCGTCGATGGCCCTGAGCTTTCTGAGAAGGCTGATATAGTCGCTGTGGTCGGCCTTGAGATTGGGACAGGGTTTGGGGAAGAGGCACTGTCTGTCGGTGCAGACGCCGGCCTTCAGCTGCTTGTCGCAGGAAGGTCTTCTGAAATCCGCGGTAGGCCCTCCCACGTCGTGGATGTAACCCTTGAAATCCGGGTCCCCGGTCATAGCCTTCGCTTCGTTTATCAGCGACTCGTGGCTCCTGGCCTGGACTATCCTCCCCTGGTGGAAGGTCAGAGCGCAGAAGCTGCAGGCTCCGAAGCAGCCCCGGTTGCTGGTGAGGGAGAACTTGATCTCGTTTATCGCCGGGACTCCCCCGTCCTTCTCGTAGACCGGATGGTAGGTGTTCATGTAGGGGAGCTGGTAGACGTCGTCCATCTCCATGGTCGTAAGGGGCCTTTGAGGAGGATTCTGGACCACGTACCGGTTCTCTCCGTATTTTTCTATGAGGGGCTTTGCCGTCGCGTAGCCCGCGTTGCAGTACTGGATGTAAAAGCTCTCCGCGTAGCGGAGCTTGTCGGCCTTCAGGGCGTCGAAATCCGGCAGGACTATGCCGTCCTCCACCGACGAAACGTCCCGGGTCTTGTACACGGTGCCGGGGATGAAGGTGATGTCCGAAACGTCGAGCCCGCTGTTAAGAGCGTCTGCCACCTCGACGATGGAGAGCTCTCCCATGCCGTAGAGCAGCAGGTCCGCGCCGGAATCCAGCAGGATTGACCTCTTGAGCTTGTCCGACCAGTAATCGTAATGGGCGAGGCGCCGCAAGCTGGCCTCGATGCCTCCGATGATCACCGGACTGTCCTTGAACAGCCTGTTGATCAGGTTGCAGTAGACGATGGTAGCATAGTTGGGGCGAAGGCCGGCCTTCCCGCCGGGTGAATAGGAGTCCGTAGACCGTGGCTTCTTGTTGACGGTATAATGGTTGACCATGGAGTCCATGTTGCCGGCGCTGACGAGAAAACCGAGCCTGGGCTTCCCGAAGACCGCGATGCTCTGTGGGTCGCTGTAGTCGGGCTGGGAGATGATCGCGACCTTATATCCTCTGGACTCCAGGACCCTGCTTATGATCGCAGGCCCGAAGGAGGAATGGTCCACATAGGCGTCGCCTATGACGTATACGAAATCGGCCTGATCCCAGCCCCGCTTCTTCATGTCTTCGGGGCAGATCGGTAGAAAATCCTTCATAAGGTCACCAAAACGATACTAAAACTTCCTGCCTGAGCTGGAGTGGCTCGCGCCGGAAGAGCTGTGGAACGAGCTGCTGTAGGACGAATGGCCCCCTGACGAGCCTCCGCCCGAGGAAGACCTCGAGGGGGGATCGTAGACTCTGCTCGTGGTCGTATAAAGATAATTGTCACTCTGGCCCAGCAGCCTGAAGGCGCTTATGTATTCGGAGGCCGCCGTTTTGGTCCTGGGTTCCTTCATGGTGCTCTTTGCCCTGCCGAAGGATACTCCGCCTAAGGATCCGCCCAGAAACGTTCCTATGGCAGTGGAACCCAGCCAGGCGCTGAGGCTTCTCGCGACTCTTCCGGTCCTCATCATGTGTTCGACATCCTTCAGGATACTGCTGAAGCCCTCAAAGTACCTGCTCTCGTATATGTCATCCTCGCTGTGACCTATGATGCGGCTCTCGTTGACATCGGTGAGCTTATCGGCTGCCCTGCCGTCTGCGAATATCCGGGCCCTGCTGGAATAGGGG
>JAFRQL010000016.1 GCA_017428655.1 Bacillota bacterium | reverse complement strand
GACGGCGAGACCGGAGAGATCTGCATCGACGTGAGGGACGGGGTGCCTGCAGGCCTGTTCAAGGACTACTATAGGGATCCGGAGCTCACGGCCCATGCTCTTCACGACGGGTTCTATCATACCGGAGACACCGCATGGCGTGATGAGGACGGTTACTACTGGTACGTTGGCCGGGTGGACGACATAATCAAGTCCAGCGGCTACAGGATCGGGCCCTTCGAGATCGAGAGCGTCATAATGGAGCTTCCCTATGTTCTGGAGTGCGGAGTCTCCGCGGCTCCAGACGAGGTGAGGGGCCAGATCGTGAAGGCTTCCATCGTCCTGGCCAAGGGGGTCGAGGGTACCGAGGAGCTGAAAAAGGAGATCCAGGACTACGTCAAGCAGCATACTGCGCCGTACAAGTATCCGAGGCTGGTTGTTTTCAGGGACGAGCTCCCCAAGACCATCAGCGGGAAGATCCAGAGGAGCAGGTTGTAGTCTGATCGCTCGGGGTCCTGGCGCAGGCATCCCCCGCATCCGCCTGCCTGGCGGCAGTCGGCGCGGTGCCTCCTTGCGCCACCCCTCGCTAAATCGCATTATGACTATTATTGATGTTGAGAGAATGCAGTCATACAAAAGAGCTGATGATCAACATCGTAACCCGGAAGAATTATAACTATTTATAAGGATGATTCAAAAAAGCAGTAATTTTGACCTTATCAAAGCTTTTTTACGGCTATAGAAACAGTAAAAGGCTCTTTGGGCCTCCGAAATATTACTACTATTGGCCAGAATATCAGGGAATAGTTATAAAAGAACTGAAATGCAACAGGAAGATTGCGGATATGATTACTACTGATTTTATAAAATTACAAAACAGTTATAATCGTTCAATGATCATGTACGATGACCGCTTTTGGTAAGGGACCGGCGCAGCCTCAGCGGCAGGAGCATAAGCATATCTGACGAACATATATCCCGCGCAGAAGTCGCTAGAGGTCCCGGCCCATCAGAGCCTGGACAGCATGTTGTGCGATCTGCACAATTTTGCGAGCAATAATTAGTTTGACAAAGCGAATAATAACGCTTATCATAAAACGAAATCGCAAAGTTATTAAGAAAGGAAGAACTATAAAATGGATTACAAATTCCCTGTGACCCGGACGACCCATCCCAAGGCCAGACCCGAAGACGAGAGCAAGCTGGGCTTTGCCCGCTACTTCACCGACCACATGTTCGTAATGGACTGGGACGAAGGCCTCGGCTGGCATGACGGAAGAGTCGTTCCTCACGAGCCCATACTCATCGAGCCCGCATCCTGCGTCCTTCACTACGCCCAGATGATGTTCGAAGGCATGAAGGCATACAGGACTCCCGAAGGTGAGATCCTCCTCTTCAGGCCCGATATGAACGCAAAGCGCATGGCAAGGACCTGCGAGCGCATGTGCATGCCCGAGCTTCCCGAGGACCTTTTCCTCGCAGCGATCAAGGCTGTCGTCACGGAAGACGCCGACTGGATCCCCACCTCTCCCGGCACCGCTCTTTACATCAGGCCCTTCATGTTCGGCGATGAGGTATCCTTCTCGGTCCTTCCCGCAAAGCATTACCGTTTCCTGATCATTTTAAGCCCCACCGGTTCGTACTACGCGGCCAACGACGGCGGCCTCCACGCCACCCGCATCTATGTCCAGGACAAGTACATCCGCGCCGCAAAGGGCGGCACAGGCTATGCTAAGGTCGGCGGCAACTACGGAGGCGGCATGAGAGCCTCCCAGGACGCCATGAAGTACGACTGCAAGGACGTCCTGTGGCTGGACGCCGCTGAGCATAAGTACGTCGAAGAGATCGGCACCTCCAACGCCTTCTTCGTGTTCAAGGACGAGGTCGTCACCGCTCCTCTCGATTCCGGCACCATCCTGCCCGGCATCACCAGGGATTCCGTGATCCAGCTGCTCAGGAGCTGGGGCGTAAAGGTCAGCGAGAGGAAGCTCTCCATCGACGACGTCATCGAAGGGAGCAAGACCGGGGACCTGAAGGAGATCTTCGCCAGCGGCACCGCGGCGGTCATCTCCCCCATCGGGACCCTCAACGTCCAGGGCACCGACTACGTCGTATCCGGCGGCAAGGTCGGCGAGCTCTCCCAGAAGCTCTACGACAACCTCTACGGCATGCAGACCGGCACCGTGCCCGACACCATGGGCTGGACCTACAAGCTGGGCCTCACAGTAAAGTAAAATGAAGAGACTGTCGCTGTTCTGCGGCCATTACGGCAGCGGAAAGACCAATATCGCGGTGAACTACGCGGTGAGGCTCAAGGAAGAGGGGAAGAAGGTCACCATCGCCGACCTGGACATCGTCAACCCCTACTTCAGGACCAGGGACAGCGAAGAGATGCTGGAAAGAGCCGGCGTCCGTCTGCTGACTCTTCCCTACGCCAACACCAACATAGACATGCCGACCATACCCAGCGAGGCTTACTCCCTCTTTCGGCCCGAAACGGGCCATTGCGTCCTCGACATCGGAGGAGACGACAGAGGAGCCTACGTCCTGGGGCAGTTCGCTCCCTTCATTCTGGAGGAGAACGACTACGACATGTTCTTTGTGGTCAATTACTGCAGACCCCTGACCCCGACTCCCGAAAAGGCCCTGGAGGTCTTAAGGGAGATCGAGGAGGCCTGCGGCATAGGCTTCACCGCGCTGATCAACAACTCCAATCTGGGGGCGTGGACAGACAGAAGGCTGATCGAAGAGAGCAGGGGCAAGGCCCTGGAGCTTTCAAGGTTCACCGGGCTTCCCCTGGCTATGACCACGGTAAGGCGGGATCTTGCGACAGAAGGAGAGTTCCCGCTGGACCTGCAGAAGAGCTGCTGAAAAAACAGGAGGATATATAATGGCAAAACTGACCTTTGAAACGGAGCGCTGCAAGGGCTGCGGCCTTTGCACGACGGCCTGCCCCAAGGGGCTTCTGGTCATTTCGGATACGAAGATAAACAAGAAGGGGCATCCTGTGGCGGAGATCACCGATCAGGAGAGCTGCATCGGCTGCGCCATGTGCGCTGCAATGTGCCCCGACTGCATCATAAAGGTAGAGAGGTGAGGACATGGCAGAAAAGTTTCTCATGAAGGGCAACGAAGCCCTGGCGGAAGCCGCCATCAGAGCGGGCTGCAGGATCTATTTCGGTTATCCCATCACTCCTCAGACCGAGCTCGCCGCATATATGGCAAAACGCATGCCCAAGATCGGCGGAGTCTTCGTCCAGGCGGAGAGCGAGGTGGCTGCCATCAACATGGTCTACGGAGCCGCCAGCGCCGGAAAGAGGGTCATGACATCGTCGTCGTCCCCCGGGGTGTCCCTCAAGCAGGAGGGCATCTCCTATCTCGCGGGAAGCGATCTTCCTGCGGTCATCGTCAACGTCCAAAGAGGCGGCCCGGGCCTTGGAGGCATCCAGCCCTCCCAGTCCGATTACTTTCAGGCAACCAAGGGCGGCGGCCACGGAGACTATCACCTAATCGTCCTGACCCCCGCCTCCGTCCAGGAGATGGCGGACCTTACCGGCCTTGCCTTTGATCTGGCGGACAGGTACAGGGTCCCCTCCATGATCCTTGCCGACGGAACCATCGGCCAGATGATGGAGCCGGTTGAGATCGAAGAGACCGAGCCCCATCTGATCGAGAAGCCCTGGGCGGTCACCGGCACCCAGATGAAGAGAAAGCACAACGTGATCAACTCCCTTTATCTGGACCCGGAAGAGCTGGAGCAGACCAACATCGACCGCTTCGCCCGCTACGAGACCATCAAGCAGAACGAAGCCCGCTGGGAGGAATACATGATGGAGGACGCAGACTACTGCCTGGTGGCCTTCGGCATCGCCTCCCGCGTCGCCAAGAACGCGGTGGTGTCTCTCAGGGCAAAGGGGATCAAGGCCGGGCTCATCAGGCCCATCACGGTCTGGCCCTTCCCCGAGAAGCCTCTGGCCGAGGCCGCGGACAGGGTCAAGGCCTTCGTCTCCGTCGAGCTCTCCATGGGCCAGATGATAGAGGACGTAAAGCTGGCCACAGGCAGCAGAAAGCCGGTGGTCCTGTGCAGCAGGACCGGAGGAGTGATCCCCGGCCCGGATCAGATCATAGAAACTGTAGAAAAGCTTGCGGGAGGTAGATGACATGGCTGTAGTATTCGAAAGGCCCAGGAGCCTTACTCAGGCTGAATTCCATTACTGTCCCGGCTGCACCCACGGCATCATCCACAGGCTGGTGGCCGAGGCGATAGACAAGCTGGGAATAGAGGGCAGGACCGTCGGCATCGCTCCGGTGGGCTGCGCGGTATTCGCCTATAACTATTTCAACTGCGACATGATAGAGGCTGCCCACGGAAGGGCCCCCGCCGTCGCGACGGGAGTCAAGAGGGCGCTGCCTGACAACATCGTGTTCACCTATCAGGGGGACGGCGATCTCGCCTCCATCGGCATGGCAGAGACCGTCCACTCCGCCACAAGAGGCGAGAACATCACGATCATATTCGTCAACAACGCGATCTACGGCATGACCGGAGGCCAGATGGCACCGACCTCGCTTCCCGGACAGGTGACCCAGACCTCTCCCTACGGAAGGGACACCCGCACCGCAGGCTGGCCCGTCAGGGTCTGCGAGCTCCTCGCCACTCTCAACGGTCCCGAGTATATCGAAAGGGTCGCGGTGAACAACGTCAAGAACGTGAACAATGCCAAGAGGGCCATCGAGAAGGCCTTCAGGAACCAGGTGGAGGGCAAGGGCTTCTCCCTCGTGGAGGTCCTCTCGTCCTGTCCGACCAACTGGGGCATGACTCCCCAGAAGGCCCTTCAGTGGGTGGACGAGAAGATGATCCCCTACTATCCTCTGGGCGTTTTCAGAGACCGGAGCAGGGAGGAGGCGGCAAATGACGACTAATATCCTCATCGCCGGATTCGGCGGACAGGGCATACTGTTCGCAGGAAAGGTCCTGGCCTACAAGGGCCTGCTCGAGGACAAGCAGCTGAGCTGGCTGCCCTCCTACGGTCCCGAGATGCGCGGCGGCACAGCCAACTGCAACATCATCATCAGCGACGAGCCGGTGGGCTCTCCCATAGTATTTGAACCGGACATCCTGGTCGTCATGAACAGGCCCTCTCTGGACAAGTACGAGAAGGAGGTCGTCCCCGGCGGGATGATCCTGGTGGACAGCGCCATGGTGGACAGAAAGGTCGAAAGGACCGACGTCAGGGCGGTCTACATCCCCGCTACTACCCTCGCTTCCCAGCTGGGCACCCCGGGGCTTGCCAACATGGTCCTGGTCGGAAAGCTCATGAAGGAATGCCCCGAGCTTGCCGGCGGGAGCATCGAAGAGGTGCTCCACAAGGTCATCTCGGCCCGCCACGCGGATCTCTTCGAGAGCAATCTCAATGCCGTAAAGAAGGGCATGGAATATTGATAAGGACCTAAAACATTTGAGATGAGAGCCGGCTGAAGGCATGAAGACCTTCGGCCGGTATTTTTATTGCCCGATATCTCCCGGCTCCGGCGAAGCGCAGAGGAGCAGTACTTCCAGGATCAAAATATGTCTTATATATTTATATATAATACTTTGCAGAAATTGCAGATATAACTTCTGTGATAACGTTTATGCAAAACAATTTAGCAATTAATATTTACATTTAGATTCAATAATGGTATCGTAAAACGTAAGTAAACTTTTAATCACAAGTGAGGGCAGATCCTTCCGCACCGTTTTCCGCGGGGATCCTGCTCAGACCATGAAACACAAACTCAGGATGCTCCGGATCAGATGCAGGACGCATCCTTTTGGTCATTATAAGGATACGGGTGAACAGGATGAGAAACGATATCAGGAAAAAAGCGATCGCGCTGCTGCTGTCCGTCGTCATGACGGCAGGCATGGTACCGGCTCCGGTCTTCGCGTTGAACGGGGCCCGGGATCAGGCGCCTCTAAGTGAGGATGTTTATGAGCCTGCCGGAGGAGGCTCCGAAGCACTGCCTTTGGACGAAGAGGGCGCGCTCCTGCCTTCGTCTGAAGATACGGAGGGCGCGGACCTTGAGCTCGCGTCGGGCTCCGCCGCCGGACTGGATCCAGCGGCGGAAGGCCTTCTGCCTCTGCAGCCCAAAGAAAAGCTCAAGCCCGAAGAGGAGGCTGTGGACGTTTCAGACCATCCCCTCGCAGAGACCGAGGCCTCGGACGACGAGCCTCTACTCGCCATCGAGAATCTGAGCCCCCGCACCAGGGCTCTTCTCGGAGTGAGCCTTTCCGGGCCTTCAAGGAAGCGTTCCATCGGAGATCTGCTGAAAAAGGCCTTCGGTCTTAAGGCAGCCTCCGAAGACGCCGGCGGGGAAGATCCCCAAGCGGATCCCAAGGATGATACAGAGGAAGAGATCCCCGACGAAGGACCTGTCGATCTTGACGGCAAGGTCATCGAGTGGGTAACGGTGGAGTGGCTCTCCTGCAGCACTGGTGAAGAGGAAGCCGCGGGGCAGGGGACCCTTGCCCTGAGCTCGGATTCAAATACCGTGGGCAATCAGCAGTTCCAGATAAACTTCGCCCTTTCCGGGACCGACGATCACGAGCCCGGTTCCGTCGAGATCATATTCCCCGCATATCTCTGGCATGACCGCAACGGAGAAGAGCCCGGGAACCTTACCCTCTCAGTCCCCGAAGAGCCGGGGACGGGGGCTGATTTCGCGTGGAGAAGGGTCGGAGATATTATCATCGTCACCAATCTGCGCCGCATGTCCGCTGCTTCCAAGGTCATGATCCAGGGCACCTTCAGGAACGTCAAGCCCAGCGAGATGATCGACAAGGACGTCTCCCCCGAGTCCAGGTTCGCAGATTCGGACTATCTCGGCCATTCCGATCCCTTTTACGCCATCATCGGTCTCACCACCGAAAAGGACAACTACCTCGCTTTAAAGAGCAACGAGATCGACGCGACCATCGACACCCACGTTACCGCCGCGTCCGCCACCAAGAGCGCCTACAACACCAGCAGCAGGTCCTACTACGTCTACCACACGGTGGAGAAGGCCGTCTCAAGGAACGGGGGCAATATGCCCTCCGAGTTCCTCGACATGATGGAGGAAAGGGGCCTCGATCCCGCGGATTACAGTTTCGCCCGCTGGTACGTGTCGGGCTCTGCCACCGGGAGCCAGCCCTTCCATATGACCGTCAACGACGCCTTTAACGGAGAGGTCGTCCACTATATCGACCCCATGCACGACGTCAAGGAGACCCTCCAGGTCGAAGGCCTGATGCTGGGCGTTCAGGACGCTCTGATCCCTGATGAGGACGGCACTTATTATAAAGGAAACGTTCTCTCCGAGGACGGTCTCACCGTCACCGCGTCCATCTACGACGGCTACAACACCCTTCCCAAATCGGCCTACGTCTGGACCGCCTACAAGCGGTCGGATTTCCCCGTGGAGGGAGACGAATACCGCATCTCCAACAGCCAGACCATAGAGGTCACCGGCTGGGACGATCTCAAGACCTCTACCAAGGATGCCAGCGCGGAGGCTCCCTTCCGCCTGCCGGTCTACTATTCCCTCAAGAAGGTCTGGCACGATGAAGGCCATGAGGACCGCCGCCCCGACCACCAGAGCTTCGGAAGATACTACAACGAGAACTACAGATACCCTGAGACCGTCAGGGTCAGCGCCGATAACGACTGGACCGTCACCTGGAACGACGAGGGCCAGGGATGGCAGTACAAGATCCGCGAATACGGTATGACCGAGTCCGGCTCCGATATCACCGGATACTCGAACTACATGAACGTGGGCGACGACGAGTACGTCCACATCATCAACAGGGTCTACGACGAGGACGGAGACCTCAAGGAATACGACCGCTACTGGTATGAGCTGGAGAAGGAGGAGTACGACTCCGAGACCCATACCTGGATCAAATACAACAAATATTGCGAAGAGCACGTAGTAAGGCACCTGGTCCCCTTCAAAGAGCAGAAGCTCGAAGTGGGCATCAGCAAGACCAGCAATGGCTACAACAGGAACAACCTGATGGACACCTCCGACCGCGCCCTCAACATCCTCAGGCGCGGCGAGGACGTGATCGTGGGCTACAACGTCTACGGCTACGGATAAATCATCGAGCTCACCAAGAACGTGGATGTCCCCGGCCTTTCCATCACCGATTTCGGCTTTAAAGACGTAAAGCTCGAGCTGGAGGACAACTACGGAGAGGACACCCTCAAGGATACCAAGAACAATACCTTCTTCTTCGATTCTTCGATCAGGCTGACCCCGGACGATATCGAGGTCGCCTACGTCCAGATGCAGGCTCCGACTTATCTGCAGTACTATCAGCCCGATAAATACAGCGCCTGGACCTTCCGCTCCATGACCGCGGACGATTTCGGAGACTACGACAGGCCTTCGGAGGAGCTCTGGGGCCTTCAGGACGGCGAGTGGGTAAGGTTCGCCGTCATGTCCCTGACCGCGGACGGAAAGATCTCGGTGACCACCGAGAACGGAGCGTCCAACAGCGGGAGCAGGACCCGCATCGACCTCCCGGCGGGAGTCTGGAAGGTCAAGACCACCATGCTCATCCCCGGCCTTAAGGACGCCGCGGATCTTTCCCGCAGGATCGACGGAGCGAGGATGCAGTACAACATAGGCGTCCGTCTGCTGGGAAGCTCCCAGACCATCCAGGACCGCCTTACGGCCCTGTTCGACGCCAGCGATTACGCCATGTGCACCCTGGACAACTATGCCACCATGAACGCCTTCGAGCAGGAGGGAGACCTTGCCATATCCCTGGACGATTCCTCCAGGGTCTGGCTCCACGGCCGCAACCACAGGTCCGCGGTAAGGCAGGAGAAGTCCTTTGAGCTCATCGAGAACGACCTCATCAGAAGGGAGCTGCTGATCCGCACCAAGGTCACCATGACCCAACAGTCCAACATCCTCGAAAGGAGCGAATACGACGAAGCAAGAAAGGAAGGCCTGATCCCCAGCACCGCCAGCGGCACCTGGTACGACCTTCTCCCCATAGGCATCATGCCCGACGTGGATTCGGTGAAGCTCTCCGGCGGGGAGGACAAGATCACCGACGTCTACACCATCGAGAATTACAAGGAAAGCGGCCGCGTGATGCTGGTCGTGAAGACCGACGTGAAGCCCCATGTGAGCTACACCAGCAGGAGCGACTACAACCCCTATCCGAACGATATAACCTATCCCAAGGAAGGCTACAAGGACGTCCATACCCTGGAGTTCGACGCCTACTACTCCTGGGACGAGGCCAGGCTCTACGGCGTAGGCACCAACGTCAGGAACGTCGCCGCCTACGAGGCCGACGAAAAGACCCTGGGAAACATCAAGGGATGGTCGGGAGAGCCCGACGATCCGGACAGGAACAACAACCAGAGGGCGAGGAACGCCGTGGGCGACGATCTGGAGCTCATGACCGGCCTCGATCCGGAAAGGACTGACGATCACACCGCCTTCGTCTATTCGGGTTCCGTCCTCAAGCGCGAGGAGATAGACTTCCAGGCTTCCACCGAGCTTCGCAAGTACGTCACCAGAGACGGTCTCGGCATCTGGACCACCGGCAAGGAAGGCGCCGTCCAGACCACCGTCTACGAGGGCGATTACTATACATATATGCTCTACACCGCCTCGGACAGGCTCACGACGACCAAGAACATGATCATCCTGGACGCCTTTGAGTCCTACGTTCCGGGGGAAGAGTCCCCTGAGGACTTCGGCCGCGGCCGCTGGCAGGGGACCTTCGATTCCGTCGACATAAGCGACGCCAAGGCCCTGGGTGCAGATCCGGTAGTCTACTACAACACCTCGCCGGTGGATCTTTCCGTCCTCAAGGGCGGAGACCAGGGCTCCGGGATGCACTTGCTTCCCGACCCCGATCACGTCTACAGGTTCCTTCAGAGCGGCGGCTGGACCACCGAAGCGCCGGAAGATCCTTCGACAGTCAGGGCCATCGCGGTGGACCTTCGCCACAAGGCCGACGGCAGCGAATTCGAGCTCAAGCCCCAGGAGAGCTGCTACTTCACCGTGCGCATGAGAGCGGGGATCTACGAGACCAGCGGAGAGGATACCGATCCCTTCAACGCGGACGAGGAGCTCCGCAAGTCCCCCGAGAACAACGACTATGCCTACAACAACGTCTACATGGGCTGCACCAACGTGGATCCGGTGCTCCAGGAGACCTACGGCATAATGAACTACAACTATACCCGCGTTGGCATCCTGCCCTTTGAGTTCAAGGTGAAAAAGGTCTGGGATGACGCGGGGAACACCGACGGCAGGCGTCTTAACGCGGTCACCGTCCGTCTGCTCGCCAACGGAAGTCCCATGGATCCCGACCGGACCCTGACCCTCAGCAGCGAGAACGACTGGACAGGGGTCTTCTCCCATGTGATTCGCTACGATGACGACGGGAACTGGATAAACTATACCTTCGAAGAGGAGTCCGCCGACCCCAATCCGGCCTTCAGCCTGGAGGGCTATACCCAGACCACCGACCGCAAGGGCGAGGAGGTCACCATCACCAATACCCACGTGCCCGAGAAGACCTCGCTGAAGTTCAAGAAGGCCTGGGAAGGGGACGACGCCGACGAGGACAAGGCCTACAGGCCCGATTCCGTCACGGTGCGCCTCAAGGCGGACGGCGTGTTCACCGGAAAGACCGTGACCGTAAAGCCCGACCGCAATGGGAACTGGGCAGGGAGCTTCAGCGGCCTTCCCAAATACACCAACCCCGAAGGCCTCAGCGGCAGGGAGCACGAGATCGAATACATCGTCGAGGAGGAGCCTGTCTACAGGTACCTCGATACCTACCAGAAGGATCCATCCACCGGCGACATCACTATCACCAACCGGTACTGGCCCTTCGGCGACCTGGTGGTCGCCAAGACCACGGAAGGCACCACGGAGAACTCCCAGGACAAGGAATTCACCTTCACCCTGGTGCTCAAGGATCCCGACGGTGAGGACGTTACCGAGAAGTACGAGGCCTTGAGATACGGCCGGGACGGAGAGGTCATAGAGACCCTCCTGATCGGCAACGGCGATACCTTCACCCTGAAGGGCGGAGAGCATATCGCCATCGTCCGTATCCCCTCCGAGACCCGCTACGAGGTCGCCGAATCCGAGACCCCGGGCTTCACCATGGTCTCCAGCACCTCCGCCTCCGGGACCATCAGGGCCGGCGCCATCGACGAAAAGGCCGTCGCTGCCGGCTTCACCAACCGCTATGAGGCCGTGGGGAGCCAGACCGTTTCCCTCTATAAGACCCTCGAAGGCCGGAAGATGACCCGCTACCAGTTCCGCTTTGAACTGGTGGACATGACGGACGGTTCGGACACCTATGGAGAGGTGGTCCGCAACACTTCGTCGGAGGCCGACGGTAGCGCCAGGTTCAGCCGACTGACCTACGATCAGAAGGACCACGGCAGGACCTTCACATATCAGATAAGAGAGGTGGACAGGGAAAAGCCCGGCTATACCTACGATAAGGACACCTACACCGTTAAGGTCACCGTGACCGACAACGGCGACGGGACCATGACCTGCGTCCCCGAATACTTCAAGGCTGACGGGACCAAGGTCGAAGATCCCGAAGACAAAGAGAACGGAGTCGTGTTCCGCAACGAGTATCATGCTACGGGCTCCATCGGACTCAAGGCCTGGAAACAGGTCAGGGGCGGCGAGCTCGGAGGCTACGGTCCCTTCCAGTTCGAGCTTCTCGGCAAAAACGCCGAGGGCAGCTTCGTCGTGCTCCAGACCAAAGAGTGCAATGAGGCAGGCACCATCTCCTTTGACGAGCTTTCCTTCGACGAGTCGGATGTGGGCGGCACATATCTCTATGTCATAAGGGAAAAGGCCGGCTCCGACGCCAGGGTCGTCTATGACGATTCCCTCAAGGGGGTGGAGCTCTCCGTCGCGGACAACGGCGACGGGACCCTGGCGGTGACCCAGACCAACGTGACGGTGCAGAAGACCGAAATAGATGGGAAAGAGACCTACGAAAAGGTCTCGGAGACATCTGATCTGCCCGTCTTCGTCAATACCCTTGAGCCCGGCAGCGTATCGGTGACCAAGCTGACCAAATGGAGCGAGAAGGAGCCCGACGGCAATATTTCCTTCCCCTTCACCCTTTCTCTGGTGGGCGAAGACCTGCCGGAGCAGATCACCGTGGCCTTTACCGACGGAGACTCCCGTCAGAAGCCTTATACCGGCAGCGCCCCGGCTCCGCTCACCGATGCGGAGAAGGCTGAAAAGACCGTGGATCTTCAGATCACAAGTCCTGACGGAGCGGCAATTAAGACCGGCGTCTATGAATTCACCCTCAAGGCAGGTCAGACCTTCACCGCGAAGGATATCCCCGCAGGGATCGCCTATCAGTTCCGGGAGACCATCCCCACCGGCTGGACCCTTGAATTTGAAAACGTCGCGGATACCGTGGCTCCCAAGGCTTCCATCGCCGCGACCTATACAAATACCTACGAGCCCGGGACGGCCGTTGCAACGTTCATCGCTACAAAGAGGCTGGACGGTACCGTGCCTCCGGCAGGAAAGTTCGCCTTTGAACTGATCGACGACAACGAAGGCTCTCCCACCCGCGGACAGGCTCTGGAGACCCTGTGCACCCACGCCAGCGGCTACGTGCTCTTCGATCAGAAATATACCTCGGAGGGCACCTATCACTACCTGATCCGCGAGGTCCAGGGCATCGTCGAGTCCGTCGCGGCGGACGGGACCATCACCTACAGCGCGGACGAGGACGAGCTGCGCAGGATCACCTTTGACGAGAGCTCCTGCGGGGTGACCGTCGTCGTGACCAAGACCGTCATCGACGGGAATGAGAACCTCAACGCCGCCGTGACCTATGACGACGGCGAGGCGCCACAGTTCAACAACTCCACCAATCCCGGCTCCCTTCAGATCGTTAAGGTGGGAAGCGGGCTTACCGAAGCCAACAAGGACGCAGAATTCACCTTCAAGGTCAGGCTGACCAACGACGCCGGGATGCCCATAGCGGGCGGCCCTACCCTCTGGTATTCGGAAAAGAGCGCTGAAAAGCCCGAGATCGAAGCCCTGCCCGAGGATCCCGCCCCGCCCGAAGACTCCGAGCCCGCTCCTCAGCAGGCCGGACCGAAGCTCACCGCCGCCCCCGGCAGGAGCATGTCCATGGTCAGGAGCAGACTGGCCGCTCCGGCACTAAAGGCAGCTCCGAATGCAACTGTTTCAAGAAGCGGGGAACTGAGCGATACTGTCAAATGGACCTTCTATTCCGATGGGACCCTTGTAATAGAACCTAAAGATGGCTCATACGGTTCCTTCGCGGGTTCGAGTGCAACACAGTATAACGGACAGACGTATTGGCCGTGGTACAGTTTCAGGACTCAGATTAGATCTGTAAAAGTCGAGTCGCATGTTGATGTTACAAATGGGACGACTGATATGTTCAACAATGCGACCAATTTAAAATATGCGGATATGAGTGGACTGTACACAACCCCTTCAACGATCCGAGCTGAAGGTATGTTCGGCAATATAAATGGGATCGAGTATCTGAATCTGAAGAATTTCGCATTTACCCAGAAAATGAAGAGCAATTCCAGCCAGTTCACATTGTTCCTGGAATACAGGAATTCATTGAAAATGGTCGTCTTCGGGCCTGATTATTTTGATACGAGCAAGATCCCGGGAGGACCGTGGAAAAATTTGGACACCGGCGTTGTGATGAATTCCATCGCAAATCTTAGCGGTAAGGCCCTTGAAGGAACATGGGTCAAGGGCAATTATGATCCCAATTTCAGGATTGCGTTCGACCCGAACGGAGCCACGGGAACCATGGATACCATTACTGCAAGCATGATGTCGAGGCCCCGGCTTCCGATATGCACCTTCCAGAGCGATCTTCTGTTCGCGGGCTGGTCCACCGATCATGATGCGGTCGTCCCAGAGTATGGGGACGGCGCGTTGTTTACGGGCGCCGCGATAAACGGTCAGACCGTCACCCTCTACGCGGTCTGGATGAGCGAGGACAGCTTCCTGCTCAATTATGACGCCAACGGAGGCTATTCCAGGATCCAGTGGCAGAGGGTCAACGGGCCCGACGACGCCGTCGAGATGCCTGTCCCGACCCATCCGAACGGTTACGAGTTCCTTTACTGGACCACCGGACGGGACGGCAGCGGAGACCGCTTCAGCGGGACTGCCGCAGGCTCAGCCTTCAGTGCCGAGCCCGGGGCGACCGTAAAGCTCTACGCCCAGTACATGGATCCCTCCCAGAGGGCCAAGGTCACGGTAGAGCACTACCAGCAGAAGGCAGACCTTTCAGGCTACGTCCTCATGGATACCGACCACCTGGGCGCCTTCGATCTTGGCGCGTCGGTGCTCCCCGAGAAAAAGGAATACAAGGGCTTCATCGCTCCCGAGCAGTTCCGGGTGCTGGCAGGGTCCGCGACCACCGGCGTCCTCCAGGACGAGGGCACCGAGGTCACCGTCGTCAAGGGCGGCGTCACCGTGCGCTGGTACTACGACAGGACCCAATACAAGCTGGCCTTCGATCCCAACGGCGGAGAGGGGACCATGGCAGACAAGCCCATGACCGGCGGCGTCGCGGCCAAGCTTCCCGTGAACCGCTTTACCAAAGAGGACGCCATCTTCGTCGGCTGGAATACAGAAGCGGACGGCAGCGGCACCGCCTACGGCGACGGCCAGAGCGTCAACTCCATCGGAGGGAACGGCGAAGAGGTCAGGCTCTATGCCCAGTGGTTCAGTCTGGACGAAGGGCAGCAGGCCGAGGCGACGGGCGGCGAATATACCGTCTTCTGCAAGGCCGGAGAGACCATAATCTTCCCGGAGCTTCCCGCTGGGACGCGCTACGAGATAACCGAGACCGATCTTCCCGCAGGCTGGACCCTGACCGGGATCGACAACGCTTCCGGAACGATCCTCAGCGCGGAAAGAGTCACCGTCACCGCGGACAACTCCTACTCCGCTTACGTATATGCCGACATCACGGCCTACAAGTCCCTGCCCGGCGAGACCATAAGGACCGGTCAATTCACCTTCCAACTCCTCGATGAGAATGGCCAGGTGATCCGGACCGCGGCCAACGATCCCGTCGACATGGCGGAGCAGGCCTTTGACGAGGACGGCAGCGTCATAAGCAATCCGAACCTGGGCAAGGCGCCGGTCCACTTTGAGACCATCCGCTACGAAAAGCAGGGCGTATACCGCTACAGGATCAGAGAGGTCAGGGGAAGCGACGCCGCCATCAAATACGACGCCCACGAAGAAGAGGTCGTCGTAGTCGTAAAGGACAGAGGAAACGGCAGGCTCTCTGCGAACGTCATATACGACATTAGCGGGGCGGCCTTCCGCAACGACATGAGCAGCGGAGACCTCAAGGTCTCAAAGACCATCGTCAACGCCACTCCTCAGGCCTCAGAGACCGAATTTACCTTCACCCTGTACTTCTTCGACAGCTCCGAGACCGAGATCAGGGACGAATACCCCGTCACCCTCTCCACCGGAGCGAAGACGACCGTGAAGAGCGGAGGAGCGGTGTCCATAAAGGGAGGCGAAAGCTTCACCGTCACCGGCCTGCCCCACAACGGGAAATACATCGTGACCGAGGTCCCGTCCAAGGGATTCGAACTGGTCGCCAAAGAGGGCGACGAAGGCGTCATAAAGGCCGGAGAGACCGCCGAGGCCTCATTTACAAATGCCTATACCAGCAGGACCAAGCCTGCCGAGGGAGGCGCTGTCATCGAGGCCCGCAAGGTCTTCACCAACGGCGTCATAGGAGAGGAGCAGTTCAGCTTCAGACTCACCGCTTCGGACGGCAGCGAGATCGAGACGGTATTCGCACAGCCCGACGGGACGGTCACCTTCTCGCCCCTCCACTACAGCCTTGAAGACGACGGCGGACGCTTCGTCTACTATATCGAAGAGATCAAGGGAGACGATCCCGAGATCGAGTACGATGAGCATAAGGAGAGGGTCTCCGTGACCGTCAGCGACAACGGCGACGGCACCATGACCGCTCAGGTCATATACGAGGGCGGAGAGGAAGCCGGATCCGGGATCCCCGTCTTCACCAACTACACCGATCCCAAGAAGCTGCCCGTAAGGATCAGCAAGGTCAGCCTGACCTCTCAGGAGGAGCTTGAAGGCGCGGCCATGCAGATCCTTGACAAGGACGGCAACGTGGTCGAAATGTGGATATCCGGCAAGGAGCCTCATGTGACCGGCGATCTTGACGTAGGCGCGGAGTACGCCCTGGTCGAGACCGCAGCGCCCTACGGTTACGCTTTGGTCTCAAAGATGACCTTCTCCGTCGATAAGGACGGAAAGATCACCGCGGGCGCCAGGGTCGCCAAAGACGAGGACGGCAACGACGTGATAATGGTCGAGGATCCTTTGACCCGTGTCGGTATCGCCAAGGTGGACGCGGAGTCTGAGACGGCCCTTGAGGGCGCGGTCTTCAGGCTGCTGGACAAGGACGGCAATACCGCAGGGGAGTGGACCTCAGGCAGCGAGCCCCACATCATAACGGGACTTCGCGCCAGCGCGGAATATACCATCACCGAAATCGAAGCGCCCGAGGGCTATCAGACCGCGGATGACGTCACCTTCACCATAGCTGTCGACGGAAGAGTCGTCACCGAAGCGGAAGTAAAGACGGAGGAGGACGGGACGACCCTGATCGTCGTAAAGGATGCGAAGAAGCCGGCTCCTCCGACCCCGCCCGAGACCGTCAGGATCGACGTTAAGAAGATCTGGAAGGACAATGACGACCGGGACGGCGTCCGCCCCGACCGCATAACCGTGATCCTGCTGGCCGGCGGAAAGGAAGCGGCGCGAAAGACCGTGACTGCCGAAGACGGCTGGACCTGCTCCTTCGAAGACCTTCCCAAATTTAACGAAGACAAGTCCGAGATAAAATACACCGTGGCGGAGGAGCCCGTGGAGGGCTATAAAACTTCGGTGGAAGGCTTTGATATCATCAACACCAGAAAACCCGAGGAGCCTCCCAAGCCCGGAAAGCCGGAGGAGCCTGAGCCAGAAGACCCGGATGAGCCGGGAAAGCCCGATAAGCCTGTGGAGCCCCCCAAGCCTCAGGAGCCCGGAAAACCTGACGAGCCTCCTGTGCCCGTCGAGCCTCCCAAGCCCGGCGAACCGGACGAACCGCCCGCACCTCCTGTGCCCGAAGAGCCCGCGAAGCCTCAGGAGCCTCAGACCCCGAAGACCGGCGACGATCTGGACCTTTGGTTCGCCCTGATGGCCCTGTCCGCGGCGTCCGCAGCCGTCATCGGCGCGGAGCTCATAAGGCGCAGAAGAGTGCATTAGGCCTTTGCCTAGGTGCACATCCGCCCAGGCGGAGAAAGCCCGCGAACATAATACTGAATAACAAAAGATCTCCGGCATGGACAATCCCTGCCGGAGATCTTTTGTTTATATGGGTATGACGGGATGCTAAAGCTCAGTAGCCGAGCCTTTCAAAATCCTGCCTTCTCGCTTCAAGAGCGTTCAGAAATATATCCCAGCCGTTCGGATTGATGAACGGATTCTCTCCCGGATGATCGATCATCCACTGTCTTTTCTCCAAAGTGCAGTTATGGTAGGGATGATTGCCCAGGAAAATGTCTACCTTTTCCGGTCTTATCTTTTCGATGGAATCCTTAAGGAGCTCCGTCTTGTTCAGCGGAAGACCGTACTCTCTGCAGTAGTCCTTGTAAACGCTCAGGAAGCCTACGCCTCCGAGATAGCCGACCTTTTTAGTTTCCTTACCATCCACCGCATCAAAGAAGAACGCCATTGTGCCCATGGTGTGGCCGGGAGCAAGGACGCAGCGTATGGAGGTGTTTCCGACCGTCAGTATGTCTCCGTCTTCGATCTCGATGTCAGGCCAGCATATATCATCGTTAGGCGCAGGAGAAAGGTGCATCAATGCCCTTCTCGGATCTTCTCTGAGAAGATCGGTGTCGACCTTGCTCATGGCGATCTTCGCTCCATAGAGGCTCCTGAACTCGTTGCCTGCCCCGAAGTGATCGAAGTGTCCATGGGAGTTTATTATCAATTTGATATCGTGAGGGTCGAATCCCAGATCATAGATGGACTGGAGAAGAAGGTGGCTGGCATTGCGGTATCCTGTATCAAAGAGTATCAGACCGTCTCCGGTATCGATCAGGTGGCTGCAGACCTTCTTGTCCCCGACATAATATAGGTTCCCGAAGATCCGGAACGGTTCTACCCGGTATGCGGAAGGACTTTTGTAGAATCCCTCCAGGTTGGGAAGAAAATTGTCTATGACTTCCTTATAGGTCTTATTGCTTCCGAGCTCGCATTCCTTATACATGGCAGGTCTCCTTTCATTCAGTTGATATAATGATTTTATCACGCCTGCCGTGGATCATATATATATTTCACTTATACCGATGACAGATCGCAAAGTTCAACATTTTCTACTGCATGTTGATCATTGTTTATATGCGTACCGGATCCGCTGTATTCAAGATCTAAACAATTCATTTTTTCTCCTCTAAGTATAAAGGCAGCGCCGGGTATGGGGTCCCGGCGCTGTCTTGATCATTATACACCTGACATCAGCTGCGCATTGCGCATTTGGTCATTCTCCCTTCGCATCATCCGCCTTTACCGTCTCGATCTTTATGGCTGACGGATCGCCGTCCTTGACCTCGATGGTGCCTTCGACTGCTCTGAAGACGGGACCGTAGGGGTTGTCGGGGGTCTCCTCCATGATCAGATCGGCCTTGAATTCCGCGCCCTTTTTATCGATCAGATGGTTCTTTCTCGTGGGCTTTCCCGCGAGGAACCGCTTGGCGTCGGTCTTGGTGAACTCGATCTTCGAGAGCATCTTCTGCTTCTGCTTCTTCCAGATCATGAAGCGGCAGCCGTCGGAAAAGCCCGTGCAGCCGTAGCCGTTGGCGGTCTCGACCACGTCTTTGCCGCAGCGGGGGCATCTGCCCAGCACCTCGGTACCGTCGTCGGTGACCCGCTCAAGGCCGAAGCCCGCCCCGTACAGAGAAGAGGGTCCTTCGTCTGTCAGGTAAACGTCTCCGGTGTAGGTCTTGTCCCTCGCCTGGGAATACAGTTTCTTGATGTGGACGGTCTTCTGGGTGCGTTTCTTCCCGGTGGGAGCCTGCTGTCCGTCCCTGCCGGTGCGGATCTCGTCCTCCCAGGGGCTTGAGAGCAAAGTCTTTACCATGGTCTTGGTGATGACCGCCTTGCTCATCATCCCGCTCTTTGCCTTCTTCCAGATGATGAACCTGCAGCCTTCCCTGTAGCCCGAGCAGCCGTAGCCGTCCCGGCCCTCGATCACGTCCTTGCCGCAGCGGGGGCATTTGCCCAGGGATTTGGGCGGCTCGTGCTCGATGGACTCTATCCCGAAGCCCGCTCCTCTTTCCGACCCCGCGCCCTCATCCGTAAGGTAGACGCGTCCTGAATAGGAGATCTTCTTCGCCTCTGACCACAGTTTTTTGCAGAGGACCGCCCCCTTTGAACGCTTCCTTCCGGTGGGGACGGGGACGCCGCTGTCATCCGGCCTGGTCTCGTCATCCCAGCCGGAGGCAAGCCAGGTGTGGACCATGTCCGCGGTGACTTCCGTCCTGCTCATCATCCCGGTCTTGGCGCTCTTCCAGATGATGAACCTGCAGCCGTCCTTAAAGCCGCTGCAGCCGAAACCGTTCTTCCCCTCGATCACGTCCTTGCCGCAGCGGGGGCAGGTCCCCAGAAGGAGCCTTCCCCTGCGCATGGACTCGGGCACGTGGTAGGCGTCGACCTTGGGATATTCGGTCTTTATGACGGACCTGATCATATCCAGGACGCTGTCCGTCAGGGCGGTCCAGGGCACCTCGCCGTCCCGGATCTCCTCCTGGACGGCCCACCACAGGCCGGTCATGTCGGGCTTCTTCAGCTGGTCGGGAAGGATCCTGCAGAGCTCTCTTCCCAGCTGGGTCGACTGGATCTGCTTCCCCCTGGTCTCGATGTAGCCCCGTTCCTCGAGGGTGTCGATGATGCCGGAACGGGTCGCGGAGGTGCCGATGCTGCCGTTTTCGCCCTTCTTGTCCTTGTCCTTTGCCAGGAGCAGGGCCTTGGCCCTGGGATCGGTCACGTATTTCGCGATGCGGGTCATGTCCTCGTTGAGGGATGCCTTGGTATATCTGGGCGGGGCCTTGGTCTCCTTTTCCTCGGCCTCGGCCTTGCCGGTCCTTCCGGCGTATTCTCCCTCGGGGATGGCGCTGAGCTCGCTCTCCCTGTCCTCTTCGTCGTCCTTTTCGGGCTTTATCAGCTGCATGTATCCCGGAGAAATGATCTTCGTCGAAGACGCCTTGAGCAGCCCGCCCTCCGCGGGGGCTTCCAGAGAGGTCCTGACCTTCTTTGCCGGCGGCAGGAACTGGGCCATGTAGTATTTCACTATGGCCAGGTATATGTTCCTCTCTTCTTCGGTGAGCTTTGAGACGTCGAACCGCCTTCTCTGGGGGATGATCGCCGTGTGAGCGGTGATGTTCTTGTCGTTGAAGGCCTTGCTGTGGAGCTTCGTGTCCAGTGGCAGTCTTTCAAAGATCTTCCCGGCAGGGTCCCCCGAAAGGTTCTCCAGGACCGTCCTCACGGTCTGGGGGGATTCGGCGAACTGCTCCTCGGAAAGGTACTGGCAGTCGGACCGGTTGTAGGTGATGGCGTTGTGCCTGTCCCTTAAGTTCTGGGTGATCTCAAGGACCTTCGAGGGATCGTAGCCGAACTTTCCCGACGCGTAGGTCTGGAGCTTGACCAGGTTGAAGGGCAGGGGAGGCTGATCTGTGATGTCCTTCTCGGTGATCCTGATCTCATCCAGGTCCCTGTCCGAAAGGCTGTCCGCCAGATCCTCCGCGTATTCCCTGTCGGTGATCCTTCCGTCCTCAAGGGCTGGATCGTCCTTGGCGGGCTCGTAGATGGCGGTCACGGTCTTTCCTTCCACCTTCACCGGGACCCGGATCACCTGGTATGTGAGCTTAGTGTGGCCTTCGATGGCCAGGTCCCTTGCGACGACCAGTCCAAGGGCGGGGGTCTGGACCCTTCCCACCGTCAGCATCTTTATATGAGGGTTCTTCAGGGTGAAATACCGGCTGAAATTGTAGCCGGTCATGATGTCCGCCACTGCCCTGGCGTGGGCAGAGAGGCCCGCACCGCGGAAGTCCGCGTTGTCCTTCATCTCGGTCAGGGCCCTTCGGAGGGCGCCTTCGGTGGTGTCTCCGGTGGAAAGGCGCAGGACCGGCCCCTTGTAAGCGAACCAGTCCAGGATCTCGTCGATCAGGTACTGGCCTTCGTCGTCGGGGTCTCCGGCGTGGATTACGCACTGGGCGTCCTTAAGGAGCCTGCCGATCAGTGCTAGGCGCTCTTCCTTTCCCGCTCCGGGCTTCTTTCCCCAGTTCTCAAAGAATATGGGGAGGCTCTCAAGGTCCCATTTGGCGAACTTAGGATCGTAGTCCTCGGGATCCTTCAGGGTCAGCAGGTGTCCGAAGGCGGAGACTATGGTGTACTCCCCTTTTTCGGTATATCCGTCCTTTCGGACGGCGGTCCCGTCCAAGGCCTGCTCTATGGCCCGGGCGAGCATCGGTTTTTCCGCTATCACAAGTTTCATGGCAAGAGTATATCACATAAAGGAACAAAAAAGCCGGGCGGACCCGGCTGGGAAAAGTCTGTTGCGGGGACCTATCGCTTGTCCATCGCTTCGATGCATTCGTCCGTCGTTATGACGTGGCAGTAGATGTTGTTTAGTATGGTGAGCTCGTTTTTCTGGATCTCTTCGGTGGCTGCACTGCAGGCGTCCTCGATGAGCCAGACCTTGAAGCTCTCGTCGGCCAGGCTCCTGACGGTCCCGGAGACGCACTGGTCGGTCAGGACTCCGGTCACCACGACGGTGTCGATCCCCATGTTGTAGAGGGTGAGGCGAAGGTTTGTCCCGGTCAGGGCGCTGTCGGTGGTCTTGACCACGACGATCTCGTCTTCCTTGGGGGAGAGCTGTGGCAGGATCCCGGCGCTGGGATCTCCCGGGGGGAGCAGCAGTTCGTTGTAGCCGGTGGCCTTCTGGTCCAGGGAGCGGTCCCTTCCGTCCTTTCTTCTTCCCTGGATCTTCGCGAAGAAGACGTCCAGGCCCCGCTTTCTGAAGTACTCCAGGAGCCTGATATTATTGGGGAGGACCGTCTCGTCGATGGCCCGGTAGAACTGCTCCCAGCGGGCCTTTTCGGCCTGAGCCTCGGGGGTGTCCGCGTAGACGGGTCTGGTAACGAAGACGTGCTGCATGTCGACGATGAGAAGGGCGGTCTTCGCCGGATCTATGTCGATGGGGCCGTAGTCGTTGTCGTTCTCGTAGTAGAAAGAGAAGTATCTGTCGTTGACCTTCATTTATTGTCCTCCCTTATCAGGCCTGGACCTTCTCAAATCCGGGTATCATTGCGGGGTTGTTTTCTGCGTATGTTCTCGGTGGCGCCATGGTCCTGCTCCTGTGTTCAATGATCTTCTATTTTGATCATGCAAACATCTGTCCAACAAATGTCCAACACCGGTCATTTCAGAAATGGCGACGCCCAGTGGAAGAGGATGCGCCAGAGCTCGGGGTGCTTTATCCTTTCCACCGGATAGTACCAGAAGGGGATCGCGTAGTAGAACCTGCCGTAGTCCCTGAAGGCCTGCTCCTTTCCGCCTTTGCTGATGACGAACCTGCTCTCCGCAAGCTCGTAAAGGCCGCAGAAGGCAAGAAGGAGGTTGGCCTCCTCTTCGTATTTGAGGAAGGGGCGGTAGTTCTCGAGCATGACCCGGGTCACTTTTCCGCAGAGGCTGCGCTTTTCATTTTCCCTTTCCTTTTCGCTCATTCTTTGGTATACGGCGGCGTCGAGGCGCAGCAGCTGCCCAAGATCCGAGACGGGACGCCTACCCGCGAAATCCCTGTGGGTCTTCCAGAAGTCTTTGCAGATGGCTCCCAGACCGTCCTCCATATCCTTCATGTACTGCGGATGGTCCTCTTCCAGGGTCTTGTCGCCTCTTGCGATCCAGGTGAGGAGGTCCCCCTTGGGAACGGGAGTCGAAGGAGCCTTCTGCACGGCGGGAAGGGTCTTTTTAAGATCCTCCAGCGCTTCTGCGTCGGCCTTGCTCCCGGTGCTCTTTGCCGCGGCGGTGAGCATGAACTCCGCCAGCTCGTAATACTTTTTCGCCAGAGCGCCGTTGTTTGTGCGAAGGCAGGAGCCCAGCATCTGCCTGTAGACCTCGGCCGTCTTTTTTATATCGCCTATGGACCTGGTGAAGGACACCGTATCGTCCATGAAGACGGCGGCCTTCTCATACCATTCCATGGCCTTGACGTCGTCCCCGGAGGTACGGTACCAGCGGGCCATCTGGCTGAAGGCGTAGACCACCATCCCGGCGGCTTCGGCGTCGGCGTCCTCCTGGGACATTCTTTCGAACTCGTCTATTCCCAGCTCAAGCTGGGCAAGAGGATCGCCTGTCCCGCGGCTCATGAGGACGCTTCCCCTGTGGATGTAGACTGCGCTGACGTATCTTCTCAGCAGATCCGCGTCCCGGCCGGTCTCCATCGCCTTGTCCGCCCGCTCCTTGGCGTCGTCGAGGCAGGCAGCGGCGTCGCCGTACAGCCCGAGGGCTTCATAGATATCGCTGAGCCTGAGCAGCAGGGCCAGCGTCTTCTGAAGAAGATATCTGCTGCGCTTTTCGTCGTAGAGGGGCCTGAGCCTGGAATAGGCGGACTCGCCGTCCTTGGCGGCCTGATCCAGGTCCCCCCGGGCCTGATAGTACAGGCAGTATCCGGTGTAAAGCTCGGCCTCGTTGAGCCCGGTCTGGACCTCGGGAGCCTTGATGAAGACCTTGCTCATCTCTCCGAACCAGTAGCCCGCTCCCTCGGTGTTGCCGCTCTCAAGGCACATCCTGCCCATGCGGCTGTATATCATGAAGAGTTCGCCGTAAATGCGGCCGCCGTCGGAGATCTCCCCGAGCCCCGCTCCGATCTTCGCGGCCTGTGCCCCGCACTCCGCGGCCTTGTCCGTCTGCCCCATGGCGTGGTAGATATCCGCCATGTACCTCAGGCAGCGGATCATCATGTACATGCCTTCGGAATAGTATTTGCCCCGGCCGGTGATCTTGGACGCGATGCCCAGGATCTTCTTGAAAGGATTGGTCTTGACCGACCCAACGGCCAGCTGTCTTGCTCCCTCCGAGGTCACGTCGAAGGCCCACAGAGCCTTGTCGTAGACGCCCGCCTCGTAGGCCAGCTCCCCGTAGCGCATGCGGCGCTTTATGAGCTCGTAAAGGTCGTCGTCATCCCGGCTCTTATCGGTCTTCTCGCCGTATATGTCGTCGAGCCTGCGCCTCCATTTCAGGGCCTCTTCGCAGTCCTGTTCTACGCCGTCGCCGTAGTAATAGGCGTCAGATATCTTCTCAAAGGCCTCTTCAAGCCCCTCGTCCGCCGCTTCTTTTAGCAGGGACATGCCCCTTTGGGCGTCCCTTTCGACGTCGATGCCCGAAAGATAGGCGAGGCCCATGAAGAAACGGTGCTTCGGGTCCCTGGTCCCGCCTTCGAGGATCCCGGAGAGCTTGGATCTCAAAAGCTCCGCCAGGCTGCCGGCGTCCTCCGCCGGGACGGCGCTGGGGATCCCGCTGTAAAGGCGCCTGAGCTCGCTCTCGTCGGTCTTGACCATCTCCACCGGGGCGACGGGCTTTCCGCGCTCCACCGCCATCGGGTACTCGATGTTCATTATGTAGTTGATCTCGTTGACGACGTTGGGGGTGACGGTGAGGACGAAGAGGGAGCTCTTCTCCAGGGCCCGGGATATGAGCTCGTTGAAGTCTTCGCCGGGGGTGAGGAACTCGTCGTACCAGATGGCGACGTCTCTGGCGAAATCGTTCTCGTGGATGAGCTTCATGAGCTTTTGGGCGTACTCCCGGTCCTTTTTCCGGTAGCTCAGGAAGATATACGCGTCAAAAGCGCTCCTGATCTTCTCAGAAAGCTCGTCGCCCAGCATGACCGCCGAGAGGAAATTCCGGAGCTTTTCTTCGTAGGGGATCGCGGTGCTGTCGACCTTGTTCTTGTCCAGATACTGGAGGGACCCGAACTTTTTCTCGAACAGGGCGTCCATGCCGCTCTCCTGCATGAGGGGCAGGATGGGGACGTTGTTTTTTCGCGCGGCGTCGAGCCAGCCGTCCAGCTCCGCGTCCTCCGCGGAAAGGAGCCTTCTGCTGACCGGGACGACGATCACGTTCATCTGCGCTATGTCGAACTCGCCGATCTTTTGGGCTTCGCTCCCGCCGTCTATCCAGGAAGGGTAGTAGACCGCGCAGTTGATCTCGTCCAGGATGTCTTCGGATATCTCTTCGAAGTAAAGGTCCAGGTCTTCCTGCTTTCCGAAAAAGAATGCCCTGGGTTTTCCCTGGGGGCTGGATCCGCCCCTCGTCTTGTATCTCAGCGTTGCCATCTCGCGACCTCCTTTTTCAAATTATAGCACAGGATGGGACCGGGTGACAGCGGCGCAGGTGTAAGGGCGGGAGAAGAAATATGACCGGGAGACCGGCCGCAGCCAGGTTTGGCCGCGAGGAGCATTTGGGCAGGATGTCCTGACTGTGAAATACCGCAAGGCGGCGGAAAAGTCGATGTACTTACGGCCCTTGCGCCGACGGCCTGCCGCTTTTTTTCGGGATCACGACCGATGATGCGGGATCATCGCGGACGTTCTCTTCGATCAGGGCTTTGCCCGGTGCTTTCGCAGGCCTTTCTTGACAAGATCGCGATATTTCTCGCTTTTGGCAAGCTTTTTCCGCCAATGATCCTCCCGATACTTAGACGAGAGCAGGCGGCGGGCATGAGATCGCATATTCTTATAGTTTCGATCCCAATATCGTTATACCTTGCGCAGCTTTTGATGATCTGACCGCCGGCCCGGATGAATTGAAACATGAAAAGTCCTGCATGAGCCTGAAAACAATTGACTGCATCCCGCAGATCGGCCCCAAAAGTCAAGAAACCCTTGCGGAAGGAAAACAGCTTTTCGTGTTGCATTTCATCTTGCATTTGCTCAAAAAGGCCTAAAAAGAACTGAAAAGACCTGCGCAAAGCTGAAAGGGAAAGGAGCCTGAAAACGTTGAAATCCCAACGAAAAAGCCCGCAACCGTTGAAGTTGCAGGCTTCTTGAAGTGGTGAAGGCGGTGAGAGTCGAACTCACGTCCGAAAG
>JAFRQL010000231.1 GCA_017428655.1 Bacillota bacterium | reverse complement strand
ATCGGCGCCTGGCTGCAGGACCTGCTGGACGTCGCGATAACCGGGCTGGGGGAGACTACAGCGTCGGCCATGGAGGCCGCGGGAGTCAGCGAAGCCCTGAGATCTCTGGTCTCCGACGGCATATTCGCCGGGGTGGGGAGCGTGGTGAGCTTTCTTCCCATCATCGTGACCCTGTTCTTCTTCCTGTCTCTTCTTGAAGACACCGGCTACATGGCCAGGATCGCCTTTGTGATGGACAAGATCCTGCGGAAGATCGGTCTTTCGGGCCGCAGCATAGTGCCTCTTCTCATAGGCTTCGGCTGCACCGTGCCCGGGGTCATGGCCAGCCGCACCATGCCCTCCGAAAGGGACAGGCGCATGACCATAATGCTCACTCCTTATATGAGCTGCTCCGCGAAGCTGCCGATCTGGGGCTTCTTCACCGCCGCGTTCTTCCCAAGGCACGCGGGAGCGGTGATGGTCCTGATCTATTTCGGGGGGATCTTCGTCGGAGTCCTCATCGCCATGCTCCTTAAAAAGACCATATTCAAGGGGGACGCGGTGCCCTTCGTTATGGAGCTCCCCAATTACCGGATGCCGTCGGCCAAGAGCGTCGGACTGCTCCTCTGGGACAAGGCCAAGGACTTCCTGCAGAGGGCGTTCACCATAATCTTCATCGCTACCATCGTCATCTGGTTCCTGCAGAACTTCGATATGGGGCTCAGCATGACCGAGGACGCTTCAGCCAGCATCCTGGCCGTTTTAGGCGGGATCCTCGCTCCGGTATTCAAGCCTCTGGGCTTCGGGGACTGGCGCTGCGCCACTGCCGTCGTCACCGGGCTTGCCGCGAAGGAGAGCGTCGTCGCGACCCTGACCGTGCTGTTCGGCTCCGAGGCGGGCTTTGCTTCGGTCCTGACCGTCCCGGCCGCCGCCGCGATGATAACCTTCTGCCTCCTGTACACCCCGTGCTTTGCCGCCATCGCTTCGGTAAAGAACGAACTGGGAGGAAAGCAGGCCGCCTGCCTGGTGGCGTTCCAGTGCGTCGTCGCGTGGATATTCGCTCTGCTGGTCAGGCTGGTGTTCGGTCTGTTGGTATAAAAGAAAACTGCTAAAGGCTTAGATTTTGCTTCCGCCCCGGGGCCATGACCGCTTCGGGGCGGGAGAGTACCGGCCTTGGCAGGTGATGCCGATGCACCTGCAGCCGGGGGAGCGCGGAAAAAAGTTTGAGATTTTTAAAAATTCCGCTTTACAAACCCGGGACTTGGTGCTAATATACTCGATGTTGACGCGCGGTATTGGCGGAATTGGCAGACGCGTACGGTTGAGGGCCGTATGGGTAACACCGTGATGGTTCAAGTCCATTATACCGCACCACGAGATAAGGCTCCTTGAACAAGGAGCCTTTTTTCTTGCAGAAAGGAAGAAATATGATCCAGGATATCGCTCCCAAGAGTCTCAACAATCAGTATGACCCGGCAAAAAAGCCCTGCGCTTCATCTCCGGTCTTCCACTTTCAGGGGAAAAAGCTCCTTTGCAGCGTCCGGACGGAAAGAGGCCCCGTCGAGGTCAATGTCAGCGGACCTTCCAGCGTAAAACTCACCAAAGAGATCTCGTTCCCGACCTATGAGCAGGCTGCTGCCGCTGGCGCCTTCAAAGGCGGAGAACCGTCGGTGAACGGTCCGGTCCCCGATCTTTCCTTTATATTCTCCGTGGGAGACGACGACTGCTTCCTTTTAAGGAGCGGCGATGCTCTTGAGATCCCCGGGTTCACCTACGAGGAGATCGGAGTTTACAGGGACACCTTCCCGGTGGAGAACGCCTACGCCGCCGTGACGGCCTTCCATCTCAACAACTGGTACGAGAGCGAGAGATTCTGCGGCCACTGCGGCACTCCGCTGGTCCACGACGGGGTCGAGAGGATGATGAGATGTCCCAAGTGCGGGAATATGATCTTCCCCCGCATCAATCCGTGCGTGATCGTGGGGATAATGCACGAAGACAAGATCCTATGCACCCAGTACAACAGGCCGGGATCGGGCAGGTTCGCCCTGGTGGCGGGCTTCTGCGAGATCGGCGAGACCATCGAGGATACCGTCCGCCGCGAGGTCATGGAAGAAGTCGGCGTCAGGGTGAAGAACATCACCTTCTACAAGAGCCAGCCCTGGGCAATGAGCTCGAGCCTGCTTTGTGGCTTCCTCTGCGAGGCTGAGTCCGAGGACGCCCATGCCGACGGCGTGGAGCTGGCCTCCGCCCGCTGGTTCACCAGAGACGAGCTCAAGGAATGCTACACCCCCAGCCATGTGGCCCTCACCAGCAATATAATCACCGCCTTCATGAACGGCGAGATCGGCCCCGAGAACTGCAGAAGGTAGGGAGTGATAAGGGCTTGTCAGGATCATGCCTTTGGTCCTGAATGCCCGAATTGTTTTGATAATATATAGACGGACCTGCTGGCTGGTACGTTTATTGTACGTATCCGGTCTCAAAGTCCATTCAGACTGCCCGAAAGGGCAGTTTTTGTGTGTGCTTAGGCGTTGATGATATGTTGGTACTTATCGTTTAAAGCCGGTCCTTCGACTGCGGGGATGCAGAATACCCTTGGCTGCATCGCCGGGGCTGATCAGACTGATCGATTTTGCTGCGAATCTGGCTTCATGTACCGTATCGATCTTCACAGGGGAGCCGGTTGCACAGGTCTTCCCACTTACCGCGAGGCGTTTTACTGCATAAATCAAATAATTCCAGGATCAGTTATACTTTTTTCTTCATAATAGCCGTATCATTGTCGTTCGTGAGGTGTCCCCCGAAAAGTAGAGTCGAAAATATGTAATCTATCCATGCCCGTAATATTCGAGCGGGGTCAGATAGCCGTTAGTTGCGTGCGGCCTTTCTCTAGGATAGAAGTGCCACACGTATTCATAGATATCTCGTTT
>JAFRQL010000230.1 GCA_017428655.1 Bacillota bacterium | reverse complement strand
CGGCACCATGAACCTTCCCGGGATCATGGGCCTTCGCGCCGCCCTCCTCTGGCATAAGGAGCAGGGCATGGGCACGGTGCTCTCCCACGAGCTGGCCCTCACCAAAGCCTTCCTTGAGGGCCTCGCGCCCCTGGAAGAGGAGGGGCTTCTCAGGATCTGCGGCAGAAAGGACTGCGAGGGCAGGGTCGGCGTGGTCTCGATAATGTCCACCGAGACCGATCCCGCGGAGCTCTCCTTCAGGCTCGACAGCGAGTACGGGATCATGACCAGAGTCGGGCTTCACTGCGCTCCCAGTGCCCACAAGACCCTTGGGACCTTCCCCACGGGCACCGTCCGCTTCTCGTTCGGCTACAGCAGCACCCCGGACGACGTCGTATATGCACTCAAGGCGATAGGAGACATTCTTCATGGAAATTAAGCAGCTGAAATCCTTCAAGGCAGTGGTCGACTACGGCAACTTCACCAAGGCTGCCGAAAAGACCTTCACCTCTCAGCCCACCATCAGCACCCACATCAAGGCCCTGGAGGAGGAGCTGGGCGTCAGCCTCATCGTCCGCGACACTAAGAATATAGAAGTGACCCAGAAGGGCATGGAGCTCTACGAATGCGCGGCCAACATCCTCGAGCTGGAGGACCGTCTGATCCGCCGCTGGAACGACGAGAACCGCAACATCATCCATCTGGGAGTCTCCACCATCCCCTCGACCTACATCCTGCCCGACATCCTGGCGGGCTACAGCAAGAGCTTCCCCGACGTCCACTTCGTCATCACCCAAGGGGACAGCAGTTCCGTCATGGAGGGCCTGGAGAGCGGTCTCTTCGATCTGGGACTTTTGGGCCTCAACTGCAACGGAGACAAGCTCAAGTGCGACCCGTTCTACAGGGACGAGACCGTGCTCATCACCCCGGCGACCCCGGAATTCAAGGCCTACGCCAAAGACGGACAGATCCCCTACAAGACCATCCTCTCCCATCCCGTGATCTTCAGGGAGATGGGCAGCGGCAGCCAGAAGAGCGCCGAGACCATCATAGAGTCCCTGGGCATCAGGCTGGACGAGCTCAACATCACCGCCCGCATCAACGATCAGGAGACCATCAAGAACCTGGTCATGTCGGGTATCGGAGTGTCGATGGTGTCCCGCCTTGCCGTCAACGACAGGATCGCCGATGGCAAGCTCCTGGCATTCAAGCTGCCCGAAGGAGTTTCCGAGAGGCTCTTCTACATCGCGGTGAACAAGGCCGCGGTAAAGAGCGAAGCGGTCAAGGGCTTCATGAAGTACGTCAAAAAAACATATTATCAATAGTAGAAAGCTGCATTATAAGGTCGCCATTTGTTAGGCTAGTCTAACAAATGGCGATTTTTTATTTTGGTCCCTCTTGACAAGTTAGTCCAGGATAACTATAATATCGGCGTAGTTAGCCCAGGATAACCACGGGCACTCAGATCCCAAAAGGAAAGAAGGAAAGAGAAAATGATGCCGCTTGGGTATGCATCGCCCGGAGAAGAGAACATCATCAAGAAGATCGGCGGGAACCCTGAGCTCAAGACCCATCTTGAGAACATGGGCTTCGTGGTCGGCGGAAGCGTTAAGGTCGTTTCCGAGATGGCAGGCAACCTGATAGTCGTCGTAAAAGAGACCAGGGTCGCCATCAGCAAAGAGATGGCCCAGAAAATAATGATCTAAAGTCTTTATAAGGAGAAAGAAATGAAAACACTGAGAGATGTACAGATCGGCGAGACCGTAAAGGTCGTGAAGCTCCACGGCGAGGGCGCTGTCAAGCGCAGGATCATGGACATGGGCATCACCAGGAACGTAGAGGTCTACGTCCGCAAGGTCGCTCCCCTGGGCGATCCCATCGAGGTCACCGTCAGAGGCTATGAGCTGAGCATCCGCAAGGCCGATGCCGAGATGGTAGAGGTCCAGTAAGGTAAGAGCTGGGGGAGACCCCTTTATTTTCAGCAGGAGGGTTACCCTAAGGTAACCCGAGAAAGGAATCATACATGGATATCAGAATTGCCCTTGCGGGCAACCCGAACAGCGGTAAGACTACCCTGTTCAACGCCCTGACCGGCTCGAACCAGTTCGTAGGGAACTGGCCGGGCGTCACGGTGGAGAAGAAGGAAGGCAAGCTCAAAAAGCATGACGGCGTCACCATCACCGACCTTCCCGGCATCTATTCCCTCTCGCCCTACACCCTCGAAGAGGTGGTCGCGAGAAACTACCTGATCAATGAGCGTCCCGACGCGATCCTCAACATCGTCGACGGCACCAACCTGGAGAGGAACCTCTATCTTACCACACAGCTGACCGAGCTGGGCATCCCCGTGGTCATCGCCATCAACATGATGGACCTGGTGAGAAAGAACGGGGATAAGATCGACATCAAGGAGCTCTCAAGGCACCTGGGCTGCAGGATCGTCGAGATCTCCGCTCTTAAGGGCGACGGAGTCATGGAGGCCGCAGAAGAGGCAGTAAAGGCTGCCCAGAGCACCAAGACCGTTCCCATGCACACCTTCTCAGGCCCTGTCGAGCATGCCATCGCCCACATCGAAGAGGCAGTCGTACACGACCTGCCCGAAGAGCAGCAGAGATGGTACGCCATCAAGGTCTTCGAAAGAGACGACAAGGTCCTTGAGCAGCTGAATATCCCCAAGGATACCAT